>CAJWCD010000056.1:0-21948 GCA_913020725.1 uncultured Pseudomonadota bacterium
CATGTAGAGGTCGCGGCGGATTTCGATTTGCAGGCTGTGGATGCCCTGCTCCGGAGCCGAGCAGCGTTGCAGAATCCACGCACCTGCGTAGGGATCATTGACGGAAACATCATAACCTAAATCCGTCAGCACTTCCCGCACCAAGCCCGTGAACTCCGGGGCGCAGGCGGTTCCGTGCAAATCCCCCAGCACAATGTCTGGGCGCAGCGTTCCCGGCTTGTCAGGGGTGTGCTGGTTTCCCCGTGATTTCATCGAATGCCAGTTGACATGCCAGATGCTGGAAAAGTCGGATCGCAACCGCTGGAACCACTCATCAAGCGTTGCGTGGTAGGGAAGGTGGCAGTTCTGGATGCGCCGAAAGACCTCCACCGGGGCAAGTCGGCGGTCGTACAGCACCCCGCCTGCTGCGAACTCCTCCCAGATCAGGCCAATCCCGCGACGGGACTTGATGCTAGGCTGAAGGGATTGCACCCCCATTTCCGCCCACTCATCCAAGGTGACGTCCGCTCCAGGCCACGGCTCGCTGAGGAGGTCGGGGTCCAAGTCGTCCGGACTGCGATTGGGATCCAAGTACGTCCGGGGAAATCGCGCCGCCAGCACCGGAATGCCCAATGCGGGAGCGTCTGTGATCAGCTCATCAACATACGCATCCTCACCATAGCGCAGCTTGGCTTCGGGAAGGATTGAGCCAAAGTCCCCCGGATACTCGCGTCCGCTGTGCGGCACGTCAAACACCAGCGGTTGCCACGGACCTTCCGGCAGCATTTGCTTGAGAACCGACTTTTCGGATTTTTCTCCCACGGAAGGCTGGTGGTTTTCGGTGGGAATCCAGTTTGGGAAAAGGTGACGCACCGTCTCAAGGACGCCAGTTCCAAACCGACTCCTGTCCGGAGAGTTCGGGCAGGTACATCCCGTCCAACTTGCCCGGGCGCACATCTTTCACCAAGCAATCCACGATGTGCCGCCGTTCACCCTTTTTGCCGGTGGGTTTGTCCCGCTCCACTCGCCAGACAGCCCCCTCGACGGGATCAAGCGACCCATGAAAACCACGCTCGCCGAGACGCTTCAAGGTTTCGTCAAGGCTCAACGGCCCACCCCGGTGCAACAGCGTGGGCGTGACAAACTCCCCAACTGCGATGCGTTCCGCAAATTCGTCATACGGCATCCGCTTGTCGCCAACCATTAAGTCAAACACCACGAAAGGCTCGTGGGACAGTTCGTACCGTGTGCCGTGCGCCTGCATCCGGCTTCCGGGCAGGTGCGGGATGTGTCCGTAGTTTTTTCTTCCCAGTGGCTTCTGCTGCATGTCGGCCTCTTTCGTGTTTGGCGCAACTTTGAGCATCCACAGTGCATCATCCGGACGAATCGTTCAAGTGGCAGGCCGCCCGCCGTTCGGTAGCAATCTCCTTCAACACCGGAGTTTCCTCGCGACAACGTTGGGAGGCATGGGGACAGCGCGGGTGAAAGTGGCACCCGGATGGAGGATCCAGCGGCGAGGGGATTTCCCCAGCGACCGGTGTGTACTCCCGCCTCCGGAGATCGAGGCGCGGCACTTCGTTGAGCAGGGCTTGGGTGTAAGGGTGGTTGGGATTCCGGAACAATTCCTCCGTCGGCGCAACTTCAACTACTCGTCCCAAATACATGATCACCACACGATCCGAGATGTGTTCGACGACGCTGAGATCGTGGCTGATGAAGAGGTAGGTGAGGTCCAGTTGCTCCCGGAGGTCCATGAAGAGGTTGAGAACCTGCGCCTGAATAGAGACGTCAAGCGCAGCCACAGCTTCGTCACACACCAGAAACTCCGGCTTCACCGCCAAGGCACGCGCCACACCGAGGCGCTGACGTTGCCCTCCGGAAAATTGGTGAGGGTAGCGCACCTTGTAAGACGCATCCAGCCCCACCTTTTCCAGCATGTCTTCCACATACTCGTCCTGTGTCCTTCCACCAAGCAATCCGTGAACCTTGGGCGCTTCCCCCACAATGTCGCGGACGCGCATTCGGGGGTTGAGCGAGGCGAAGGGATCCTGAAAGATCATCTGGATTTTCAGGGCGGCAACTTTGCCTGCCGGACTAGAGGGGTCGGTAACTTCGGCCCCGTGATAGTGGAGGGTCCCCGTGGTCGGTGCGAGGATACCTGCGACCATGCGCCCGTAGGTGGATTTGCCGCACCCGGACTCTCCCACCAAACCAACAACCTCGCCTTGCGTGATGGCAAGATCAACGTGATCCACCGCCTGCACGATTTCCTCCCGGATGTCCGCGCCCAGCTTCTGCGCAATTTTCGCAGCAAAGTCCAAGTGTTTGACAAAGCACTTGGAGAGTCCGCACGTTTCCAGCAGTGTGGTCATTGGGCTTCCAAGTGCGGATGGTGGCAAAGCATCCAACGTCCTGGAAGTGCTTCGATGTTTTCCGGTGAGATCAAGCAGGCCTCGTCGGCACGGGGGCAGCGGGTGCGGAAGGCACAACCCTGCGGAAGATGGAGCAGCGACGGGGTCATCCCCGGAATCTGATGGAGGCGCTGGCCCCGCCGATTATGCGCAGGAACCGAACCAATCAACCCGTGGGTGTAGGGATGCAGCGGCTGATCGAGCACTTCGTCCACGGTGCCGCTTTCGACAATCCGGCCCGCGTACATCACGCAAATCTTGTCCGCAAGTCCAGCCACCACTGCGAGATCGTGCGTGATCCAAATCAGTGCGGTTCCAGATTCGCGGCAAAGCCGCTGCACCTCATGGAGAATCTGCCCCTGGATGGTCACATCAAGCGCGGTGGTCGGTTCGTCGGCAATGATCAAATCCGGCTTGTTGAGCAGGGCAATCGCAATAGCGACACGCTGGCGCATCCCTCCGGAGAACTGGTGGGGATACGCCTGAAGCCTTTCGTCCGGAGAGGGAATGCCCACTTGTCCCAACACATCCCGCGCCTGCTGACGTGCCACCTTGCGCCCAACCTGTTTGTGCGCCAGAATGGCCTCAATCATCTGCGTGTCGATACGCAGCACAGGATTGAGCGTCATCATCGGATCCTGAAAGACCATCGCCATACGGTTGCCACGAATCCGGCGCATTTGCTCTTCCGGGAGACCAATGAGTTCTTTTCCATTGAACCGAATCTGCCCGCCAACCACCCGCCCCGGAGGGTCCACCAAGCCGAGAATCGAAAAGCCCGTCACCGATTTTCCGGAACCAGACTCCCCGACCAAGCCGAGAATCTGGCCCGGTGCCACCGTGAAACCCACCCCTTCCACCGCCTTTGCCACTCCAGCGCGAGTGAAGAAGTGGGTTTGGAGATTCCGGACTTCCAGTGTAGCTTGGGACATCCCTACTTCTGCAAGCGCGGGTTGAGGACATCCCGAAGTTGGTCGCCCACAAGGTTGATCGTGACAATGGTGATCAGCAGGGCGATGCCGGGAAAGAAGCTGATCCAGTATTTTTGGCTCAGCATGTACTCAAATCCGTTAGCAATCAGCAATCCCAGTGAGGGTTCGGTGATCGGCAGTCCGATGCCGAGAAAGCTCAGCGTTGCCTCTAGCGAGATCGCATGGGCGATCTGTAGCGTTCCCACCACGATCAGCGGCGGCAGGCAATTGGGCAGAAGGTGCCGGAAGACAATGCGACGGTGGCTTAGCGCTAGACACGTCGCAGCCTCAATGTACTCCTTCTGTCGCTCCACCAAGGCACTGCCACGCACGGTACGGGCGTAGTAGGCCCACTGCACCACCACCAGCGCGACAATGATCTTATCCACCCCCTTGCCCAGCACCGCGACCAGCACCAGCGCCACAAGAATCGCCGGAAAGCTGAGTTGCAGATCGACCACCCGCATGATCAGGGTTTCCGTCTTTCCTCCAAAATAAGCTGCAATCAACCCAACCGCCCCACCAATGCAAAGTGCAATCAAACCACTCACAACCCCCACGCCAAGGCTAGTCCGAAGTCCGTAGAAGATCGCACTGAGCAGGTCGCGCCCGGCGCCGTCGGTGCCGAGCCAGAAGGTCATGCCGGTGTAACCCTCTGTGCCTGGAGGCAGGCGGCTGTCCATCACATCCACCACGGCAAGATCGTAGGGATCAGTCGGAGAAATGACAGAAGCGAACACTCCAATGAAGAGGATCACCAGCAGCACAGCGAAGGCCACTGTAGCGATCCGACTTTCAAAGTAGTCTGCTACGAACCGTTGGAAGGGAGTCTGCATTTTGACGATGTTTTGCGCAGGGTTCACTTCATTTTGGAGAGTTGTCATGTCCGGGTCAGGTCTTGAGATCCTGCAAGCGCACGCGGGGATCGAGGATCGAGTAGAGGATGTCCACGACTAGGTTGATGGTCACAAACATCAACACAATGATCATCAGGTACGCCACAACCACGGGGCGGTCCAGCAGATGGATCGAGTCAATGATCAGCTTGCCCATCCCCGGCCACGCGAACACCGTCTCGGTTACAACCGAGAAGGCGATCAGCCCGCCCAACTCCAAGCCCAGCACGGTCACGACTGGAATGAGAATGTTCTTGAGCAAATGTACCAAGATGAGCCGGGATTCGCTCAATCCCTTGGCGCGGGCAAATTTCATGTAGTCCTGATGAACCACCTCGCGGGTACCCGCCCGTGCAAGCCGGATCACCAACGACATCTTGAACAAGGAGAGGTTGAGCGCGGGCATCAGTAAATGCGACAGCCCGTCGAGTGTCAGAAAACTGACCTCGATGCCGTTCACCAAGACGGTGTCCCCGCGTCCAGTGGACGGTAGCCAGCCCAGCATCACCGCGAAGACCATGATCATCATCAGTCCCACCCAGAAGGTCGGGAGGCTGAAGCCCAAGATTGAGCCGGCCATAATCGTGCGACTGAGCTTCGATTCCGGCTTCAACCCCGCATAGATTCCGAGTGGAATGCCGACGAGGACAGCCATGAACAGAGCGGCAAAAGCCAGTTCCAGCGTTGCAGGCATCCGCTGAATGATGAGTTTCAGTGCAGGTGTTCCAAAAATGAAAGACTTGCCGAGGTCTCCCTGTAGGGCGTTGAGGAGAAAGCGCCCATATTGTTCCGGAAGCGACTTGTCCAAACCAAAATCCCGGATCACCCGATCAATCTCCGCCTGATCCGCCTCTGGATTGACAAGCATATCCACGGGATCGCCGACGACGTTGACGCCGACAAACACCAACAGCGACATCACCAGCACGACCACAAGGCTTTGCAACAAGCGGCGGATGATGAAAACTGACACGGTGGAATCGGGGTTAGAAGGAGGTCAGGCGTGTGAAAAAGGCGGTCATCTGCAGACAACCGCCTTGATGAGGGATAGGTTACTGGGTAAACACGTCGGAATACACGGTGGCTTCGTCCGTGCGGGCATTGTACTTGATGCCCGTGCGAGCTGCCCAGGTGTTCACCTGATAGTGTAGCGGGATGATGCCCAAGTCGTTAATAGCCATCTCCGTAGCTTTTTCCAGTAGATTCTTGCGCTTGGCGTCATCCACGGTAGCCAGTGCATCTTCCACCAAGCGGTCTAACTCCGGATTTGAGTAGCGCCCACGATTGGACGCGCCGAAGCCTCGTGACTTGTCATAGGTGTGCAGCAGCGACTTAAGTGGTGAAGAAGCTTCACCCGTACCTGCACCCCAACCAACAAGGATGAAACTGAATTCCGGGGTTTTGTTTGGCCCACCTCGTGATGCCCGGTTGAAAAAAATGCTCTTCGGCATGGTTTCCACCGCCGTCTTGATGCCAATGCGTGTCAGCATCTGGGCCACTGCCTCGCAAATTTTCGCATCGTTGATGTAGCGGTCGTTCGGGCCGTGGATGGTCAACTGAAAGCCGTTGGGAACTCCCGCTTCGGCCAGCAGTTTCTTCGCACCAGCCGGGTCATAGGCTTCCGGCTTCAGGTTCGGGCTGACTCCGAAGAAGCCGTCTGGAAGCAGCTGCCCAGCCTTGATCGCCACGCCTTCCATCACCCGGTCCACGATCGCATCGCGGCGAATCGCCTTAGAGATCGCCTTGCGAACACGCAAGTCCTTCAGCGGATTCTTGATGGCTCCGCCATTCTTTGATTTCACAAACGGCGAATCATCACGGTCATGGTCAAGGTGCAGGTAGATCACCCGATTGGAAATGCCTTGGCTGAGTTCGACGCCCGACTCACTTTTCAGATGGGTGATATCGGTAGTCGGCACGTTGTCAATGAAGTCCACATCCCCGGCGAGCAAGGCGGCAACACGGGCAGGTGACGACTTGATGGGCTTAATCACGATGCGCTTCCATTCGGGCTTCTCCCCCCAGTAATTCTCGTTGCGCTCCAAAATCAAGCGGTCTCCGGGCACCCACTCGACAAACTTGAACTTGCCGGTACCGATGGTGGCTTTGCCGCTGTTGTAGTCCTCCGTGGTCGCGCCGTCTCCGTGCTTCTTGGAGATGATGCTAAAGGTGGACATGTCGTTCGGCATCAACGGATAGGGTCGTTCGGTTTTGATGTGAACGGTGTGATCGCCCACCTTGGAGATCGTCTTGCCCTTGAGGTAGGTGCCGAAGCTCGAAGGGGAGCTCGGGACGTTCGGTGCCCGCTGAAAGGTGAAGACCACGTCATCGGCGGTAAACGGGCTACCATCGTGAAACTTCACACCCTTGCGCAGCTTGAACTCCCACGTCAGGTCATTGATCGCCTTCCACGAAACCGCCAGCCCAGGCAGCAGTTGCTGCTTGGAATCGGTCATGATCAAGCGGTCGAAAATTTCCCGGGCCAGTGCGTTGTTGGGTCCAAGGTTGTGGTAGTGCGGGTCGATGGAGGAGGGTTCGGACTTGATGCCCGCCCTCAATTCCTGCGCCGCAGCGTTTCCAGCAACCAACAGGGTGCCGAGTGTCAGCACAATGCAAAGCAGTCGTTTCATGATTCTCCCTGAGAAAGCCATGAAGCCTCATGCCCCATGACAGATTGACGATTTAGGCAAATCCGGACCTTCCGGAACGGCCAAGGATAAGGTTATGGTCTAGTGGACTGACCTTAATTGCACAAGGTAAAAATCACACGAGGGTGCATTACAGTTGAACGGGGGCGCAAAACCGACTAACGTGTTTTCAGTGATTAACCACCGTTCATCCTCAATTCTGGACCCAACTGCCATGCCCGCTACAGACGATCTCACTTATCCCGTCTCGCTCACGCCTCCGGATATTTCCGCCTACCGTGCGGGCAACACCGGGGTTGAGTACGTCCATCAGTTCGACTCCGGAAAACCGGGAGCGCATGTGATGGTCAGTGCGGTGGTGCATGGCAACGAGTTGTGCGGAGCCATCGCCGTTGACCACCTCCTGCAAAACGGTGTGCGCCCGCTACAGGGCAAACTCACGCTGGCGTTCATGAATGTTGTCGCCTACCACAGCTTTGATCCGGACACCCCCACTGCCTCCCGCTTTGTCGAGGAGGACTTCAATCGGCTCTGGACCAAGGAGGTGCTGGAGGGCGACCGCGACAGCGTGGAACTGCGACGAGCGCGAGCAATGCATCCGATAGTGGAAACCGTGGACCTGCTGCTGGACATCCACTCGATGCAGACGGCAACCACGCCCTTGATGATGGCCGGACCGCTCGCCAAGGGCCGGGAACTCGCCAAAACGATTGGAATTCCAGAAGTCGCCGTGACCGACTGGGGGCACAAGGCGGGTCGGCGGATGCGCGACTACGAGGGATTTTCCGATCCGGACAGCCCCAAGAACGCCCTGTTGATTGAATGTGGACAGCATTGGGAAGCAAGCAGTGCAGAATTGGCAATCACGGCAGCATGGCGATTCCTCTGGGCAACCGGGGTGATTTCGAAAGAAACCGTCACTCCTCACCTGCGCGTGGCCCCTCCTGCCCAGCAACGCTTCATCGAGGTTTCCGGACCCTACACCATCCAGACCACTTCGTTTCGTTTCGTCGAGTCGTTTGTCGGGCTTGAAGTCATTCCCGCTGCCGGAACCGTCATCGGTCACGATGGTGACCAGCCCGTCACCACCCCCTACGATAATTGCGTCCTCATCATGCCCTCCCGCCGCCAAACTCTGGGTGCCTCAGCAGTGCGCTTCGGAAAGTTCTTGGATGGCTAAAGCAGCAGACGCGAAGCATTGATCCCCGGATCGTCATTTTCTGAAACTCAAACCATCAAGCCCATGCGCGAAAACCTTTTGAAAACCAAGTGGGAGTCCGGAGGCTGGACTCTCAACGGTTGGCTCGGAATCCCCAGCAGCATTTCTGCCGAAATGATGGCTCAAGCAGGCTGGGATTCCCTGACCGTTGACCTTCAGCACGGCCTGATTGACTACACAACCGCGCTCCCGATGCTCCAAGCGATTTCTACCACCTCGGTCGTGCCTCTGGCGCGAGTGCCGTGGAACGAACCCGGCATCATCATGAAACTGCTTGATGCCGGATGCTACGGCATCATCTGCCCGATGATCAACACGCGGGAACAAGCCGAGGCGTTCGTGCGTTCCAGCAAGTACCCTCCACTAGGCGAGCGCAGTTGGGGGCCGCACCGCGCACAGCTGTACGCTGGTTCCGGCTACCGCGAACACGCCAACACCACCACCCTCGCCCTCGCCATGATCGAAACCCGTGAGGCACTGGAGAACATTGACGCAATTCTTAGCACTCCCGGACTCGACGGCTGCTACATTGGCCCGTCTGACCTCGGACTCTCGCTCGGTTATGAACCCAAGCCAGACCGCGAAGAACCGGAATTGCTGGAGGCCATTGACCTCATCCTCACCACTGCCAAGCGCAACAACGTGCGAGCCTGCATGCACTGCGGTTCTACCGCTTATGCCAAACGCATGATCGAACAAGGCTTCGACTCGGTGACAATTCTCGCAGACAACCACTTCATCCTGCACGGTGCCCGGCAAGTGGTGAATGAGATGAAACCCTGACCTCAAATTCAATCCATGACGATGACCGAACTCCGAGCAAGCTATCCGGACCTCAAAGGCAAGACCGTGCTAGTGACTGGTGGCGGCACCGGCATTGGCGCAACAACAGTGGCAGCGTTTGTCGAACAGGGTAGCCAGGTCGCGTTCCTCGACATTCAGGAGAACGCCTCCGAGCAGCTTGCCGATTCGTTGGCGGCAAAAGGCCAGAAACCACTGTTCCTGCCCTGCGACGTGACGGATATTCCTGCACTCCGTGAAGCCATTCGGAAAGTCGAATCGCAACTCGGCACAGTGAAAATCCTCGTCAACAACGCCGCCAACGATCAACGCCACGAACCGGAAACTGTCACTCCGGAGTATTGGGAGGAACGGTTGCGCATCAACCTGCATCACCATTTCTTCGCCGCTCAGGCGGTGCAACCAAAGATGGCCGAATCCGGAGGTGGTTCGATCATCAACATGGGATCGTGCAGTTGGCACATGGGATTGGGCTTCATGCCTGCTTACACCACGGCCAAGGCGGCAATTGAAGGGGTCACAGTCAGCCTCGCCCGCGCCTACGGCAAGGACCGCATTCGCGTCAACTGCGTGATTCCGGGTTCGGTGCGCACCCCACGGCAGGTGAAGGAGATTCTCACTCCTGAGTATGAGGCGTTCACCGTCGGGCAGCAGTGCCTGCCTGATCAAATCGAGCCGGAGGACATTTCCCAACTCGTGCTTTTCCTTGGTTCGGACACGAGTCGGATGTGCACCCGAGGCAACTTCTGCATGGACGCCGGCAGCGGCGCATAAAACAAAGATGAGCAACAAACTACGCTGGGGCGTTCTCAGTACTGCAAAAATTGGACGCGAAATGGTGATCCCGGCGATGCAAAAAAGTCGCACGGGAGAAGTTGTGGCTCTGGCCAGTCGAGATTTGCAGCTAGCACAAGCAACCACCTCTGCTCTTGGAATTCCAAAAGCCTATGGATCATACGAGGAGTTGTTGGCCGATCCCGAGATTGACGCGATTTACAATCCACTGCCGAACCATTTGCACGTTCCGCTGACTATCGACGCCGCCAGTGCTGGAAAGCATGTCCTCTGCGAAAAACCGATTGCCCTCACCGCTAAGGAAGCTGCGCAACTGCTCGACGTGCAGCACGAAACCGGAGTGCTGATCACTGAAGCTTTCATGGTCCGGGACAACCCGCAGTGGCATTGGGTTCGGGATCGCGTGCAGGACGGAACCCTAGGACGACTCGTGGCCGTGCAGGCGTGCTTTTCCTACACAAACCGTGACGCCGAAAACATCCGCAACATCCCAGAATTCGGCGGTGGTGGAATCTACGACATTGGTTGTTACCCGGTAGTCGTGAGCCGATTGTTGTTTGGAGAGGAGCCGGAAGCAGTTGCAGCGATTGTGGAGGATGATCCTGAATTCAAAACCGATCGTTTGGCCTCCGTCCTGATGCGCTTTCCTTCCGGGGGGCAGGCGAGTTTTGTCTGCAGCACCCAGATGGTTCCATACCAGCGGGTGCAGGTTTATGGCACCAAGCGACGCATCGAGGTAGAAATCCCCTTCAACTCACCCAACCAGATGCCGTGCCGGGTGTTTCTCGATGAGGGTGAATCCACGCATGACCGCTTCCGAACGATCACTGATCTACCCATAGTTGATCAGTACACTTGTCAGGCTGAAACCTTTGAGGCAAGAGTCCGGGAGGGGGACATTGATGACGGACCTGTGCAGGATGCTGTCGCGAACATGCGTGTTCTGGATGCCCTCTATTGTGCCGGAAAATCCGGATCGTGGGAGTCTGTGGCTTAGGTCAACTCAGCTGTTCTGGCAACGAGATCACGGGCGACCCCTTCCAAGGCTCGCCAGCTTTTATCTGCCACCACTTGCTTCGGCATCATCCAGCCTCCGCCAACCGTGAGGACATTGGGTATGGTAAGGTAGGCTCGAAAATTATCAGAGTTGATGCCTCCGGTTGGAACGAAGTCCACGTCCGGAAAGACGGGTGCGAAATTCTTGAGGCGGTCCATGCCCATGGAAGCCACTGCTGGAAAGAGCTTGAGCGTGGTGCAACCTGCTTCACGGGCGGCAAAGACTTCGGAAGCGGTTTCAGTTCCGGGAAGGTAGGGCAGTCCAAGTTTTTGGGCAGCTTCAACGAGGGGTAGATGCAGTGCCGCACTGACCGCAAAATCCACTCCGGATTCGTGAGCTTGGCGCAGTTGCTCCTCCCGCACCACCGTGCCAATGCCAACGCAAGCATCCGGGAGTTCTTTTCTGAGGGCTTCTACGGCTGCCCACGCCTGAGGAGTCCGCAGAGTGATTTCAAAGACCGTCAACCCTCCAGCATGGAGGGCTTTGGCAATTTCCGTGGATTCCTGCACCTCCCGGACGGTCATCACCGGAATTGCAGGAACCCCTGAAAGTAGTTTTCGCAATGGAGTTTCAGTCAACATTTCAATTGAAAGAGGTTAGGGATGGACGAAATCATTCTTGTTAAATCAGCAATGATCTTACCAGAAGTAGAAACCCACTTAGCAACACAATTCAAGGTTCATGAGCTTTGGAAAACAGATATTGAAGAATCATTCATTGCAAAAATTCGTGATCGCGTGAGAGGAGTTGCCACCGAAGGCTGGGCACCACAATCATTCATCGATTCCCTTCCAAATCTCAAAATCATTGCCAGCTTTGGGGTTGGTTACGAAGGCGTAGATGTTGAACATGCCACCAAACGCGAAATAACCGTCACCAACACACCCGACATACTCACCGAAGAGGTTGCCGATTACGCGATTGGTTTGTTGCTGGCAACCACACGCGGGATCGTGGAAGGGGACCGCTTTGTAAGAGAAGGCCGCTGGACCCAAGGCTTGTTGCCGCTAAAAAAACGAGTTTATGGCCAACGCCTCGGCATCCTCGGACTGGGACGCATCGGCAAAGCCATCGCCCGCCGTGCAGAGGCGTTCGACATGACCATCGCTTACCACGGGCGCAGTGAGCAGCCGGAGGTCGCCTATCGGTTTGAGCCAAGTCTTGTGGAACTGGCTCGGAACTCGGACTTCCTCATCGCCAGTTGCGTGGGTGGTGAGTCCACTCGCAATTTGATCAACAAGGAGGTGCTCGAAGCTCTTGGAGCGTCCGGAATCCTTGTCAACGTCGCCCGTGGTTCGGTCGTGGACGAACCCGCACTGATCTCCGCTCTTCAATCCGGCACCCTACTCGCAGCGGGATTGGACGTCTTCACCAACGAACCCCATGTGCCTGAAGAATTGATTCAGATGCCCAACATTGTGCTGCAACCTCACCAGGCCAGTGCCACCAAGCAAACCCGGCTCGCCATGGGACAATTGATGGTGGACAACCTCGACGCTCATTTCTCCGGAAAGCCAACGCTGACTCCGGTTAACTCGATCACAAAATAAACCTTATGCCTTCTCCAAGCTGATGCCTGACCCTCGTCTGCACTTCGTCACTTCCAACGAAAACAAGCGGCGAGAACTCGAAGCCCTGCTCGGCGAGCCGCTCGGGCAGGAATCTTTTGAGCTTCTGGAACTCCAGACCTCTGTACTGGAAGACATCACCCGCCACAAACTCCACGCTGCTTTTGAGCATCTGCAAAAACCTGTCGTGGTTGAGGACACCTCGCTCTATTTCTTGGCGTGGAACGAACTTCCGGGGCCGCTCGTCAAATGGTTCCTCAAGAATCTTGGCCCAGATGGAATGGTGCAAGCGCTGAAACCCTTTCGGGACTTTCGGGCCAAGGCCGTGTGCTGCCTCGGTTACACCGAGAATGGTGAAGTCATGCACCTTTTCCGAGGCAAGGTTGCGGGCAAGATCGTACCGGCACGCGGCTCCCGTGAGTTCGGATGGGATCCAATTTTCCAGCCGGAAGGTTTTTCTAAAACCTTTGGAGAGTTGACTGGGGATGAGAAAGCCACCGTCTCCATGCGTGCCCAAGCAGCACGCCAGTTCCGGAAATTTCTAAGCGGGGAAAACACCTCCTAAACCGGACCCTAAACCGCCTTTTCTTCCGGAACGCGGTACTCCCGACTGTGTAGCAGGTAGGGAATCCCGCCCAACATATAGACTGCAAGCTGGACGATGATGTAGAGGTTGAAGACATCCGCGCCTCCGGAAAGCCCCACCAGCTGATATAGCGATTCAAACGCGGCATGGCCAATACCGATGCCTCCGGGTGCAACCGGAAGTGCAATGGTGATCAGGCCAATGGGCATGATGAAGAACTGAGTGGCCAGTTCCATTCCGAAGATTCCCATCATTTGGGCGATCTCAAAAAACAGCAGGGCAACCATGGAATGCACTCCAATCGAGATCAGCAGGGTCACAAGCAGGGTGCGGCGATGGTGCTGGAAACTCTTGAAAGCCGTATAGACCTTGAGCGTGAACCCGCTGGCGGGCAAACGCTGGAAAAACCGGATGAAAGGGTCTTGCCCTTCCCGGAATGGATACAGCACCACACCATAAAACAGCAGCGTTCCCACAAATAGTCCGGCGATCATCCATGCCAAAGGGTGTAGCGATGCCTTGCCAAGGATCAGATCCCAGTTCGTGGCCAGCGCGATGAAGGCCATCACGATCAATCCAAACAACCCCACAAAGCGGTCAATGAGCAGCGTCATGAACGCCCGCGTCCGCCCTTCGGCTTCCTGTTCCCGGATCACATAGTAGCCTTTCACGACATCTCCTGTGACTGCGCCGGGTAGCGTCATGTTGAAGAAACTGCCGATCCACGTCAGCAGGAAAGCGCGGTTGGGTGTCACGGCCAAGCCAATCGCCCGCAGTAGCAACCACCACCGCAGTGCCGACATCGGCACCACCAACAAAGCCAGCACCGCCACCATCGTCGCCAACATCCCCGGATGCTCGTGGAACAGCAACAGCCGCTCAATGTTGAGACGCCCGCTCTGGACCAAATAGGTCAGGATCACTGCAACAATTCCAAACTTGAGGAGCGTGAGAAGCAGACGTTTCATCGAACAGAAATTTTACTCAACGGAAAAGCAACAGGACTCCAGCCAGCAGCCAGCAGCCAGCAGCCAGCAGCGACCAGCCACGAGGCTGGAAAATACCGAGAGCAGTCAAGTATCCCAAACTGACCCAAAATGAAAAGCCGAAGGAAATCCAGAGTGCCCAGGCCAACTCCGGGATCGCTCCCCACAGGAGGGCATAGATGCCCCCGTGCCCCGCTTCGACCACAAGCGTTCGAGTTCCGTAACTCTGGCCGCAACTCCGGCAACATCCGTGTTGCCGGAGAAACGAGAACACCGGAACGTTTTCCCACCAGCGCAATTGATGACCGCACGAAAAACAAAAGGATCGCACCGGATGAGCAAGGGAGAGTGTTCCCTCCCGGAGGTGCTGGCACAAGCGTTCCCCAAAGTTTTCATCCTGCCAATGCTGACGATTCGTGTCGCTGCCCCACATCAGCGGCAGGCGCTCCAAGGCAAGGTTGACAAAGCTGCCGACCACGAGTCCGAACGTTCCTCCCAAGAGTGTGACCATTCCAAAATCCATGCAACCGTCTGATGTCTGAGCAAGCAAGGATTTCAGCGAATCCCCAAAAAAACTCATTTCAGGCTTGAAATCACTAAATGCGCATATTATGATTTATTGTATCATCGTATGTCGATGCAATGATTTGCAAGGAAATCGAGATGGAGAAACTGACACAAGTGCTACGACTGCTGGGCGAAGAGACACGACTCCGGCTGCTGATTCTGCTCTCGCAGAGTCCGCTCAACGTGAGTGAGTTGACCACAATTTTGGGAATGGCGCAATCCGGCGTTTCCCGGCATTTGGGGCAACTCCGCAAAATGGGACTGCTCCAAGAGCAACGCGAAGGCGTTTGGAGCTATTACCAGCTTGCTCGTCCGGAAGCCTTGGACCCCGAACTTCGCATGCTCTGGAGTTATCTTCAGGAACAGCTCTCGACCCTCAACGACCCCTACAGCGACCGGGTGCGCCTCGCCGAGGTTTTGCGGCAACGCAAGGTCGGCGGCTCCGGACTCAACGAGCGCTTGCTGGAACCGGGGCAATCGTGGCAAGCGTGGTCTCGGCTGCTGGCGATGCTGCTTTCCCAAATCCCCAATTCGCGTCCCGCGCTTAGAATCAGCGAATCCGGACTGGATGTGGTGGACCTTGGCTGCGGAGACGGCACCCTCACGGTAGAGATGGCTCGCTTTGCGCGTCGCGTCGTTGGAGTCGATTTCAATCCAGACACTCTTGCTGCGGCGCGACAGCGCATTGATCGACTTGGCCTGCGGAATGTCACGCTGCTCGCCGAGAACGTCAATGAACTGTCGCTCGATTCCGGTAGCGTTGACGTGGCGTTCTTCTCCCAATCGCTGCACCATCTTGACGATCCCAAGAGCGGATTCCGGGAGGCCTTCCGCATTCTGCGTCCCGGAGGTTGCGTCTTTGTGATGGAACTCGCCGCGCACCGCGAGCAGTGGGTGCTAGAAAAACTCAACCACAAGTGGCTCGGTTTTGAGCGTGACAATCTGCTCAGCATCATGCAGGAAACTGGACTGACCGAACTGCAATCCGAACTGCTCCCCCTGCGTCGGGAGGAGTTATTCCAAGTGATGCTCGCCAGCGGTATCAAAGCTTAATCCACTCCGGAGAAACCATGCGCTACACCACAGCTTCTGCTCAGGAACTCCAAGCACTGCTCAGCCACCAAATCGTCCTCTTGGATGGTGCCGGGGGCACGATGATCCAGCGCCACAAGCTGGCCGAGGCAGATTTCCGGGGGTCGCAATTCCGGGATCACGGCCAATCGCTCCAAGGCAACAACGACCTGCTCTCGCTCACCCGTCCGGACGTGATCGAAGCCATCCACCGCGAGTACCTTGCAGCCGGAGCGAACATTCTTGAAACCAACACCTTTAACGCCAACCGCATCTCGCAGGCCGACTACGCGCTGGAAGATCAGGTGCGCGAGATCAACCTCGCCGCCGTTGCGTGCGCCCGGAAGGCCGTGAAGGCTTTCCGCCACGAGCATCCGGTCTTCGTGACTGGGGCGATTGGTCCGACCAACCGAACCTGTTCGCTATCCCCGGACGTGAACAACCCGGCCTATCGCGCCGTCAGCTTTGATGAGGTTGCCGCCGCCTACCGCGAACAGGCCGAGGCGTTGATCGAAGGTGGGGTGGATCTGCTTTTGCTGGAAACGAGCTTTGACACGCTCAACATGAAGGCCGGTATTTACGCACTCGAAACACTGTTCGATGAGCGCGGCATCCGCCTGCCAGTGTTTCTCTCGGTGACGATCACAGACGCTTCCGGACGCACCCTCTCCGGCCAGACGCTGGAGGCATTCTACCTTTCCATCGAACACGCCAACCCCATTGCGATCGGCATCAACTGCGCCCTCGGCGCACAGGAGATGCGCCCGTTTGTGGAGGAACTGGCAACGATCTCGCGCTTCCCCATCGGCTGCTACCCGAATGCAGGACTGCCCAATGCGATGGGTGAGTACGACCAGACTCCGGAGGAGTTCGCCAAAATCACCGGAGAGTTTGCCGAACAGGGCTGGCTGAACATCGTCGGGGGCTGCTGCGGTACGACTCCGGAACACATCCGACTGCTTGCCGAGCGCGTCCAACACTGCGCCCCGCATCGGATTCCGGAGTTGCCCGAGCTTTCGCGTTACTCCGGGCTGGAGCCACTGAGCATCACCCCGGATATCGGATTCCTGATGATCGGGGAGCGCACCAACGTCACCGGTTCTCCCAAGTTCAAGAAGCTCATCCTTGGCGACGATTTCGACGCTGCGCTTGTCGTTGCACGTCAGCAAGTGGAGAACGGAGCCAACCTGATTGACATCAACTTCGACGAAGCCCTGCTCGATGGCGAAGCCTCGATGACTCACTTTCTCAACTTGATCGCCGCCGAACCGGACATTTCCCGTGTGCCTATCATGATTGACAGCTCGAAGTGGTCAGTTATCGAAGCCGGACTCAAGTGCATCCAAGGCAAGGGCGTGGTCAATTCGATCAGCCTCAAAGAAGGCGAGCAAGCTTTTCTGCGACAAGCCCGTGAAATCCGCAAGTACGGTGCAGCGGCGGTAGTGATGGCCTTTGACGAGCAAGGGCAGGCCTCTGGACTCGATCAAAAGGTCGCCGTCTGCGGACGGGCCTACCGGCTGCTCACCGAGGAAGTTGGCTTCCCCGCGCACGACATCATCTTTGACCCGAACATCCTCACGGTCGCTACGGGGATGGAGGAACACAACGCCTATGCCGTCAACTTTATCGCAGCCATCAGCGAGATCAAGCGGCACTGTCCCGGAGCCAAAATCAGCGGTGGGGTGAGCAATATCTCCTTCTCGTTCCGAGGCAACAACCCGGTGCGCGAAGCGATGCACTCGGCCTTCCTCTACCATGCCATCCAGGCCGGACTCGACATGGCCATCGTCAACGCGGGGATGCTCGATGTCTATGAGGAAATCCCTCCGGAATTGCTCAAGCATGTCGAGGATGTGCTGCTCAACCGCAGTCCGGAAGCCACTGAACGGATGATCACCTTCGCCGAGGGCTACAAGTCGGAAGCCACCAAGCAAGACAAGAAGACCGATGCGTGGCGCGCAGGCACGGTCGAGGAACGCCTCAGCCATGCACTGGTCAAGGGCATCACCGAATTCATCGTTGCTGACACCGAAGAGGCGCGGCAACAATACGGAATCCCGCTCAAAGTGATCGAGGGGCCGCTGATGGACGGGATGGGTGTCGTCGGCGAACTTTTTGGATCAGGAAAAATGTTCCTGCCACAGGTGGTCAAGAGTGCCCGCGTGATGAAGCAAGCGGTGGCCCACCTCACTCCGTTCATGGAAGAAGAACAGCGTCGCAACGGATCAACCAACACACGCCCGTTGATTGTCACCGCGACCGTCAAAGGCGATGTTCACGACATCGGCAAAAACATCGTTGGAGTTGTACTGTCCTGCAACAACTACGAGGTGCATGATCTTGGCGTGATGGTGCCGTGCGAGAAAATTCTTGAAACTGCAAAACAGACAGGCGCAGTGGCGATCGGCCTGTCTGGATTGATCACCCCGTCGCTGGACGAGATGGTTCATGTCGCCAAGGAGATGACCCGCCAAGGCTTTAGCCTGCCGCTGCTCATCGGTGGTGCCACCACCAGTCCGGCGCACACCGCCGTCCGCATCGCTCCGGCGTACAACCAGCCCGTGGTGCATGTCCTCGACGCTTCCCGCGTGATCAATGTCGTCTCGCAATTGCTCAACCCTGCCACTCGCAACGATTACGCCGAGGAAATCTCAGCCCGGCACGAAAAGCGACGACAGGCGTATTTCAGCAAAAGCAAAAACAGAAAACTGCTCTCCCTCAAGCAAGCATGCGCGAATGCCACGCCTTTCGACTGGGAATCCATCGAAATTGCAGTTCCGGAGTTTCTTGGGGTGCAGGTTTATGGTGCAGTTTCTGTTGAGACGCTGATTCCCTACATCGATTGGACTCCGTTCTTTTATGCTTGGGAACTGAAGGGCAAGTTCCCCAAAATCCTGGACGATCCCCGACTTGGTGCCGAAGCCCGAAAGCTGCACGAGGACGCTCAACAAATGCTGGAACGCCTCTCCGCAGAAGGGCGCGTACAACCTCGCAGCGTTTGTGGTTGCTTCCCGGCGAACAGCGACGGCGACGACCTCCGTATTTTCACCGACGAATCCAGGACGCAACTCCAAGCCACCTTTCACACATTGCGCCAGCAAGACTCCAAGGCCAACGGCAAACCGAATCAAGCACTGGCGGATTTCATCGCTCCGATCAGCTCAGGACGCGCTGATTATCTGGGCGCATTTGCCGTCACCGCAGGGCCGGAGATCGAGGAAATCGCCCACGAGTACGAAGCGCAGCACGACGATTATCATGCGATTCTGGTCAAGGCACTCGGTGACCGACTGGCCGAGGCGTTTGCCGAGTACCTGCACCAGCAGATGCGTGTGGCGTGGGGTTACGGACAAGACGAACAGCTTTCCCACGAAGACCTGATTCGGGAACGCTACCGGGGCATCCGCCCTGCTCCGGGCTATCCTGCGCAACCGGATCACACCGAGAAACGCACCATTTTCGAGCTGCTTGAGGTGGAAGCCAACACGGGCATCAAACTCACTGAACACTTTGCAATGTGGCCTGCAAGTTCGATCAGCGGTCTCTATTTCTCGCACCCGGAGTCGCGCTACTTCGCAGTCGGCAAATTGACGCGGGAGCAGATTGAAGATTACGCGCAACGCAAAGCTTTTGCCTTCGAAGAAGTCGAACGCTGGCTAGCTCCGAACCTTGCCTATGAGCCAACACCGCAAGCATCAGCCGTCGCCGCTCTACCGTCTGCGGCATGAGACTCCGATGAAACTGATTGACCTCTATCGCCGCAAGTCCTTCGTCTTTTCCATCGAGGTTTTTCCTGCAAAAACCGCTGAGGGCATGGAAACCCTGAAGCAGACGCTGGGCACCTTTGCCAAGTTCCGCCCGGACTACTTCTCCGTGACCTACGGCGCAGGAGGAGGCACTCGCGAGAACACCCACGCGCTGGCCACCCATCTTCAGAACAAGCTCGGCATCGAGACGATGGCACATCTTACCTGCGTCAGCCACACCGGTCAGGAAATCGAAGTGCTGCTGCGTCGGCTGGAGAAATCCGGGATCGAAAACGTGATGGCGTTGCGGGGCGATCCACCGCAAGGTTCAACAGAATTCCGGAGGCCCAAAAATGCTTACAACTACGCCTGCGAATTGGTAGCCGCCATCCAGAAACGTGGAGGCTTCGGCATTGGTGCCGCAGGCTATCCGGAAGGGCACATCGAAAATCCTGACCAGGACGCCGACCGCCACTTCCTCGTCGGAAAAATCAACGCCGGAGTGGACTTCATCGCCACCCAGTTCTTTCTCGACAACTCCTTCTTTCTGCGCTGGCGTGACCAACTCGCTGCTGACGGTGTGAGCGTCCCGCTGGTTCCCGGGCTGCTGGTTCCCACTTCCCTGAAGCAACTCACCCGCATGGCCGATTTCTGTGGAATCAGCATTCCCAACAAACTCCGCATTCAACTGGAAACCCACCACACCGATCCGGAAGCCATGAAGCAGATCGGCTTGGAACACACCTCCCGCCAGTTGGAGAACCTGCTCCGCGAAGGCATTCCCGGCATTCACCTCTACGCCCTCAACAAGCTCGCAACCGTGCAGCACCTCGCTCCACTGCTGCCGTATTCCTCAAAAAATCTCCTCGCTCCCTGCGCCGCCTGAGAATCCGGTTTGGATCAACCACCGGATTTGTTAGACTGTCCACACAATCAAACTCCTGATGTACAAGGAGTGATGACTTTTCCTCAACTTTTCAATAATCCATGAACTCACAAACAAAAATCGCCCTTGTCACGGGTGCCGGAACAGGCGTTGGCAAGCAAACCACCCTCGCGCTGCTACAGGCAGGATATTCCGTGGTTCTCGCAGGACGTCGCACAGACCCGTTGGAGGCCGCCGTCACAGAAGCCAAAGCTGAGAAATCGCGGACGTTGGTGGCGCCCACCGACGTGGGCGATCCGGATTCGGTACGAGCCTTGTTCACCCAGATCAAAAAAACCTTCGGGCGGCTGGATTTGCTCTTTAACAACGCCGGGATCGGCGCGCCTCCCGTGCCGCTGGAAGACCTCACCTACGAGCAGTGGAAGGCGGTCGTGGACATCAATCTGACCGGAACCTTTCTCTGCACGCAGCAAGCCTTCAAGATCATGAAGGAGCAGACTCCGAGAGGCGGACGCATCATCAACAACGGCTCCATCTCGGCGCATGTTCCGCGTCCCTTCTCGTCTCCGTACACCGCGACCAAGCATGCGATCACGGGCCTGACACGCTCCACCTCTCTTGACGGACGCGCCTACGACATCGCCTGCGGACAGATCGACATCGGCAACGCTGCGACCGAGATGACCGCCCGCATAAGGGAAGGCATCATCCAAGCCAACGGCACCACTGCCGTGGAACCAACAATGGGGGCCGATAACGTCGCTAACGCCGTGGTTCACATGGCGAGCCTCCCGCTCGATGCCAACGTGCTGTTCATGACGGTGATGGCGTCCAAGATGCCCTTTGTCGGGCGTGGGTGATCCGGAAAAACATACACCTGCCATGAAGCAGTCAGTCTCCGTCGGCAACCTAAGTTTCGCCAACGACCGCCCTTTCGTGCTGGTTGGCGGGATGAACGTCCTGGAGTCCACCGATCTCGCCCTGCAAGTCGCGGAAACCTTCCGGACTGTGACCGACCGTCTAGGCATTCCGTATGTCTTCAAGGCGTCGTTCGACAAGGCGAATCGCTCCTCGATGGATTCGTTTCGTGGTCCCGGATTGGAGGACGGACTGCGGATGCTGGAGCGGGTGAAATCCGAGTTTGAGGTTCCGGTGTTGACCGATGTTCACGAACCCCAGCAGGCGGCTCCTGCCGCCGAGGTTGCGGACATCATTCAGCTTCCGGCGTTTCTTTCTCGGCAAACCGATTTGGTGGTGGCGATGGCCCGGACAAAAGCAGCCATCAACATCAAGAAGGCGCAGTTCCTCGCGCCAGAAGAAATGGGCAACATCCTGCGAAAGTTCGAATCAGCGGGAAATTCACAGCTAATGCTCTGCGAGCGCGGGACGAGCTTCGGTTACAACAACCTTGTGGTGGACATGCTGGGCTTCCCGATTCTCAAGGGCTTTGGCTACCCCGTGCTGTTCGACGTGACCCACGCCCTGCAACGTCCCGGAGGCCACGGCACAGCGGCAGGCGGACGGCGCGAGCAGGTGCGGGAACTGGCGCTTTCCGGAATGGCGCAAGGCTTAGCGGGCTTGTTTCTTGAAGCCCATCCGCATCCGGAAGCCGCCAAGTGTGACGGCCCTTGCGCTCTGCCCCTTGCTCAATTGGAACCCTTCCTACGGCAGATGCAGCAGCTGGACGAACTCGCCAAGTCGCTGGAACCGCTGGACATTGTGACCCACGGACTCAACTCATAAGAGCAACAGGTGGGTTGA
>CAJWCD010000057.1:0-21763 GCA_913020725.1 uncultured Pseudomonadota bacterium
CAATGATCAGCCACGCCAAGATTTCCCGCCACCGCCGCATGTTCAAGACGCTCACAAGCCCTACCCTAGTATTGAAGCATCTGCATGTCAAGTTCAAACAATCGTTCATCCAAGGAAGAAGGCGGCTCGCTGCTACGACTGCTCGAGATTCTTGAAGGGATTGCACAAGCCGACCGACCGCAGTCGGCCACCGACCTGAACGAAGTGCTACGGTACCCCAAGGCCACGATTCACCGCCTCTGCGGGGTGCTGGAGCGCGAGGGCTTTTTGGAGCGGCAACTCGACGGCAAGCGGCTGGTGCCCGGCCCCAGACTGGCCACCTTCGTGCAGGGGGTGCTGAGTCACGAGCGCTTTCGCATTCCCCGCCACGCAATTCTGAAACGGTTGTCTGAAGAGATTGGGGAGACTTGCAACATTGCCTTGCCGCGGGGCAGCGAGATGATCTATTTCGACCGTGTGCAAACCCATTGGCCCTTGCAGATGCAACTTCCGGTGGGTTCGGAGGTGCCACTCTACTGCACTTCGGCGGGCAAGATTTATCTGAGTTCGCTTTCCAAAAAACGGCGGACGCTGGTGGTGCAACGCCTCACACTAGAACCGCGCACCCCGCAAACCATCACGGATTCTGCCGTCCTAGAACAGGAACTGGAGATCATCAGCAAGCAAGGCTACAGCACTGACAAGGAGGAATTCATTGAGGGCATGGTCTGTGTGGGGGTGCCCATCAGCGATGAGCGCAACCGACTCTTTGCCACGCTCTCCTTCCATGCCCCCACCTCTCGAATGTCTTTATCAGAAGCAACCACGTTTGTGCCCACCCTGCAAGATGCGGCAGAGCAACTGGCCCAACTGCCCGCGCTGGATTGAATCCCGAATCAATTTTGCTCGGATGCCTGCGCGAGCGCAATCGCGGAGACAAGAAAAATATCCTCACTGCGGCATCCCCGTGAGAGGTCGTGAATGGGCCGCTGGAGTCCTTGCAGCAACGGCCCCCACGCAAAATAGCCGCCCAATCTTTCGGTGATCTTGTAGGCGATGTTTCCGGCGTTGAGGTCCGGAAAGACCAGCACGTTCGCTTGTCCACCTAGCACGCTGTTTTCGAGCTTCCGTTCCGCAATTTCTGGAATGATTGCCGCATCAAACTGCAACTCGCCCTCGTGCAGCAGGGCACTATGGCTCTCCCCGAAAATCTGCACGGCTTCGGTCACTTTGTCCACGAGCGGATGCCTGGCGCTGCCCTTGGTTGAGAAGGAGAGAAAAGCGACCTTTGGGATTTCTCCAGTGAGCTGCTGGTGCGTGTTCGCGGCTTCCGCGCCAATTGTCGCCAACTGCTCCGGAGTCGGATCGGGGATCACTGCGCAATCGGCGTAGGACAGGGCGTGGGAACCGTCCGGAGCGATCATCAAAAAGCTGCTCGACACCCACTTGGCTTCCGGTTTCACCCCCACCAGCCGAATCGCGGCACGGATCACATCTCCCGTCGTGTTGGTTGCGCCCGCGACCATGCAATCCGCCTCGCCAAGTGCCACCATCAGTGCGGCAGTGTGCAGCGGAACTTTCAGGAATGCCTCCACCTGCGCGATCGTCCAGTCCTTGGCAAACTTCTGCACCGCTACCCGCTCCTGACACTCCGGACGCTGGGCCAGTTCGGGGTTGACCTCCGCCACCGTGATTCCGGACTGCCGGAGTTTGGCGGCGGCTGCACTCATGCGGGGATCGGCTTCAGGCAGCGCCAGCACTTTCCCGGAGTGCCGGGCGCGATCGAGGATGCGCTCAAGGTAGGGATTGGTTGTGGGCATGGTTTTTTGAGAATCCAAGGTCCAGTAAATCACGAGACGGCTCCGCAACAACCTACCACATTACCCAAGAATGGTACTAGGGTTACAGAAATTGATCCAAACTTTCGAATCTTGCGGTTACGCTAGAATGTGCTAACCTTTCACGAATTGCATCAATTTGATTCGCGGGTTCAATTCACCACAAAAAGGATGCCATGAGTCCAATGTCGGTGCACGTCGGAGAGCAGTTCTATAACGATGCTAGAGTCATTTCAGAGGTACAAACGCGCTCCATCGACCAGCAAATCGAACATTGGGGGAAGATCGGGAAGATCGCCGAGGGCAACCCTGACCTTTCCTATGCGACCATCAAAAGCATCTTGATCGGGATGCAGCAATCCAAAGTGGGTGGATTATACCTTTGGCGGAGGCGGTCAATGAGGGTTCCGGAGAACCTCCCTGTTCCACACTCAAAAAAGAAGACTTCGCCGCTCTCAGGTTCGTGAATTGGACCAGGAAATTCAGTGAATTCTGGAAAATCCGGAACTCGGAAAGCCGGGTGAAGAAGAACTGGAAGCGTCTACTACCATCGCTACAACGGAAAATATGGTCGCATGTTGCTGGCGTATCAACCTTTGGCAGACAAACTCCGGTTGCTGGTGATCGTGCAAATCTCCTTGAAAATTTAGAGGCGGGGCACTCGCGTACTTCTTAAAACCCACAACTCCACGGAGCCTACAGGACTGGCACCATCCCCTGAAACGAACCATGACTTCCGATGACCCGAAAATCGGCATTGCAGGCGGGGCCGGCCCCTATGCCGGGCTCGACCTTGCGCAAATGCTGTTGGAGGAAACCATTGCAGAGCAGGAGCAGGATCACCTGTCGACCGTGCTGCTTTCGACCCCGGAGCAGATCGAGGACCGCACCCGCTTTTTGCTAGGCGAAGCGACTGTCAATCCCGCCCATGTGCTTTTCCGGAACGTGAGGGATTTGGAGTCGTTGGGAGCCTCTGTTGTCGGGCTTCCCTGCAACACGGCTCATGCTGCGAAGATTTGGTCGGTGCTGACCCGCAAGCTGGAGCAGTCCGGCTGCCGCGTCCGCCTGCTCGACATGATCGCGGAAACAGCAGATTTTCTGCGGGTGGAATGTCCAGAGGTGCAAACCGTGGGGGTGCTTTCCACGATTGGAACGTGGCGGGCTGCATTCTACCCGACCTTGCTGGAAGCGCAGGGCTACCGTGTGATGGTGCTGGAGGAAACCCAACAACGCGAGCTTCACGAAGAGGCGCTTTATCACCCCAAACACGGCATCAAGGCACAGGCCCATCCGGTCACGACTCAGGCCCGTCGTGTGCTGCTCGATGGAGTGCGCACCCTCGAATCGCAAGGCGCAGAAGCCGTGATCCTTGGCTGCACCGAAATTCCCCTCGGCCTTCCGGAACGTCGGCTCGGAGCAACCTACCTCGTCAACCCCGGACGCATCCTCGCCCGTGCCCTCATCCGCGAATTCCAGCTTGAGCGGCTACGACCTTGGAGTTGGGAGTGACGATTACCGGATCCCCCCTGCCCTCGCCATTATATCAAAAATTCATGATGCTGAGTGCTTCGGATTGAGCAGAGCAGAAAAAAATTATGCCCAAAACTCATCAAGTGATCATCGCTGGAGCCGGACCCGTCGGGCTGGTGGCCGCATTGGCACTGGTGCAGCGTGAGGTGTCCGTGCTTGTGCTGGAGGCCGAGCCCGGCTTGACCCGCGACCTGCGGGCTGGTTCGTTTCATCCGCCCACTGTGGAAATGTTGGACACGCTTGGTGTGGGAACTCCTATGCACAAAGCGGGGTTGAAGGTGCCCGTCTGGCAATTCCGGGATCGACTGGAGGGCGTGGTTGCCGAATTCGACCTCGGATTGCTGCGGGAGGAAACCCATTTTCCGTACCGTCTGCACCTTGAACAACACCGACTGACTCCGATGCTGCTGGAACGCCTCCAGACTTATCCGGAGGCGGAGGTGCAATTTTCTGCAGCCGTGTCCAAATTTACACAAGACTCCAATGGAGTCACCGTCACGGTCGAAACCGCAGGAGACCGACAGGAAATCCGAGGCGAATGGTTGCTTGGCGCAGATGGCGGACGCAGCTCGGTGCGTCGAGAAACCGGCATCGAGTTCGAGGGCTACACATGGCCGGAACGTTTTCTTGTTGCCAGCACCACGCGGGAGTTGGGCGACCACGGTTTTGCGCACACCGCCTACATTGCCGATCCCGACCGCTGGGCAGCGGTCTTCAAGGTTCCTGACGAAGGCCCGCCCGGCCTTTGGCGCATTGCTTACCCCACCGATCCAGAAATCCCGGAAGCAGAAGTGCTGGCTTCCGATGAAATCCAGCGGCGCTTAGAGGAACTGTTTTCGTTTGGGGGGACATTTCCGCTCAAGTACCGCAGCACCTACCGTGTTCACCAGCGCGTCGCCAAGCAATTCCGAAGCGGGCGTGTGCTGCTGGCAGGTGACGCCGCCCACGTCAACAATCCGCTCGGGGGTTTCGGACTCAACGGCGGCATCCACGATGCGGTCAACCTTGCGGAAAAACTGGCAGAGGTGATCCACCTGCGGGCAGATTCGGAATGGATGGATCGCTACGAGGTACAGCGGCGCACCGTCAATGTTGAGTACGTTCAAGCCCAGAGCATCCGCAATAAGCGCATGATCGAAGCTCGCGATCCTGCCGTTCGGAAAAAGAATCTTGCAGAAATGCAACAAATCGCCGCAGACCCGCAACGCGCCAAGGCGCATTTGCTCAATACTTCTATGATCAACTCCGTCCGGCGAGCAGCGGCATTGTGATGAGGGTTAGTCGTGGCGTTGCTCCCGCCACAGTCCGAGTTTCTTCTGGCTCACCTGATCGGAAAAAGAAAACAGCACCACCTCTCCCTCTGTTTCGTGGGCATACGGATACCAGCCAGGAATGACAAAATGATCCCTCGGTCCCCACTCAATCTCGGTTTGATTTTCTCCCTCACCGACCACGGTGCGTCCGGTTCCCTCGACCACCGAGAAGATCTGATGTTCAGTGGTTTGGTAACGTTGACTCTGGAAGTTCTGGGGCAGTCCGTGCAGGAACGCCGAAATCGTCGGCATTACCGAACCCCCGTCCATCGGGTTGCGGTATTCCAACTTGTAGCCGTGCCACAGATTGGGTTTCCGCGAGGCACACAATTGCTCCAAGGCGGGGCGCGTTTGAGAATAAGGGTATGAGAACAACGGAGATGCAGGATCGGTCGGTTCATCATCAACGGCCCGCAGATTAGCCCCATAGCGGGCATTGCACGTTTCGGGAGGGCGAGTGGCGGGGTAGCGCTCTTCAGGGTAATTTTCTCCAAAGGTGGCTCCGAAAAAATGCGCCTGCGGGATGTCAAGTCCGTCGAGCCAGACCATCGCCCCTACGCCCTCATGTCCGTGATCGTGCCATGACCACGACGGGGTGAGGATAAAATCACCTACGCTCATGTAGGCGCGTTCGCCATCCACCGCCGTGTACGCCCCTTCTCCCTCGAGGATAAACCGCAAGGCCGCCGGAGTGTGCCGATGCGCCGGTGCGACCTCGCCCGGCAGGATGAGTTGCAGTCCGGCGTAAAGCGTGTCCGCGGTACGGGCCTCGCCTCGCAGCACCGGGTTCTCCAAAATCAACACTCGGCGTTCCGCTTCCTTGGCACTGATGAGGGTTCCGGATTCCATCAAAAATGGCCGCACCTGCTCGTATTGCCAGAGGTGGGGCACCGCTCGCGTGATTGGTTTAGGAGCCACCAAGCGGTGAATCACCTCCCAAAGCGGGGCGAGTTCTTGTTTGTCGATGCGGCTGTAAAACTCCGCTAGTTCTGGGTTCGGTGAATTTTCAGGTGTGTCCATGTTTTGCTCACTATTCAGGTGGAGAGGCTGTAGGAAAGAATCATTTACAATGTGCAGATGCGAACCACCTTCAGCCTAAGCCTAAACAACTTCAATAGCTACCTCACAGCGCGTTTTCCAATAACACCAACAAGTCTGCGGCATTGGCAGGTCGGGGGTTGGTTTGGCAGAGGTGATCCTTGGCGGCAACAGCAGCAATTTCTGGCAACGAGTCACGGATTACTCCAAGCTCGGAAAGTCGGATCGGCAGTCCCAATTTCAGGATCAAGGCTTGCGACCACTCCGCTAAATTCATATGTGCAGGCAATTGCAACACTTGCCGTAGCCGTGTGTATTTTTCTTTGGCATGGCTGGCGTTGAAGCGCAACACATGCGGTAGCAGGACCGCATTGAGTGAGCCGTGATGCAAGCCCAGTGCACCAAGGGGATGCGAAAGTGCGTGAATCGCACCCAACCCTTTCTGGAAGGTCATGCCGCCCTCAAGCGAGGCCATCAGCATTTGCCAGCGTGCTTCGCGGTTTTGTCCATCAGCAACAACCGGCTCCAGCCAAGATTCGGATCGCACCACGCAGTCGAGTGCAATCGCTTCGGCAGGTGGATTGTTGCGGGTTGAGAGAAACGATTCAATGCCGTGGGTGAGGGCATCCACTCCGGTCGCGGCGGTCATTTCCGGAGGCAGTGTCAGCGTTAACTCAGGATCGCAAAGTGCACAATCTGGGATCAACTTTAGGCTAACACAGGCGCTCTTGCTTCCGTCGTTCAGAGTGATCGAACAGGCCCGTCCGACTTCGGATCCAGTTCCAGCCGTGGTGGGAATGGCAATCATTGGAGCGACAGTTCTAATGCGTTCGCTACCCCCGCCAAGAATTCCGTAGTCGGACAAGACACCCGGGTGCGTAGCTAGGAGCGCTACTGCTTTTGCCAAGTCAATTACTGAACCTCCACCCAGTGCCACCAGTCCATCGCATCCTTCCTGACGATACACCTCCAGCGCATCCAGCACCGCCGCTTCCGTGGGATTTCCGGGGGTGTCGGTAAAGACCGGGATTCCCGGATACAACGACAAGGCTCGCTCAACAAGTCCGGCAGCTTGCACTCCGGGGTCAGACACAAGCAGCGGACGCTTCAGGTTGAGCAACGCCAGTTCGTTGGACAACAGTTCCAATGCCCCGAAGTCAAATTGAATGCGGGTGAGGTAGTGAATCAACACCGAAGATCAGCCGTACATCCTGTTTGGCAGAAACATTGCGATGTCGGGGAACAACACGAGAATCAACAACGCAAACCCCATGGCAATCCAGAACGGAAAAATTCCTTTGAAGATGTCATTCAGTGGAACGCTCGGTGCGATACTCTTGACGACAAAGACATTGACACCGACTGGTGGGCTGATCAGGCCCATTTCCAGCACGATCACCATCAACACACCAAACCAAACCATATTGAAATCAAGCTGTTCCAACACCGGCTGGACCAGTGGCAGTGCCAGCACTAGGATCGCAAACCCTTCTAGAAAAGTGCCCAGCAGCACGAAAAACACCAGAATGATCGTGAGGGTGACAAAGCGATTCGGGCTGATCTGCATCAGCAGGTCAAGCAAGGCATCAGGGATACCGGAGAGTGCAACGAACGGTGTGAACACAAAAGCACCGATCAGGATCAGGAATGTTGTCGCAGTCGAACGCAATGTTTCCATCAACACGCCTGAGAGGCTCTGCCATGTGATTGTACGACGTAAAAGAGCGACTATGAAGGACAGGATTGCACCGATCCCCGCAGCTTCGGTTGCCGAGAAGACACCGCCATATATTCCGCCGATGGTGATGAAGATGATGCCGATGATCCACGATGCCCGCCCTAATGCGAGAATCCGGTCTCGCATCGGCATGCTGGTTCCGGCCGCTGGCCCCAACTCAGGTTTCACGCTTGTCACAATGACAATGACCAGAACGAACAACCCTGCCAGCATGATTCCCGGCAGCACGCCGGCCATGAACAACCGACCAATCGATTCCTCCGTCAACAGGGAATAGATCACGAAACCCGCCGAGGGCGGAATGAGGATGCCGAGCGTTCCTCCTGCCGCAATGGCTCCAGTCGCCAGCTTGTCGTCATATTTGTAGCGCTGCATCTCGGGCAAGGCGACGCGGCCCATCGTCACCGCCGATGCCAGCGACGAGCCTGACAGCGCTGAGAAGCCGGCACAACCGATGATCGTTGATGAAGCCAACCCGCCTCGCCAATGACCAAACCAAGTATACGCGGCATCATAAAGATCGCGACTCATTCCAGAGATACCTGCCAAGTTTCCCATCAGAATGAACAACGGCAGGATTGTCAACGACAGCATGTGCGGAATGTGAAATGTCTCGCCTGCCAAAGTGGGCAGGGCGCCGCGCTCGTTCAGCACAAGGTGTCCAACGAAGCCAACCAGCATCATTGCTGTCGCTACTGGCATACGCAGTGCCAGCAAGACGAAAAGTGCAACGAAGCCTATGACCCCGATGTCGATATCGGACATTGCTAATTGTTCTTTTCGTTTGGATCAATGGGATCGCGGAAATGCCTCAGTCCGTCTACAAACTCTGCGATGAGTACAAGCCCGTAGGCTCCCAGCCCAAAGGCCAAGATGATGTAGAACGGCTTAAACGGAATCGCCAAATTGGGCGTGAAGTGGCCACAGCGCAGACCGCAATTTCCTTGCACAAGCAACGCATAGACGGTGACTGCAGTGATGCCAATCCCGAGCAGGCGCACAAGGACATCGGTCCATCGGGTGACCCTGCGCCCGCCGACTAGGTTCAAGACATCAACTGCGACATGCGCACCTTCCCGACCTCCATACGCGAACGAACAGGCGACGGTCGTCAGCAGCACCATCTCTGAGATGTCGTAGATGCCAAAAATGGGATCGTTGATGATATAGCGGAACACCACTGCAACTCCGGTAATGCCCACAAGGCTCGCCATTGTGAACGATCCTATGTAAGCGACCCACTTGACCATGCGGTCAACATAATAAACTGCATGGTCAGAAGTGTTTGGAGATCGTTTCACGAAAACTCTTACAAAGGCTGGGTAATGAATTGGGCTAGTTGTCGAGTCCGCCCATCGCCTCAATCACCTGAGCACCAGTTAAACCCGGTCGCAAGGTTTTCTTCTTGTAGGCTGTAATGGCTGGTGCCATGGCAGCTTGGAACCGCTTGACCTCGGCAGCAGACAGGGTGATCAGTTTGACGCCGTTGCCAGCAGCGATTTTGAGCCCCCGCTTACCAGCAGCGTCATAGCCCTTGCCGCCTGCACGCGACAGATCCGGACCACTGGCCTGCTCAACCCACGCCTGCTCTTTTGCGGAAAGGTCATTCCACACCTCTTTGTTCATCAGCAGAAAGAAGGCTGAGACCGAGGGCGGCAGGTTGACGGTAATGTGGTTGGCAGGTTCCCAGAGTTTGAATGAACCAATCGCGCTCGAGCCAATGTGAATCGCGTCAATCGTACCGTTTGACAGATTTTGATGGATCACATTGACGGGTTGCGCAACGGCACTAGCACCAAGTGCCTCAATGTAGGGAACATCCTGCGCAGAAGTGACGCGAATGATCATGCCCTTGACATCCTCCAGCTTACGCACAGGCTTGTCCTTAGTGATCAGCACCTTGGTTTCATTGGTCCAGATTGCCAGCACCTTGGCGTCGTATTCGGTGTCGATCAGTTTTCTTGCCTTAATCATACGCTCTGTGCCGTCAATGGCATTCTTGGCCAGACCTGGAACGGTGATCGTATTGGTCACCGGGAACAACTGACCTGTGTAGCCCGGCAGGCTAAATGAAATGTCAACCACGCCTTCAAGCAGTCGCGAATACTGCTGTGGAGGTGCTGCGTTGAGTGTCCCGCCCGGAAACAATTTGACGGTCAATTCGCCTCCGCTGATCTTTTTGAGATCGTTGGCAAAGCGCTGGAACACGGCTTTGTTCATCGGGTGCTTGGGACTCATGAAAAAGGAAAGTTTCAGTTGCTTGCCCCAGGCCGGTCCCGCCAGCAGTGCCCATGCAAGGGTTGCCAGCAGCAGAGTGCTTAATACAGTCCACTTCTTCATCGTTATCTCCTTGGTTGATGGTTTGTGGGAAGTCCATGCTTCCCGAGTTATCCCCTTGCGGGGATCGGATATGCCGCAGTTGCGGCACGTTCAGACCTTCTCAATCTGAGCGGGTTTGTAATGCTCCGGAGTCGCTTTTCCGGACTGGTAGCGGGCCAGCGCCTGCTTAGGGGTTTCGAGTTTGTGCTTGGCGGCAAGCGCCTGTTTGCGGTCCACCGGAAAGGGTTCAAGGTGATCCGGAGGGGGCATCTGCTCCGCGTGGTAGTAGGCGATCGAGTGCTTGTCCGGATCCAGTTTCTTGTCCAAGTTCAGTTCCCGGCGGTTGGTGCCCTTCGGCTCTACGGCTTTGCCGTCCACCCATTCAAGATCGTACCACCACTTCTTGACAAGATTGATGCGCCCGTTGCCCACCTTGTCGTCGAGATCGGCGATCCACTTGCGGGTGAAGGGCAGGTGAATCGCCATCTTCAGGAAGAGGTCGTGGACGAGCAGCCCTTCGTGGTTGTACGGACAGGTTTTCATGCAGCGGCCACACGCGGAGCCTTTGGCGTTGGTGACACGGTAGCGGACGCAGCGCTCCGCGTCCGGTTTCCACATTTCGTAGCCGTTGAACATCACAGTGTCTCCCCAACTGATCGCCTGACACGGACACTCCCGTGCACACTTGCGGCATTTTTGGCACATGTCCTGAAGTCCGAAATCAATCGGCTGGTCGTGAGCGAGCGGCAGGTCGGTGGTGACCACGATGGACTTGAAGCGTGGGCCGACGAAGGGGTTGAGGACCAGTTCCCCGATGCGGCTCAGTTCGCCAAGTCCGGCGTAGAGAACGAGCGGGATGTGCAGGACTTCGCTGTCCAAGTTGGAATGTACGCGGGCGGAGTAGCCTAGCCTGCGGATGAACTCGGCCATTTGTCCGCCGACGGTCGCGCCCCGCAAGTAGCCACGCATGGACTGCGCCCCGCTGATCCAGTCGTCGCCGCTTGCACCGTCCATTGTTTCGTAGCCCTGATCAATGAGCATGACGATAGCGTGGCGGTGTCGGGGTTCGATGGGTTTGCCGTCATCATCGTGTGAGAACCACGCAAAGCGCTTGGCCTCACAGATGCCGGTGAGGTCCATGTTGAGGAAGTAGGAAAGCGACTTGATCGCCTTAGCATTCTCAATGGAATCGTCCATGTTCGGTGCCTTTTCCGCAGCGACTTCGCCATCCTGATGCGGCACCAAACCCCGGATCATCGGAACCATTCCCATCGTGAAGGGATGCTTGATTGCAAAGCGGTCGCGTTCCACCTGCGTCTTTGCTCCAAGGTCCCCCTTGCGTGCCCGTTCGAAAAACGCGGCGCGTTTTGGAACGCGTGGCACCTCGTCCTCCAACACCAGCGTGGTTGGGCGGGGCACCTTGCGGATCGTCTCCATCGGGTGCTGGCTCCAGTGCGAGGGGCGCTGACGGAGCCGTTCACGCTCACGTTCCGGAACTGCCCCGTCCACGCCCCACTGGAAGCGCCAGTCGCGTTCGGGCTTGGTCGGAGTTTCGACGAGGGGCAAGTCCGGCTGCACCGGCATGTCGCAACTCACCACTGCCGTGCCGAATCCAGCTTCCAAAAACGGGTTGACCACCTGCCCGCCTTGCCAACGGCCCAGCCCGGAGCAGACGGTTAGCAGCTCGTGATCGAGATCTGACTTGTTAGCCGAATGCGATTTGGCGTGCCAGCCGAGGTGTCTGATGTAACCCGCAATGGTGACGGCAATCTCAGCAGCCCTTACAGCCGCCCGCTCGGCCTGTGCATCCCGGAGCCATTCCGCAGCGAGGTTTTCCGGCTCCGGTTCCCGGACATATTCCACGACGATCACGAGCGCGTTGCCGTGGTACGGCGTCATTGTCTCCCCGGACTCCGTTTCAGCGAACCACGCGGCCTCCGGAATCTCACAAGCCCCAACCATCGAGGCGTCCATGAAGTAACTTGCCGCCTTCATCTGTTGAGTGAGATCAAGCGGATCCTCCGCAATTGGAGCTTTTTCCTTGGCGGGGGTTCCGTCCTGCCACTGGTCGAGCAGATCGTTGTAGTCATTTGCAACCTCCGCAAAGCGCAGAGACGGTTCGCTGCGTTTCCGGACAGGGCGGGGCTTGCGTCCAGAGGGAATTCCCGGAATCACCGTAGTGCGTTCCAGCCGCTCCAGCGGATAAGGGCCAAGGTGAACCGGACGACGCTTGTTGGAAAACAGCTTCATGGAATTTTGGGGTCTATGCCATTTCAAGTGGATTTGCCAAGCAACACAACCCATCCGGCTCATGTCGGCAAGTTAGGTGACGCGATGCCGCCCCCTGGGGAGGTAGCACCGGGTGGCACACCGGTGCTTGCGCCTGCAAAAATCGCTCATCAGGGGGCGTGAGCACGGGTGTGCCGCCCCGTGCTACCAGTCGCTTTTCACCTGTTTCCCGACATGAGCCCTCCACTCAATGTGGCATAGACCCAAATTTTGGATGTGCAGAACGCATGGAGGGATGGGCGATCTCCTCCCTGTGGAAGGGTCAGAGCCTTTTTTAGAACAAGCCATCTACTCCTGTCAATCAACGTTGGTGGGCAGCGAAACTCACCTGACGTTTGCTATTATGGACAGTGTTCTCTGCTAATGCAACAACTTCATAGAATCCTTAGGCTGCAACCGAAGCATCTGCCTCCCGGCGCATGAGGCGGGGCAGAGAGCGTCCGCGTAACCAAGTCATGCCCCAGATTCCGGAGACGACGTTGCCCACGGTGACACCGAGGAAGAGGCCAGGCATCCCCCAGCGCTGCGAGGCAAAGTAGGCGAGGGGAATGGTCAGCGCGAAGAGCCGGGCGAGGTTGATCGTGATCGATTGCAGGGGTTGGTGGAGTCCGCTGAACGCCGAACTGGCGATCATGGTGAGACCGTAGAACCCAAAACTGACGGGCACAGTCCAAAGGTAGGTACGGATGAGTGCCTGCACACTTTCGGAGTCGCTGAACACCGAGGAGATCAGGTGGGCGCCAGCCGCGAGCAGGAGACACGCCCCTCCGCCCCAGAGCATGGAGAAACGGGTGCAGTAGGCGAGTCCGGCACGGATGCGTTCGTACAATTTGGCTCCGAAGTTCTGGCCGATGAAGGGCGTGATGATGATGGCGAGGCTGATTGTCCCCAGCATTGCAAGGCTTTCCAAACGGGTGCCCACCCCAAAAGCCGCCACCGCATCTTCTCCAAAACCAGAGGCCATGCGGGTGAGGATGGCATTGGAGATGGGAGGCAGGATGTTGACCAAGGCAGCAGGCAGTCCGATGTAGAGAATGCCACTCCACGAAGCCCACACTTCCCAGAGCCGGGGCCAGCGGATTTCCAGCATGTGGTCCCGGATGCCCAACACCCACAATTCAGCGAGCATCGCGCAGAAAAAGGCGATCACCGTAGCGATGGCCGCACCGCGCACCCCCAGTTCCGGGAAGGGGCCGATGCCGAAAATCAGCAATGGGTCCAGCACAACATTGACTCCGGCGATCACGAGCATGATGAGGCTGGGGGTGAGGCTGTCGCCCGTTGCCCGGATGGCCCCGTTGCCGACGATAGGAATGGCGATGAACACCACCCCGAGGAACCAAGTGTCCATGAACTCGTGGATGATGGGCAACTGCTTGCTGTTGGCCCCGAGGGTTTGGAAAATCGGGTCGATGCTCCAGTAGCCAATGAACGCGACCACGCCCATCAGTGCAACCGTTAGCCCCAGACTGTCGGTCGTCATCCTCCGGACTCGTGCTGGATCGCCCTGCCCGATGCTGTGCGAGACCATCGTGGAGGTGCCTGTGTTGAGGCCAAAGCCAAGGCTCATCACCGTGAGGGTCACGGGGAAGGTGAAGCTGATTGCCGCCAACTCCCGGACCCCGATCATCCCGATATAGAAAGTGTCCACGAGGTGATTCACGATCACGGCGACCAACCCAAAGATCATCGGAACCACCATCCGGAAGAGGGTTTGGTTCACCGGGTCTTGCGTCATGCTGACTTTTCCGGATTGGGGTCGGGGGGAGTTCATTGGCGGAGATGATCGAAGAAGTGCAAACCATCAGTCTAAAGCAATTGGTCGGGCTGTCGAGGGAAGAAATGCAGCAAGGGGTGTCATTTTGGGAACGATAGGCAGCCGCTTTGCACACGCCCTGCATTACCGGGGCGTGATGATTCGACGACACCGGGTTTTCCAGAACTCCACGCTTTTCGCACTTGGCGGCTTCCTGACCGTTCTGCTCGGCACCTTCAATTTGACCGAAGCTGGCGAAATCCGCCGACAGTACCATTCTGTCCGTGCGCTGGGCATGGGCAACGCCGCCCTTGCCCTGAGCTACGACGAAAGCGCACTCTTCTACAACCCTGCCGGACTTGCCAACGTCAAGACCTTCATTTTTCAGCTTCCCATTGAAGTTGTCTACAACTCGGAAGCATCGAAACAGAGCAGCAACATCACCAGCCTGATCACCAAGAAAAAATCCCTTGCCGATGTCCTCAGCGACCTCAAGGGCAAGGACATCTACTTTCGGACGCTGCTCGATTTCGACAGCCAGTTTGGGGCCGGAGGCTATGCTCCAAACTACGCACTGGCGATTCCCTTTGGCGACAGGAATTCCGGGTTCACGCTCGCAGCATTTTACGGTGGGGAGCAGACGATCCGCTTTGGAGTTTCCAGCGCTGGCACCCAACTCACCACCGAGAGCCGTCGCGATCACTCCCTCAACCTCGGACTGGGTTTTCCGTTGGCCCAAGGCAAATGGTTACTGGGGGTGACAGCCCAACAAATCGAACGTTGCGACAAGCCATCCGACAACATCTCGGTGGGGAACGTCACTAATCTCACAGACGCGATTTGTGCTAGTGCGGACCTCCGCAAGGGTCAGGCGCTTCATGCGGGAATTCAGCGGCGTGTGGCCATGCTCGGAGGATTGCGCATCACTTGGGCACTCACCGCGCACAACATTGGCACCCTCAAGTTTTCCCGTAAGTCCGGGGAGACGAACCCTGTTGATGTACCCCCGGAGTACGGCTTCGGCCTTTCGCTCCAACCCAAGCTTGGGCCGATCCGCTGGCTCATTGCCGCCGATCTCCGTGATTTAACGAAAACCCATCCGGACGACACCTCCTGCAAGACCAACAGTTCTTACAGTTGCTGGAAGAAACGGATGCACCTCGGCGCAGAGTTGGGTTTTTTCACGATTGACGAGAGTTCCAGTGTGATCGCCTTCCGCTACGGCTTCAATCAGGGCTATCCCACGAAGGGAATTGAACTCAATCCACTGATCTTCTCAAAGGCCATCAACCTCCAATACGCCGAGTACCAAGTCGAAACCGCGACCCTCTACGGAACTCCGGAAACGCGCAAGGCTCTACGGCTCTCCATGGAATTCTGAGCATCCTGCGCTGCTCTGTCTGGACATTTCACGGCATCTCCGGCTAAGCTGAAGTGTTGGCATATTGCCTTCGTTTCAGGCCCTCACAACCACAATCGTCTTATGAAACAACTCTTTTCTACGCAAGGACTGCTCACGATCGTTGCGTTGCTGGGCATCTACTGGGTTTTCTTTGGAGAGGACAAGCAAGAATCGCGGCGCGTGGCGAGTTTCGGAAACACGGTGATCGGCGTGAGCAACCAACTCAATCCGGAGGCGCTTGCCAAGCTCGGAGTTGATCTTTCCGAAAACCTTGATCCCCAGATCGTACCAGCATTGATGAGCGAGGCTCTCAAGGAAACGACGCAAGCTAACGTCTCCGAGCAAGATTTCCTGCCCACGCTCGCGTCCAACATCTCTAACAAGATTCAGGGAGTCAGCACCATTGACCTCAACGGTGACGGCCTCACCGACCCGGTACTCGTTATGCCGCAGTCGGAACAAAGCGGGGACGAATTCCTCGTCTTTTCGATTCTGGTTCCGGACCCCTCGGAGGTTTCCAGCTTGCCCGCAGGGTCGGATCAGGCTGCGTGGCTGGACATTGCAAAAAACAAATCCATCGAGGTGATGACCGCTTCCGTGGTGAAAAAAGGGGCCGAGAAATTCGCGATGCAGGCGTCACCGAACCCGCAGATGTACAACTCTGCTGGTGCGCCCTACCCACCCTATTACAGTTACGCGCCAGGCATGACGAGCATCTTTATGACCTCGTTCACTGCATCACTACTCGCGAACTACCTCTTCATGCCGCGCTACCCGATGGGCTTTGGCGGATACATGGGGGCGCCGAGAGCGGTTTCCACGGTGCAGTCGAACCGCAGTTCCCGCACGGCAGGGCTCAGCAAGGCCAACGGCTCCAGCACTCCAGCAAGAACCGCCAGCGGCAAGAGCGTCGCGGCCAACAAGTTCAAGCCGACCTCGACGAAATCACTGAACAAGGTCAAGAGTTCGCAGTTCCGGGCGGCGAAGCGGGCAAAGTCCTCCGGAGGCGGGTTTGGTCAATCGAAAAGCACGAGCAGTTCCCGCAAGAGCTTCAACCAGCCGACCAAACGACGGAGTTTTGGAACCCCGACTCGGCGACGGCGCAGCTTCGGTTTCGGACGCCGCAGGCGTTGAGTCCGGGCTAGTCCCGCTCCTCCCAAGCACGGAGGCGGGCATCGTAGTCCGCTGGGTTGAGGGTGTGGATTTTGGAAGCGCGGGGGCTGCCGTGCTGGAGGAGGGCCTGCTCGCGCATGCGACGCATTTCCAAGAGGTACGACTGCCCTTCGAAGAGTTCGAGCTGGGAGTCGGAATAGGGAGCATGCAGCCGAGCCTCCCGCTCGATTTTCAAGTGACAGCGAGCGCAGAGTGGGATCAGATTTCCTGGAGCATTGTTTGACGGATTTTCGTCAATGTGGTGTACCTGCAACTGCTGCTCGCCGCTACGGATGCTCTGGCAGTCCTGTCCGCAACGGGCGCAGTGGTGGTTGAACAACTCGCGGATGAAACGGGAAATCGTCGTCCATTCCTCGTGATAGCGCTCATCCATGTGGCAAATCCCGCTTTATGAATTGCTCAAATTCCCGTATCATTGTCAAGAAACGCTGCCCTCCGGTTGCCAGAGTACTTTTTGAAACACCCTTGTTAGGAAAAATATGGCCCTTTCCCGTGACGAATTCATCGACATCCTCACCATCGTCAACTACCTTGCTCACTCCGACGGCGACATGCATCCTGCCGAGAAGAAGGTGCTGATTGCAACCTTCAAAGCCGGAGCGGTGACTCCAGAAGAGCAGGGCAGGATGAAGGGCAAGTCCTCACTGGAGGAGATGCTGCAAGAGATCCAAACCGATGATGCCAAGCAGACCCTGATCGACCTGCTCGCGCTCGTGGCCAGTTCCGACGGGAAGTTTGAGGAGGAGGAGCGCGTGGTGATGGTCAAAGTCATGAAGAAGCTGGGAATGAGTCCGGACGAGTACCGTTTCTTCAAGGATGGGCAGGATTTGGACGTTCCTGCCGTGCGAGCCGCCGTCATGGAAATCCTCCGCGACCTCAAAACCCAAGTCACCTCCGGTTGACCAGACCCCACTAACTGCTTTTCCGCGCTTGCTTACGAGGCTTCGGAGGCTTGCTCACAGCCTCCGAAGCGGGTTTCCCGCTTTCCGCCTTTTCCTGCTCAATCTGCTGATGCAGTGACCGCATCACCGTGTGAATCAGTTCGACACTCGCCGTGTCAAACTGTTCGTTGTTCACAACATCAACTTCGTGCACGTTGCACCGGGTCACGCAGTAGTCGTGAATCTTGCGGATTTGCCCATATTGTTTGAGGTAGCGCACTTCCGGACGGTTGGGGCTTTCCTGCGCTCGTGCGGCGAAGCGGGAGCGGTGTTCCTTAGGATTGAGCAAGGAAATCAGCACGGTCACGACATACGCTCCTTCCGGAGGAGACTGCTGGAATTCCAACAGCAACGGCAGCAGATGGACTCCCTCCAAAATGACATTCTGCCGCTCCTTGATGGAGCGGCGGATGGTGGCCCGGATGCCCACGCCCACATGCTGCGCCTGTAACTGGTAGCCCGCCAGCACTTGCTCGCTGCTCACGCTCCCCCGCAACTTGAGCAATTCTCCCACCTGTGAGGATGAGGTGTGCAGGGTCGGCAGCAGTTCCTCGGTGAACACCAGCCGCATGATCTCCCGGATCGTGTCCGTGCCGATCACCTTGTGGATGCCCAAACGGGTACCCAGTGTCGTGGCAAGGGCGGATTTTCCGATTCCGGTGCCACCACCGATGCAAATGATCAACGGTTTCGGCAGTTTGTCCAGTTGGCTGGAAATCCGGTAAAGGACTGCGGTTTCTTCACCATAAACCCGCAACAATGTCTTCTGGACCCGTGCAAACAACTCTGCCTTCGACACCACCTCCTGTTGCTTCTGGATCAGCCGGGATTCGATGCGCAACGCCATTTGGTAGGCTTTCTGCGGTGGAATGCCGGAAGCACTGATGGAAAACGCAAGCAGTCCTTTGGAGAAGGGTGTGGTGTCTTTGCCTTGACCCACACGGATTTCAAAATCCTCGTGGTGCCACGAGGGTTTCAGTTGCTCGAAGACCGTGGCTCCAAAGTTCTGCCGAATGAGTTGATCGGCGGTTTCCACCAATTTTTGCACTGGAATCAGGGCGTTCTGGCGGAATTGCGCCCGGGTTTCGGTGGCAATCTGGTACGCCTGCTCAAAGGGCAGCCCGCGCTGGATGAGCTTGTGTGCGAGAATCCCCCGGACGTAGGGTTCCTTGGTGTTGTTGGGTTTAATTACCTTCATGGGTGAACTCTCTACGGCCAAGTGTGCTTGCCAGCCCACGCAGAGCATTCCCGCCGGTCGGCATCCACCGTGGCCCAATAACTCGCCCAAGCAGCGGAAGGTCCTACGGTGTCCACCGTCGGTGGCCCTTTGCTAACCATGGCGTCCGGGCGCGGAATTGCCTCGGGAATTCCCTGTCCATTGCCGACGGCGTTGATCGCTTGCAGCAGCAGTTTGCGATTGGCGATGATCGCCTTGTCGGTGGTGCCCAACTGTTCGGTGGTGCGGTTCTGAATCGGCCCCGGAGATTCGACTGCCCACTGGTCGTGAACATTGATGTCTCGGCCCATGCCGGTGTAGGTGAGTTCGCGCTGCTCTTTGGGATCGTAGCCGTAGCGGTTCGTTTTGTTGAGACGCGGCAGGTAGTCCGGCAGTGAGTAGAGTTCCAGACGCTGCTCCCGCATCGTGGCGTGGTCCACGGGGGTGTTAAAGGCGGTGAAGATCGCGTACCAGTAGCTGTGTGTGTCATCCACTGGAACATGCCACTGCGTGATGGTCATGTCGTTGCTCATAGGAATGACGATGGCCTGTGGAAACAGCAGGTTGGTCACCCGGATATGAGTTTGGGAGGCGTTGAGTTCACGCCGGGTGATGAGGCGTAGGCCGTAAGCAGTGCTTTCAACGTCAATCTGGGGCTTGGGAAATTTCCGCAGCACCTTCGTGATCGGAAGGGCCGCGCCACTGGTGTTGTCCCGGAACTGCTGCCCGTAGCCCTCCGCAGCGTCCTCATCCACGAAAAAACGATGCAGGAACGAAGCGTGGGCAGGGTCAATGCCAACCTCCACCGCCTGTAACCAATTGCACTCCAAGAAGCCCTTGAAGGCGAAGGTGAACTCGCCGGGAGCGCTGAAGCAATCAAGCTCCGGAAGTGGAGGTGGATCACCGACTCCGAGATAGGCGAAGACGATGCCGTTACGCTCTTCGCAGGGGTAGGCGGTGTGGCGGATTTTTTCGTGAAAGACACTCCCGGAGGGTTCGGCGGGCTGCTCCAAACATTTGCCCTTGGCATCCAACAGCCAGCCATGAAACGGACAGCGCAAGCCGCCAGCTTCCAAGCGTCCATAGCACAGGTCAGTTCCACGATGCGGGCAGTGCCGTCCGATCAAACCGTAGTGTCCGGACTCGTCCCGGAACGCCACCAAGTCCTCGCCGAGCAAACGCACTGCCTTCACGGGGCGTTCGCCCTCCAGTTCCTCCGTCAGCACGGCTGGTTGCCAGTAACGGCGCAGTACCTGACCTCCGGACGTGCCCGCTCCAGTTTGCGTGATGAGCCTGTTCTGTTCCTCGTTCAGCATCTTACTTCAAAAACCCCTGAGCCTGCGCCACGAAGGCCGTGTCTTCCGGATTCTGCCGGATCAGCGCCTGCAAGAATTGCTGGAAAGCTGCTTTATTTTCGTTTTCATAAACGAAAACATCAAGCAGGAAACTGCCGGTATTGTCTTTGTACCAATCGGCCGGGGGGGGATAAGTCCTCCAATCCTTTATGGTGAACTGCAACCCCCCGTTTCTCTGTGCTCGGAAATCATTCCAAACACCCTCCCCAGCATTCCTGCCGTGAAACTTAAAAAATTTTCGGTTTTCCCCGATACGCAGGGTGAGGTTGCGATTGGGTGGTTTGCCAATGCACTCGTGTCTTCGGCAAGTGGTCACTTTGCCAGAGGCAAGTATCAGCACCTGATCCCCCTGCCTGAGGGAGATTTCCGAGGCAGCCCATGGGTACCGGCTCGCATAAACCTTCACTCTCCGATAGTGCTTGATGTGGAATCCCGGATCGTAGGGTGGCAGTTTCAGCGGGTCTTCGCACCCAAAGCTGAATAACCCGCAACTCACCGTGTCCTCACTGGCCTTGACGATGGCCTCATACTGACTCCTGTCCATGCCCCTGACTTGTTGGCTGAGGATCACATGGACCGTCTTGTTTTCTCCAGCACCAACCTTCACACGAGTTGAGTAGGGCTTGTAGCCCGCACGTCCCACCATGAGATTGTAGTTGCCGGGAGGCAGCTTGAACGCCTTGCCCGTTTTGGCTCGATAGCGGTCGTTCAGAAAAACCGACCCGACCACATTGGCCTCCACACGCAGGGTCGCCTTGCCAGATTTTTTGCCCCAGGCGGACAATCGGCTGCGAATGACGGCGACCTGATTTTTGGCACGGGGTTTGTTTTGGTACTTGTTGATGAACGCCTGATAACGGTCCTTGGAGGGGTTGTACTGGAGCGCGTTATACTCGCGCTTCATGCTTGATTCATCAAAATTCGTGTTTGCTACTGCAACCTGTCTTGCTTTGCCGAGGGTGACGCGTGCGGTTTTCTTTTGTCCTGCAGAGAGGGTCACGCGAGTGGAATAACTTTTGTAGCCCGCACGTCCCACCACGAGATTGTAGTTTCCGGGCTGGAGTTTGATTTCGCTTCCGGTCTTTCCCCTGTAGCGGTCGTTGAGATAAACGGAACCCCTGACGTTGGCCTCCACGCGCAGGGTGGTTTTTGCCGTGGTCCTTGTCCCACGCTTGAGGTTGGCGTAGATCGTCTTGGTTTCATTGACCCTGACGGAAACCCGCGTCTCGTAGGGAGCGTAGCCATACCGGGAAACCCGCAACTGGTACTTTCCGGGCTTGAGCGTCAGAGGTTGCTTTCCAGTCTTTCCCTTGTACACGTCATCCATAAAAATCGAGCCGACGACGTTGGCCTTGATGGTCAGTAGTGAACGTTTCGTCTTGGCTTGGAGGGGGGCGGGTTTTTCCTGTCCAACCGCCAGAGTGCGCCGGAGGCGCGCGATCTTTCAGCCATGATTGCGATTCCGGGCGGGACCCATCAGAACCATGCTGGCAAGGAGGTTGAACTGGACCGCTTCTGGATAGATGCCCACGAGGTCACGATCGCTGAGTATGCGGAGTTTCTCAATGCGTTGGCCAGCCTGGAAGAAAGCATGCGCAGCGCCTACGATCACATCACCCAACCGGCCATCAAACTGGATCACCTTCCGGATGACTGGCATTCGGTCCTGAGCACGGCGCGGGCCGGCAGGAATTACGACGGCCTGGACCTCGATCTCAATATTCGCGTTTACCGCAGCTACTTAGGGAAAATCGATGCGCCGATTGTCGGCAGCCTTTATGTCCGCAACCCCGACACCGGCAAACGAAGTCGGGAACAGATTTTTTCGGGAAAAGAATTTACAATCGAGCGGATGCACGTTTCCCGGAAAGTCTGG
>CAJWCD010000058.1:0-21730 GCA_913020725.1 uncultured Pseudomonadota bacterium
GAAAACACTCGGCAAACTCATGGAAAACTCCTGAGCAAGCCGAACGTGAGTTCTTTGATGAACTCGCTTGCCACCCTTAACTCATTGTCTCTTTTTTCTGGGCAGGGCCACCAACACCATCAACTACTCCGCAGAGCTCCCGCTTGCGCAGGGCATCCGCTTTGAACTGGAGTGACCGAGGCGAGCTTAATCGCCCCCGGCTTGGGCAAAAACCGCTGGCCCGGCCATGCCAAGGGGTGTGGGCGGTTGATAATGCCGCTCCAGCAGTTGGATGAGGATGGAGGTCTTGGGGATGTTGCGCTGCACCGCTTCGTCCTCCAAGGCCAAGTAGAGGGGCTTGGGGATGTTGGCGCTGATGGTTTGCAGGTCTCGCTTGCGTCGGGGCATGATCCTTCATGGGTCAAGGGTTCACGAACGGTCCGTGTCCGGAACGTGTCATCTGGGTGATGGCACTTGCTTCCCCTCTGCAAAAAGCGTGACACGGATAACGCATATACGTTTTCCATAAAACACCCCGATAACGGCACACCGAGTGCATTGCTCCCCTGCGTCAGGTCATCGTAGCCAGGGCTGCGATTCAGCATCGGACGCGATCCAGGGCATGCGTAACAGCTTGTTCCCGACCATGGAGGCATTTTGGAGGTCGCAACGGTCAAGAGCGCATGGATGCGTAGGTGGTTTGATTGCGTGCTTGTCACGCTGTGCGGGCATGGATGCCCGAACACCTTCCTTTTTTTTGCCTGTCTCTGTCCGGGGGAGTGGGATGGCGGATCCCGCTCCCCCTTACGGACACCATCTCCACCCAGCACTCAAAACCTGCGGAGATGACATGTTTCACTTTGGAAATTCAGCGAGTTCTCCTCAGGAAAATCCTAATTTCCGGATGCTGCATTGTCCTCTTTGGCACACTCTCGAATCTCCGCGCTGCCGATCTCCCAAACCTGCAACTGCTGCTCAGTAACGAGTTCCGGGATCCCAAACTCACCGATAAACAGCGGGACATCCTCAAGCAGGGCATCCTCAACGGCTGGTACGCCAATCCCAACGACTGCCAAACCCTGCTGAGTTCCGCTTACATGTCTCAGCACGATTACTACTGGTTTGTCTGTGAGGACAAGATTGGTCGCATGCACGAGGTGCAGTTTCGGCCTCAAGACCTGAAGCGCAGCTTCGCCTTCTCCACCAAGCACTGCGACAAGCACTACTGCTACCACCGCATCTGGCTGAAGGGACAGGCGACCCAAAGGCCGAAGAAACCCGCCCAATCGGATTCTCTGCTGAAGAGCAAATGCGAACCCATCATCCAGTCCTATCTGCGCTCTCCCCTCAAGTACGAACCGGATTACTTTTCCATGAACATCGCCCGCAAGGATGACAAGGAGAATTGGATTTCGTGGACCTTCAAGACCACCAATGAGTACGGAGTGCCTGTGCGCCAACGGGCGGTTTGTGTCATTCAGCAGGGACGGATTTTGAAGAAGGCGTGGATTGAGGTAATCCGGTAGCTCTACTCCGGCGCGACGCCCATGCTTTCCCGGAAGCGGTGTTTGAGGTAGGTGGGGCTTTTCGGAGGACGTCCCGGAGAGCGGGTGCTGTTGGTTAGCGCCGAGATGAACCACGGTCCCGGTTGATGGAAGGCTTGGAGAAAGGCTTGCTCAAAGGCGTCTTGAGTTTCCACGGATTCGCAGTGTTCAATGCCCGCCCCGCGAGCGACTTCGGCGAGGTTCGTCCGGAATGCGGTGGCGGTTGGTTGCCCTCCAGTGAGTTCGTGCTGGCGGTTGTCCCAGACGACGTGGATCAGGTTTTCGGGAGAGCGAACCGCCGTGGTCGCCAGCGCGTTGAGGTTCATCAGCAACGCGCCGTCGCCGTCAAGGACAATCACCTTTTGCTGCGGACGCGCCATCGCCACGCCCAGCCCCACCGAAATCGCCAGCCCCATCGCATTCCAGAGGTAGAAGTTCTGGGGGCGGTCCCCGGACAGGAAGAGATTGTACTTGGCATTGCCCAGCGAGGCGACGATCGGCTCGTCCGTGACATGAGCCGCAATGAAACGGGTGGCTTCCAAACTGTTGATCATGGGGTCACTTCTCCTTCCAGCCCGCCAGTTCCGTGGAGATCAGCACGGCCACGGGCTGTTCCAGCGCAAACGCCAGCTTGAGTGCCCCGTTCACCCGCACCTCCACCTCTTCCGGACGGGAGAGGATGAAGTGCGGAATGTTGAGGCTTTCCAAAATCGGCACCAGCGCCTGCCCCATCGGCACCTGTGTGGCGTTGAACTCGCCCAAAGCTCCGCGCCAGCCGATGAAAACCGGCATGGGAATGTGGTACGGAATCGCCAGCGACGCAAAAGCGTTGATGGAATTGCCCACGCCGGAAGTCGGCATCAGGATCGCCCCGCGCTCGCCCACAAGGTACTGTCCTGTGACCACCCCCACGCCTTCTTCCTCACGGGCCAGCGGTAGGATGTCGAAAAACGCATCCTCCCGCGCCGCACGCAGGATGTGCTCGCCGCACGCATCCGGAACGTAGCTGAGGAAGCGGACGTTGTAAGCTTTCAGTTGCTCAATGATCCGCTGGGGCCAAGCCGTCATTTTCTTGAATCACACAAAGTTGCTAACGGGGGACAAGTGACCGGAGGCGTGTCCGCCCCCACCCCTTAAGCAAAGCAGATGGGTCGCAAACTGCACGTTTTTTTGCATGTGCCGACAAAATAAGGACGACTCTGCGCAGGGATCAGCCTGCCGCATCCCCCCTCAAACTCCCGGTCATGCCTCAAGAAGGCTCCAGCACTTGCTACCAGTCCAAGAAGGATTTGCGCCTTTGAAAATAAATCACTGCTAAATTTTCTCAATTTTTTTTCGCGTCTACCCACTTATTATTTTACCAATTGCCAAAAAAAAACAGAGTCTTGGAAAAAACGGTTTTTCTTGACTATGTAAACTATTGATTTTATTAATTATTTTTCATTACCAATTTCGAGTAATTTTTACCAAAAAAAGGGTTGACAGTCCCCCCCCCCCCTGCATTAGGATATTGTCTGGTGCTGATCTCGTGAAGAATCTTGGGGAAGTCCAGCCCAAGGCTCCTGTGAGAAAAGCTGTTTTTTTTCAGCCAACAGGAGTTGGGGGGAAGAAAGACGATTTTGTTGAACAAGCAATCAGGAGAAAAGATGACACCTTGGGAAATACACGCGGTTGAAGTTTCCAATTGCAATTGTGCATACGGTTGCCCTTGTCAATTCAACGCCCTGCCAACCTATGGCACCTGCGAGGCCGCAGTGGGGCATCAGATTAAAAAGGGGTTTTATGGAGATGTCTCGCTGGACGGGGTGAAGGCCGGTTTCATGGCGAAGTGGCCCGGTCCCATTCATGAAGGCAATGGCGAGCGGCTGATCATCATTGACGATCAAGCCTCCACCGAACAGCGCGACGCGCTGGAAAAAATCTTATCCGGGGAGGACACGGAAGAGATGGCGACCATCTGCTGGGTGATCAATGCCATGACCACGACCCATCATGAGACGCTCTACAAGCCCATCACCATCGAAGCGGACGTGGAGGGGCGCAAGGGCCGTGTCGTGGTGGACGGGGTTTTTGAACTGAACGCAGAGCCCATCAAGAATCCCGTGACCGGAGCTGAGCATCGGGCGCGCATTGACATTCCGCAGGGCTTCGAGTTCACCATCGCGGAGATGGCGAGCGGGACGACGAAGACCCAGAGCGGGATTGACCTGCCCAACAACAACGGCACGCACACCCATCTAGCCGAACTCCACTGGAACAATGCGGGGATCATCAAGTCCTGAAGGTTCCTGACGCACGCCACAGATTCTTCTTCCGGACAAACAGGATGGAAACCAGCAGGGTTGAGCAGTTGCTCGCTAGGGACCGCCTGATCATCAGTTCCGCGATGGTAGCGATTTTCGTGATTGCTGCCATCTACACGGTGCTGGGCGTGGGGATGCCGATGTCGGCCTTGGAGATGACTCTGGCCGAGGGCATGGCATCTCCGCAAAGCAACATGGCTTCCGGGACGGGCATGGCCGAACAAGGCATGGCGATGATGATGATGCCAGCCGCCTGGTCTGGCCGCTACGCGGTTTTGGTCTTCCTGATGTGGTGGGTGATGATGATTGCCATGATGCTCCCCAGCGTGGCGTCGGTGGTGCTGCTCTACACGGCCCTGATCCGCCGGGGGGGCGACGCGGCAAACGTTCCCCGACTGGCCGGGGTGTTTCTGGCGGGCTACCTGTCGGCATGGGCGTTCTTCAGCCTGTTGGCAACGGGGGCGCAGTGGTTTCTGGAGTTGCGCGGGATCGTCTCGCCGATGGGCATGGCCCTGACCAGCAACCTCCTTGGCGCCTCGGTGCTGATTGCTGCCGGAGCGTACCAACTCACGCCCTGGAAGCAGTCCTGCCTCCAGCATTGCCAGAGTCCCCTGAAATACCTGACGGAGCATCGGCGTCCAGGACTGCGGGGGGCCTTGCGGATGGGCATCGAACACGGTGCGTTCTGCCTCGGCTGCTGCTGGTTCTTGATGGCCCTGCTGTTTGTGGGAGGCATCATGAACCTCTACTGGATCATCGGGCTGACCGTGTTTGTGTTGTTGGAGAAACTGCTGATGGCCCGTCACTGGCTCACCTTCAGCAAGGCCGTTGGGGCGGGGCTCTGCCTTGCGGGAATCGGCTTGGTGCTGTCCGGGGAGGCGCTGGGCTGAGCCGGAGAAGCGTATCCCCTCTTTTGCACGGATAAAAAAAATTCATTAGTAGTAGAATATTCACACAGGAGGTGTGAGGCTGTTTGAGCGAGCGCCTGATGAGGGGCTTCCCCTCACCCGCGAGCATGGCGGAATTCATCACGCGACAAGCAAGGAGAGAGCGATGATTACGAACCAGCAGATCATGTCGGTCAAACAGTTCTGGGCGGACCAAGACCGCTAGGCAGGAGTGGAGCACCCGTATGGGCCGAGGACGTTGTGAACTTGCAAGGAACGCGGCATGGGCGCATTCAGCGAGCTTCAGCAGCGCGAGTTCGCTATGCAAAACGAAGGCTTCCGGGCCGTCAAGCACCAGAGTTTCGTTGGCGTTGGCTACTTCGACCAGGTGCAGAACACCATTGCCGGAGGCGAGTCCTCGACCGTTGCACTGAAGGACTCCACCGAGGCCGAGCAGTTCCATCCGGAGCAAGAGGGCCGCGAAGCAGCAGTTGCCTGATCCCACCGATTTGGAGGGGAGCGGTGGGCCGATCGTTCGGCATCACCCCTGAAACAGCGCCCCTTCCAACCCCTTCCTTTCAAGGTCTCAGCCCTGATGTGCAGCCACCACACACCGGGGCATTTTACATTTGGACAACTTCATTCAGAGCAAGGGTGTTCAATTCTTATTGAGACTCGTGATCAGCAATCAGGAATTCCGGAGGCTGACGGTGGCTTCGGAATCCAGCGATCCGTCTGTGCGGAGGATAACACGATAGTCCGTGCGAGCCGATTCCGGGGCGACCACGCCGTTGCGTACATCGCGGGCAATGTGTTCCGGGTCGCGCTCCGCAGGATTGCCGAACCCTGCCCCGCCGGGAAGTTCCATCACAAGGCGGTCGTGAGGAGGAATGGTTTGCTCGCCCTTGGCGTTGAGTTGCTTTCCGGACGCTAAACGAACTTCACCAGCCGCACCATCGTACCCTCCGTCGCGTCCGCGTGGAGGGTGCCGCACCCGGTCAAACATGGCGAGCACGTTGAACGGCGCCCCGTTGCTTCCGCCAATCTCCATGACTTGTCCCAAACCTCCACGCCAGTGCCCGGCCCCTCCGGAATCAGGCCGCAGTTCCTTGCGCCAGACCACCACCGGAGCAATGTTCTCGGTCGCTTCCACAGGCATCGTGCGCACTCCGCTCGGAAAGGCGGTCGCCGAAAGCCCATCCTGTCCCGGACGCCCGCCCATGCCTCCGCTGTTGAAGGTGACGACGTTGAACTCCGGGACTTCCGGAACCTCGGCATCGACTTCTTTGAGATAAGCGCGGCTGCCGCGAAGTTGAGGATTCCAGATGCTTCCCGCTCCCTCGGCGGGCATGCCGAAGCGAAAGGGATTGGCTTCGGAAGCGACGCTCTCTGCGGACTCCGACAATTCACCAACGGCCTGATGTAGGCAACCCAGCAGCAAATCCGGAAGCATGTGTCCGATGACATGGCGGATGGCGACTGGATCGGGGTGCTTGGCGTTGAGAATTGCGCCTTCAGGAATGCTCGTGGTGATCGGATCAAGTGATCCGGCGTTGTTAGGAATGTCCGGGGCGACGACGCACTTCACTCCGTAAGCGGTGTAGGCCCGTGTGTACGCAGGAGGCACGTTGATGCCGAAGGCACTGACCGCAGACGTTCCCGCATAATCGACATGCACTCCGTTGAGCGCAACACTCAGTGTCGCCTCCAGATGCACGGGTTGGTCGTACCCATCAATATCGAGAGTGTGATGCCATGAGCCTTGCGGCAGTTTGGCTAACCGCTCTAGGGTCGTGCGGTGGGAAGTGTCGAGGATGTGCCGGGCAAGGTCGTCCAGCGTTTCGAGTTGGAATTCGGCCATCATTTCCTGAAGTCGCCGACAGCCTTCGTCATTGCAGGTGGCCAGCGAGAAGAGGTCGCCCCGCACCTGCAACGGCTCCCGGACGTTGGCTCGCACGATTTCCAGCAAGTCCTCGTTCGCCTGCCCCGCCCGGAACAGTGGCAGGATCGGGATGTTCAGCCCCTCCTCGAACACCTGATGCGCGTCCGGGCCAAAGCCCCGTCCGCCGACATCCACGACATGCGCGGTCGAAGCCAACAGCCCCACGGGTTTGCCGTGGTGAAACGCCGGAGTGACGGCGGTGAAGTCGTGCAGGTGTCCGGTGCCCAACCACGGATCGTTGGTGAGGTAGCAATCGCCCGCGCGCATGGTCTCCAGCGGGATTTTGCGCAGGAAATGCTGCACAGATTCGGCCATCGAATTGACGTGTCCGGGGGTGCCAGTGACCGCCTGTGCGAGCATTCGACCCTGTCGGTCGAAGATTCCCGCCGAAAGATCACCCGCCTCCCGGACGGTGGTGCTGAAGGAAGTGCGAATCAGCGTCTGCGCCTGTTCCTCCACCACCGCGAGCAGGCGGTTCCACATCAGTTGCTGATGAATCTGCGAAAGTCCGGAAGCCATGATTTTTTTCAGGAGTCGGTTTGTTTTCGGAAAAGCACGAGGTTGCTCTTTTGATCAACCTCCGCCACAAACGCAGCAGAAACGATGGTCGCGGTGTCGGTTTCGACAATCACAGCGGGTCCGGAAATCCGCTGGCCCAGAATCAACGAGTCCCGCTGAAACACCGGAGCCGTCACAAATTGCTCTGCTTCCGGATCGAACCACTGCCGCACCCCTTCCGGAGCCGGAGTTTCAGGCGGGGTCCCTGTTGTTTCCAAACTTTCTACCTCTGCTGGTTTTGCTTCGTAAATCCGCAGGGACCAGCTCAGGATTTCCAGTTCCACGTTCGGAATCGTGCGTCCGTACTGCACTTTGTAAGCGTTCTCAAACTCGTTGTGGAGCACGGTCAAATCTTCAGAGGCCAGTGATTTTTCCGGCACCGGGACTGCGATTTCGTGCCCCTGCCCAAGGTAGCGCATGTAGGCAAGGCGTTCCTCGTGGAGTTGGCCATCCGGAGCGCATTGCTGCACAACCTCGCGAGCGACAGACTGCATTTCCGCAAACATCTGATTGACCGCCTCAAGGTCAAGGGCGTTCCAGCGTTGGTAAAAACTGCGGGCGATTTCGTAAGCAGCAGGCGCTCGCAGGAAACCGACCGCAGAGCCAACTCCGGCGCTGACCGGAACCAGCACCCGCTCGATGCCGAGTTTGTCTGCAAGTCGGGTAGCGTGCAGAGGTGCGGCTCCTCCAAAAGCGATCAGGGTGCGGTCGTCCAGACGTTTGCCGTTTTCAATCGCATGAACGCGAGCGGCGTTGGCCATGTTCTCGTCCACCACCTCGCTGATGCCGAACGCAGCCAGCGTGTCCGAAAGCTCAAGCGCGTTGCCGACGTGTTCAGCGAGCGCCACATTTGCTGCTTCCACATCCAGCGTGATGCGCCCTCCGGAGAACTGCTGAGCGTCGATGCGGCCCAAGTGCAGATCCGCATCGGTGACGGTGGGGTGCGCTCCACCGTTTCCGTAGCAGGCGGGGCCGGGAGCGGACCCCGCGCTTTCCGGCCCTACCGCAATGCGCTTGAGGTCATCCACATTTGCGATCGAACCGCCGCCCGCGCCGATTTCCACCATGTCAATCACCGGAATCCGCAAGGGTAAGCCGCTGCCCTTCTTGAAACGGTAAATACGGGCGACCTCAAAGTGCCGCCCACTCTGGGGCTGGCCGTCGTCGATCAGACAGAGCTTCGCAGTCGTGCCACCCATGTCGAAGGACACCACGCGATCCAAACCACAACGCCGCGCCAAGTCCGCCGCAAAAATCGCTCCGCCTGCGGGTCCGGACTCCACCAGTCGAATGGGAAAGCGCATGGCGGTGTCCAGCGTGGCCAAGCCTCCACCGGAGAGCATCATCAACAATGGACAGGTGATTCCGGAGGATTGAAGCCGCTGCTCCAAGCGCTGAAGGTAGGAGGCCATCAAGGGCTGGATGTAGGCGTTGGCGGCGGTTGTTGAGAAACGTTCGTACTCGCGCATCTCCGGAGAAACTTCCGAAGAGAGGCTGACCCGGAGGTCGGGCAGATGATCATGGAGCAGATCACGGATGCGACGCTCGTGCCGGGGATTCACGAAACTGTGCAGCAGGCCAATCGCGAGGCTTTCCAATTCCTCGCGCTGCAAATCCGGAATCAACGCCTCGACCGCTTGCTCATCGAGAGGAAGCAAGACCTCGCCACGGGCGTCCAAGCGTTCCGGAACTGGAAAACGCAAGTGACGCGGCACCAGCGGCTCAGGTTTTTTCAAGAAAAGGTCGTACTGCTCGAAGCGGCTTTCCGTGCCCATTTCGAGGGTGTCCCGGAAACCTTGCGTGGTGATCAGGGCAGTGCGAGCGCCCTTGCGTTCGATGAGAGCGTTGGTGGCGAGCGTGGTTCCATGGATCACCAAGCTCACATCGTTTGGCGTGTGGCCAGACAAATTCAACACCTCGCGGATGCCTGCCAGCACACCTGCCTCTGGTACATCCTGCTGCGTCAGCACCTTGACTGCGTACTGCTGTCCTTCCACCTCCAGCACCACATCGGTGAATGTGCCGCCAATGTCCGCGCCGATTCTTACTTTTCGATTCATATCCCCAAGAAAGCACTGCGGAAGAGGTCACTCTGCTGGAGTTCGGCACCCGTCCCTTCGGCGACGATGCGTCCGGTTTGCAGGACATAAGCCCGATCCGCGAGGTCGAGGGCTTCCCGGACGTTCTGCTCGACCAGCACAATGGTCATGCCCTGCTGCTTGAGCCGTCCCACCGTGTCCAGCACCTCATCCACGAGTTTCGGGGCCAATCCGAGCGAGGGTTCGTCGAGCATCAGCACCTTGGGATCAGACATCAAGCCACGTCCAATGGCAAGCATCTGCTGTTCGCCTCCGGAAAGGGTGGCTGCCGCCTGCTGCCGTCGTTCATGCAGTTGCGGAAACAGTTCGTACATCACTTCCAAATTATGTTGAATGCGTGACTCATCACTCAAGATGTAGCCCCCCATCAAGATATTCTCCTCCACCGTCAGAGGGCTGAAGAGCATTTTCTCTTCCGGAACATAGACGATGCCCTTACGCACAATGGCTTCCGTGCGAAGATTATGAATCGCCTCTCCCTGAAAGCGGATCGCCCCCTCAAACACTGGTTGGGTGCCCATCACAGCCCGAAGCAGAGTCGATTTTCCAGCTCCGTTCGAACCAACGATGGCGACCGTCTCCCCCTCGTTGACTTGCGCGGATACGCCTTGCAGCACGGCGAGTCCGGAGTAGCGGACCTTGATGTTGTCAATTTCGAGCAGGGGCCTGGAATTTCGGATTTCAGTCACAGATGCTCCTGAACATAGCGCTCGCCCAGATACGCCTTAATCACCTTGGGTTCCTTGACCACCTCCTGCGGGGTACCTTCAGCGATCTTGCGTCCGTAGTCAAGCACGATCACACGCTGGCTGATGTTCATCACCAGTTCCATGACATGCTCGATGAGCATGACGGTCACACCCAATTCCTGATGCACCTGCCGGATGTGCCCGAGCATTTCCTCGATCTCACTGGGGTTGAGTCCAGCAGCCACCTCGTCGAGCAGCAGCAGTTTGGGTTCGGTCGCCAGCGCAGTGGCCATGGTCACCCGTTTTTGAGCGGCCACCGGAAGTTCGTTGACCAGCACCTTGGCGAGTTTGGTGAGGTTCAGCAAATCCAGCGCGGCCCCGGCTTTTTTGAGAGCGGCGTTACGGGAGGAAGTGCGCAGGTAACAGCCCACCATCACATTGTCCTCCACAGTGAGGTCTCCGGATGCGGCGTAAATCTGGAAGGTGCGGGCCATGCCGCGACGGGCGATCTCGTGGGCGGGGAGTTTCGTGATGTCCTCGCCGTTGAAGTGGATCGTTCCGGAGGTCACGGGGTAGTGCCCAGTGAGGCAGTTGAACAACGTCGTCTTACCGGCACCGTTAGGACCGATCAACCCCAGCACTTCTCCGGAAGCCAGCACAAATGAAACCTCCTCGTTGGCTCGCAGTCCTCCGAAATCCTTGGTGAGGTTGTTGATTTCCAACAATGCCATCACTTGCTCCTGCGCCTCCGGACCCGTTCGATCAGGCCCCAGATGCCTCGGGGTTCGGTTGCAGAGATGAGCATGATGATGGAAGCGTAAATCACGAGGTCAATGCCCATCAATCCAGCAGTCGCGCCGAGCCAGTCCTTGAGGTAGCTCTTGAGCGGAATGAGGATGCCCGCCCCAATGATTGGTCCCCAGAGCGATCCTGCCCCGCCAAGCATCGCCATCAGCGCGATGAGGATCGAGAGGTCGAGGCTCATCGTGTCTTCCGGTTCGATGTTCTTGATGTAGCACGCATGGAAGGAACCCATGATGCTGACAAAGCCAGTGGCAATGGCGTAGGTCTTGACCTTCGCAAGGTGGACGTTGATGCCCAGCGAGCAGGCCACGGCCTCGTTGTCCTTGATGCAGCGCAATTGGTAGCCGAGTCGCGATTTCCGGAACCAGTTGATATAGAGGATGCCGAGGAAGAAGAAGCCGAGCAGGATGTAGTAGTAGTAAACATCCTCGCGGAAGAAGAGCCGCAGGAAATCCGGGGAGGTGTAGAGGATCGGGGAGATTTCCAGTCCGTATGAGGCGCCCACGAAATCCCAGACCTCAAAGAGGTCCTTGAGTACAAGCGAGGTGGCGATGGTCGCAATCGCGAAGTAGTGCCCCCGCAAGCGGAAAAGGGGGTAGCCGATGATGAACGACCAAGTCACCGCCAGCACCACGCCGATCGGCATGGAGACCCAAAAGGGGATGTCCCAGCGGATCAGCAACACGGCGGTGGTGTAGGCGCCGATGCCGACGTACTGCGCCTTACCGAGGTCCACCTGACCCCCGTAGCCGCCAATGGTGTTCCAGCCCATGCCGTAGAGTGAGAACATCAGGAACTGGATCATCGTTGCCATCGCAAACGACGAGTGCGGGAAGAGCGGAAAGGAGAACAAACCCACTGCGACTGCTCCCACGATCATCAGGTCGCTGCGCGGAAAATCCGAGAAATTGACGGCGTTTTTTAGAGCTTCCATCCGAACAACCCCCGTGGCCGCACGACCATGATCAAAAAGTAGGCGAGATAGACCCACATGTACTTGAAGGACGTCATCGGCACATCGTACATCCACTCGACCTCAAACGTGTAGGTGACGAAATCCCAGAAGCCCGGAAGCTCTGTGATCAGTCCGACCACCAAACCCGCAAAGAAGGCTCCGGGAACGCTGCCGAAACCACCGAGTGCGACAATTGCAAAAGCCATCATCGTGAAGAGCAGTCCGGTGAAGGGCGTGACCGACCAGAAATTGACGAGGATCGCACCGGCGACCATGACGGATCCTCCACCGATGCCCCAGGCGAGCGCGTTCATCTTTTCGGTGGGAATGCCCATGTAGCGCGCACCCTGTGCGTTGAGGGAGGTCGCCTTGAGTGCCTTGCCAAGTCGGGTGCGGTTGATGAGCAGCCAGACTCCAACGAAGGCCAGCACCGAAAACCCCGCCGCCGCCAACTTGGTCGCCGGAATGATCACGCCCATGCCGAGGTCGAAACTACGTCCCACCAGCACTCCCGACATCACCGCCCGGTCCTCTGGACCGAAGATCAACAGGGCGAGGTTACGCAGCAGCAGCATGAGTCCAAAGGTGCCCAGCAACTGCGCGATCATCGGCCCGCGTAGCAGGAACCGGATAAACCCGGAATAGCAGACCACCCCCAGCACAAAGCCGACGAAGGCTGCCACCGGAAGCATGAGCACGGGGTCCAAACCTGTGGCTTCGGCAGAGATCAGTCCAGTGTACATGCCAAGCATGAGGAATTCCCCGTGCGCGAAGTTGACGATGTCCATCACCCCGAAGATGATCGTCAACCCTAGCGCCACCAAGGCGAGCACCGAACCGAAGAGCAGACCCGCGACCAAGGAACTCAGGAGGATGTCCAGCATCTCAGCTCACCCAGCCCCGTTCGAGGTAGCAAGTGCTGCCCACGCAGGAGAGCGAAAGCTGAGCCGAATACCCTGAAACCCCCTCAGTGCTAAAGGTGGTTTGGGTGACTTCTGGAGTTGAATGTCCAGTGTTGTCCTGCAAAACCTCGTACAACACACGTCCCTGCACATGCTTGGGAATCTCGATGCCGAGAATCTGGAGGATGGTCGGCAAGAGGTCAATGATTCCCGTTGGAGTTTCTGAGAAATGCTGCGACCGGAAGGCATTTCCGGACGCAGCCAGCCAACTGCTCAGTTCATAAGGATGCAACCCGCCGTGCAACCCGCCCCCGGCCGGATAGCTGGTTGAGTCATGTCGGCAGGTTCCAGGGATGCCATGTTCATTGGGCGCGTCATCGCTTCGCAGCGCAAGGCCAATGTCCGGGGCGCGCGAGTGGTCCAACTTCACTTGGGCATGGGTGAGAGAATCCGTGCCACCACGGGTGAACACGGGTCCGCACCACGATTGCTGCTGGAGCCATTGCACGATGGATTTGATTAAATCCGGATCGGAATCACGCACATAGATGCCGCCCGCGCTGTCCAGCACCAACGCGGCATCCACACCGTCCCCAACGGTTTCCCCCACGGTGAAGCCCGCAGTTTGCAACCCCGCAGCGAGGCCCACTGCTTCGTCAGCAATTGTGAGCTGTCCGTGGTCCGACATCGTGATGATCTGCAAATGTTCGCCCACTGCGGAGCTTTCACGCCACTGGAGAATCCGGCCAAACTGGGCATCCGCGTGACGGAGGGCGCTCAGGTTCTGTTCACTGCCGAGTCCGCAGTAGTGATAGCTGTTGTCCGGCTCGCAAAACCAGAGGATGCACACCTCCGGCATCCATTCCGGTTCGATGTGCTGGAGGTAGGTGTTAGTGGCGTAAGTCAGCCAATCCAAGCTCGGTATCGTGGGGTCCGGAATGGGTCCAAGCTGTTTGATGACTGCCTCAATCTGTGCCTTGGGAACAGACGCATCTGGACGGTGCAGGGCGAAGCGAAACCCGCCCAGCGACTCCGCCTTGTGATTGAGCATCCGTGCGCCTCCTGGAGTCCCGGAACTCAACGTGGCCAAGGTCATGCCCTGCTTTGCGAGCAGTTCCCCCAGCACAGGCACGTCCACCAGCTTGCCCCCAAGTCGGCGATCTCCCTCCACCAACTGGGTTTCGTCTCCGGTGTTGAAGAGCCTCCCCGGCGAGGCCACAGGATCGAGAAACTTGTTGCCGACAATGCCGTGCCGCTCCGGATGACAGCCGGTCACCAGCGAGGCTTGGTTGACACGGGTTTCCGTTGGAAACACAGAACGCTGATGGGCACACCGCACACCGCGCTGTGCAAACGAGGTCAGGTTGGGCATCAATTCTGGGGTCGCCATGTCCGGACGCAGGGCGTCAAAGCAGACAACCAGAACCCTTGGGGTGTGTTCCGTCAAAACCGATTTCTCAAAAGACTAGATGGCCCCTCTCCCCGCGAGGAGGAGAGGGGGTTCCCTCTCAAAACGAGGGCAGGGGGTAAATCATGTCCGCAGAAGCAAGGTCGAACGGATAGACGATTTCCAAGGCGATGGAACCGTCGCTCTGCTTCTGGTACTGTCCGACGAGTCCAGAACCCAGCGTGTTCTGCCCGATTTCCTCTCCAGTGGCGGCAAACTTGATGCCGGCCCACGGCACCACCAGTTCATCCCCGGAGATGTGGAGGCGTTTGGCAGCACTTTGAATGGCAGCAGGGCTGGTCGAACCTGCGCTTTCCAGCACATGCACCCACGTCTGCACTCCCGTGAACGCCCGTGCTGACGCACCGTTGAAATCCACTCCAGCCCGCTCGCGATACATTTTGTTCACGACACCAGCGATGGGCTTGATCTCCACCACCTTTGGCAGGAACACGGTCCGGGTCAGGACACCGATGGTCGCGCCTCCGAGAGCCTTCACAAACTCCGGCTTCTGAAATCCGGCGTTCTGCCCCCAGATCAGCTTGGCATAGACCTTCTGTGCCTTAAGGGTCTTCATCATCAGAATGGCATCGGAGGTGTATGCTGCGAAAAGCATCGCATCCGGACGTGAGTTCTTGAGGGAACGCACTTCGCTGGAGAGGTCGGCGGACTTGGCGGAGTAGAGCATTGACTTGCGCAGCTCCATCCCGTACTCACCGGCAAATCCCTTGATCAGGGCACAGACGTGAGAACCCCATTCTGTCTTCTCGCAAGCAGCGGAAATCTTGCCCAAGTCGCTCTTGGAAACAGCACCCACGCCGCGCACTTTGCCCTCGTGCAGACCCTTGATCAACTCGAAGAGGTCCTTGGTGAACCACTTGTCATGCGGGGTCGTGCGCCAGAACCACTTGAAGCCGCGCTTCGTGAGCGCAGGCGAAGTGGAGGTCCCGTTGATCATCGGCACGCCATACTGCTCGGCGACGGCACTGATGGTTTTGGTCACGGAACTGTGGTACGACCCCATCAGGCCGTGCACCTTGTCATCAAGGATCAGTTTCTTGGCAAGGTCGGCCCCAAGGGTCGGGTTGGCCTCGTGGTCCTTGTAGATGAGCTTGATCCTCGCCCCACCCATGCTCTTGATGCCCTTGTTCTTGGCCATCGTCATCTCAAGGTCCATGACGTTGTTGGCGATCTCGGCAGCCAGTTCTGTACCCGCCCGGATTTGGCGACCCACTGCCGCGAAGTTACCGCTTAGAGGATAGATCACCCCAATGCGAATCTCTTTTACAGCGAAAGCGTCCCACGGCAAAAAAGCCAGCAGAAGGGCAGAAGCCATTAGCAGTTTTCTCAGGTTCATGATTGCTCCTTTGTGTGTGAATTGAAGGAATCCGGAGATGCCAAAATACCCCCCGGCGAGGAAAGCTCCATACTCTAACCCTCCAGACTTACCTGTCAAGCCCAACTTTTGGATTGAATTTCATCTCACAAACGAAATTCAAGATGATTGACATCTGTTCCGGCAATTATCGTAATAATTGCCGGAACAACACACGATTATTCTCATGACACGGATGTATATTCCCCCGGCTGCTGGACCTCAAGAAGGCGTTGTGGTCCAAGGCCCATTTTCTCTACGCTCCCCGACAGACGGAGGAATCCAGCATGATCCGGCATGAGTTGCCCGACTCGGTGGTTTACAATCTCTTGGACAGCCAAGTGTTTCTCGCGCTGAGCCAGCGACTGTCGCGGCTACGGAAGGAGTTGGTGGGCATCGAGCAAACCGTGCTCATTGACAAGATCGAAGCTCCCGCAACTCCTTGACGAGGTGCATCTGCTCATCGAAGAGCGCGGGTTGCGGTTTCTGCTGACGGGATCGGGCGCCCGGAAGCTGCGCCGGGGCGGTGTGAACCTGCTCGGAGGCCGGGCGCGCCTACTGGCCCTGCACCCGTTCGTTTGGAAGGAACTACCGGATTTCAGCCTCCTGCACGCCCTCAACTACGGGCTGCTGCCCCTCATCCATATTTTCCGACGAACCTGAGCAGGGCCTCGCGGCGTATGCCGGAATGTACTTGCAGGAAGAGGTGGCTGCCGAAGGGCTGGCCCGCAACATCCCGGCCTTGAGTCGCTTCCTTGAGGTCGCGGCGCTCTGCAACGGGACCCTGCTCAACTACGCCAACATTGCCAACGATGCGCAGAGGATTTCCTTGACTGCATGTGGGCAGGAAAATTCACAGACTAAGAGTACAGGTCGGCTGGAAAAACTCTGAAAGCGACGTTTGATGATGGAAGCGGACGGTCACCTTTTGAACCCTTGCTGAGAATTACGTTTCTTTGTGCATAAGCTTCCCTTAGGCTGTGGCAGACTCAACTCACCCATACGGTGTCGTTTTCATGAACATCAAGGTGCATCTACTTGGAGCACTGGTGGACTACCTTCCGGATTCAGACCGGGGGCAGACCGTGCTCTCGCTGGAGGACAAGCGCATCGAGGTGCTGCAAATCGGCCCGGCTGGAGAAAAAATGGTGCGCTCTGCCGCCCTCATCAGCATGAGCAACCGAGCCAACGGACGCACCGGCATGGGTGCCGTGATGGGATCGAAGAACCTTAAGGCCGTCGTCGTGCGTGGTAAGCAAAAACCCTCCGTTGCGAATCCGGATGCTTTCAAGATCCTGCAAAAGTTGGGACCGAAGACCATGAAACCGACAGGCATGGACGAGTTTGGCAAGTACGGCACCCCCGGAGTTTGTTCGCCGCAGCACCATTCCGGAGGACTGCCGACTTACAATTTAACAGCGGTGCTTTCGATCACCACAGGACATTAACGGCATCAAGCTCTATGACGAACGCCCGCGAGGGCATTGGACGCGAGTCCGACACGTTGCCGAAGAAAATGTTCGACCAGCCGCTCAAGGGCGGGCGTTCCGACGGACTCGCACTCGACAAGGCCGAGTGGGATGCTGCGCTTGATGCATACTATCGCCTCTGCGAATGGGACACCAAAACTGGCTTCCCCACCCGCAACAAGCTGGAAGCGCTCGGTTTGGGTTGGATCGTTGCCGAAAACGAGAAACTGGCGCAGGCGGTCGCCTGATCCCAAACGGCTCCGGAGCAGTGGAGCCGATCCCACCTTGTTCCTTCAGGTTGGGCGCCGCATCGTGTCCAGCCCCTTCTCCAGCAACAGCATCTAGGCATGACTCGTGGTTAGGAATCAATCTAAAGGATAGACTTTCTCAGAAATAACATAGTGAACTTTGATACCGTGCCCCCCCTTTTGAAAGTAGGGTTAGGAGGAATTTTGAGCCTTGCACCACCCAGAAATTCTCCTCAAGAGGTGAGAAAATCGGTGCGTTTCGCTCTGCTTATTCATGAATCTTACAACCCTAGCAGACAGGAATCATGTTTTTTGAACCCATCAAGAAGAATCACGGACTCCCGAAAAATCCCTTCAACAGCTTGGTGATTCCTCGGCCCATTGGCTGGATCACCTCCCGGGATCCGGAAGGAGTGGTCAACTTGGCTCCGTACAGTTTCTTCAATGCCGTGTGCTACCGCCCTCCAACGGTGATGTTTGCCTCCGGAGCCGGAAGTGGGGAGGATGGACTGAAGGATTCACTGCGCAATGTCGAGGCAACCGGAGAATTCGTTTGTAACCTTGTGACTTGGGACACCCGCGACCAGATGAACCAGACCGCATCCGCAGTTTCCAAGGAGGTCAACGAACTAGAATTGGCGGGGCTGACCTCGCAGCCGGGTCGGATGGTGGATGTGCCTTGGGTTGCAGAAGCCCCCGTACATCTGGAGTGCAAGCACATCAAAAGTGTGGACCTGCCGAACTGGGGGAACGCAGATCGCTATGTGGTCGTCTTTGGAGAAGTCATTGGCATCCATATCGAAGATGACCTGATCACGGAAGACGGCTTGGTGGATGTGGGGCGGATGCGTCCGCTCGGACGGTTGGGCTACAACGACTACACGGAGGTGGACTCAAACACAATCTTCACGATGGTGCGCCCCGACTGAACTCTCACGGACACCAATACCTAGCGATTGATCCGGCTCACGGGTTTCGGTAGACTGGTGTCTTGTCTTTCCGGCTCATCCTCCTTTCTTCAGGCGCACCCGTAGCTCAGTTGGATAGAGCGACGGATTCCGGTTCCGTAGGCCGCAGGTTCGAATCCTGCCGGGTGCACCATGATATCAGTTACTTGCGGATATTCATCCGTTTTTATTCAAGTTCTACAAAGTTCTACAAACCCCAAAAAGGGGGGTAAACCAGCCCGGAAGTTCTACATTAGTTCTACAAAAATCACCTGTTTTCCGGGTCTGCCTTGCAAATGGCATCGCCGTTAGCGGGTGGTGCTTCCGGGATCGTCCGTCAGCAGTTCGGCGGGATCGGTGCGGAGCGCGGTGGAGAGTCGCAACAGATTCCGCATATTTGGCTCGTTGCGCCCGGAGAGCCAGTTGGACACGGCCACCTCGTCCTTGTGGCCACCACCAAGGCGGCGGGGGCTAAGGAAGGCGGGGTGAGGGTCCACTAGCAGCCAGAATATAGTACCCTTCCGTCTTAATTTCCATGCCTCCTTTATTTCACAACACCATTTGAATAGGTGCCTTCCACATTTCCGTCTTTGTCGTATAGGATTCCATTCCAAGCTTTGTTGTCCTTGTATTCCCCGACATACTTTGCTCCATCAGGGTAAGTCATGGTTCCCTGCCCGTGCCTCTTGCCGTCCTTGTATCCCCCGACATACTTGGTTCCATTAGGCCAAGTGTAGGTTCCCTGCCCGTGCCTCTTGCCGTCCTTGTATCCCCCGACATACTTTGCTCCATCAGGGTAAGTGTAGGTTCCCTGCCCGTGCCTCTTGCCGTCCTGCCATTCCCCGACATACTTTGCTCCATCAGGGTAAGTCATGGTTCCCTGTCCGTGCCTCTTGCCGTCCTGCCATTTCCCGACATACTTTGCTCCATCAGGTTTAGTAAGAGTTTCCTCTCCCGCAGCACTTGTCGTTTGTGCTGAAAGAATCACAGTCACTGCAATCCAGCACAGAAATTTGATTGTCTTGTTCATAATCCTCACAGGATTCTGATCACGAGAGAGGTTGCGTTGATCGAGGGCATGGTTATAGATGAAGCGGCAGGTGAAGCCATAGTGGTAGAGCAGCGTCTCCTGCTCTTCAGCCGGCTCAAGACGAATTGCAATATCGCCCAAGACGAAAGTGTGAGATAAAATTGATTACTTACATTTTTTAGAGGTTTTCTGAATAAATTTCCAAAATAAATCTGCATCTTCTTGAAAGACTTCATCTATCCAAGATTCCTTATAGTAGTCTTCTCCTTGTGATGTTCTTAGGGATTCAAGTTCTTCATATTTAAGTTCAATAAATTTGACCGCACCTCTATCTTTATGTAAATGACTAATGAAGCATTTTCTTGTATCAGGGTTTTCTTTAAAATGTTTATGGTAATTAATAAAAAATTTATCAATCGTTTTTAAGTTACCTGTACTGTCTTCTGCTTTAGTCACTTTTAACTTAAATTGTGATGTGTCTAGATTACTATCAGCTGCTCTACCAAATATCTCAGTATAAGTTATGTTTTTTTCTATTCTGCAAATTGCCTTGATGAATTTCTTAAATTTACTTTTGCTATATTTAATATTTGTTTTTTTTGCATAATTGTAACCATTGAAAAACATTTTGCCAAGCCCAACTGTCATATTAAGTGACGTTCTGTTTTTTAAAATATCAGAACAATCACTTTTTGCGAAGATAGGATTATAAATTAAAAAGATAAAAATCAATAGTGAAATAATCTTAAATTTAATATTCATAGCACCTTTATTTTCAAAATTTTTTAAATCAATTTAATATGATTTTTTTCTAGATCAATTTCCTTTCTTGGTTTAGCATTAAAAGTTAACACCAAAAATTGGTGATCATTACTTCAACAACCAAACTCCCCCGCGTGCATGGAGAACACCTGTAGGATTCTTGTCTTTCATTCTGTCTTGCCCAAACTCCCCCGCGTGCATGGAGAACACCCTTCCGGGTTTAACAACTAGAATCAGTGGCTTGCGCGTTCTCCAAAAACCTACCGGGGTTTTAAGGCTTGCTCTCCAATATGCGCGGTTCCGGTCTCTCCACACTTGAGGTTCCTCGGCTGAACGGTCTAATGACCACTCATATCTCCAGAGGCGTTCGCCCAAAAGGGCAGGTTCGGACGGTTTTCACCCTACCTTATATGGATCAGAGATACGGAAGCCTAATTCGCGTTCATCATGGCCCTCACCTCCTGTTCGGAGAAATGCACCATTACATGCTCGATTGGGGTCTTGGCCGCCATGATCCAGCTTGCCCCCGGGTGGTCCGTTTCATACTTCGTTGACATGCCAGACGTTTTTTCGTTCACGGGGAATGGCAAAATCATCAGATGCGGAGAAATGCGGACGATCTTGACCCCGGTCTTTGCGACTGTCACTTCCACCTGCATGCCTGAACCGATGTCCACCATGCCTCCCTTCACGGCCATTCCGGCCAGCATCCAGCAGAGGCCGGGTGCGGTGGGATAGGGCCGTGAGGGTTTCATCGGATTCTTTTCCGACAAAACCTGCTTCATAAAATTCCAAGCATTTTGGTCAAGGCACATGGGGTCCGGATAGGGCAGGGGCGGCTTACCGACACGTGTGGTCCCAAAGCCACTCGCAAAGCAAACGTAGGGGCCGGTTCCGGCCCGAAGCATGATCATCTGCCCCTTCGCGTCCCAAGCATAGATGGTCGCGTCATGGGTGACGGCTGGCGGGGCCGCAGTCAAGGCGTCCGCGATCATTTTCTCCTTCCAGCCATCCCCTCCGGCATAAGCCGAATTGAAAGAGAAGGCGAACAGGGCAACACATGTTGTTGCAACAACGATGAGATTTTTAAACATTTTTCCTCTTTTCAAAACGATTGATAAAAAAACTAATGATTCCAGAAACGATCCGCGATCCATATCGCTGCCGTTCCGGAAAATCAGGTCTGGGCAGAAGGGGCTTGCTTCAGGATCACCCCTCTCTCAACGCCTAGATCAGCAGATGCTATCACTCCTTCTCTGCGAATGTCAATATGTTCTTCGCAGCATTGACATCCGCGTTCTCCTTGTGTCCACACTTCTGACACAAGAACTTGGCTTGCGTTTCTCTGTTCGCCTTTTCAACATGCCTGCATTTTGAGCAAGTTTGGCTTGTGTACTTGGGGTCAACCTTGACCACCTCTCCTCCTCTCCACTCAGCCTTGTACTCCAACTGACTGACAAGCTGGCCCCAGCCTCTCTTAAGAATCTCACGGTTGAGTCCGGATTTCTGCGCGACATTGGTTCCGGGTTCCTCTTCAGTCCCTGATGCCGAGGCAGTCATGCCCTTGATGTTGAGGTTCTCCACCGCAATCCTCCCAAAGCCGGAAGTGATCAGATGGGTGATCTCATGGTGCATGGACTCCCGGCCTCTCTGTCTGCCACCCGCTTCTCCCACATCTCCAGCAGTGCAGGGACAGGGTTGGGATCACGCGAGAGGTTGCGTTGATCGAGGGCGAGGTTATAGATGAAGCGGCAGGTGAAGCCATAGTGGTAGAGCAGCGTCTCCTGCTC
>CAJWCD010000059.1:0-21153 GCA_913020725.1 uncultured Pseudomonadota bacterium
CCTGCGCTTCGGCAATCGTGACAAAATCCTCCCCGGAGAGCCACACCAACCAGCGCTCCTTGGCCAGCCCCGTGAGTCCGTCCTCGGCTTTGGCGCTCTGGTCGTAAGTGAAGGTGTAATCTCGATGATTGAGGTCGAGTGTTTGTTCGTCGGCCTTGATGCGGTAATCTTTCCCTTCCAGAAAAGAGAACCGGCTTTGTTGTTTCAACTCAAACTTGATTTCCTCAGAAGCACAAAGGGTGCGTCCGGGGCATTTCCGGGAGGCCACCATTTCCAGCTCATGGTGGGTTTCGGTGGTCACCTTGACGGGGTGGGTGGTGAACATCGTGTGGTTCTGCTCGGCAAAGTACACCGTGTAAACGGGTTTGGTGCAACCAACGAGCAACAAGCCAACGAGTGGCGAGAACAACAACAACGAAAGCGGAAATTTGCGAAGCATGGGATCAAGCAAGAACGGGGTTGTCTGATGGATTCAGGCTACCGCATCTGGGCGCGAGGGACAACTCAAGAAGGCGGGCCGCTCAGGGGCATGTGATTTCGGCGATCTCGAGGATTTCGAGTTCAAGGTTCCCCTTGGGACGTTGCCAGATGCGCAAATCACCCACCCTCGCCCCGTGGACTGCCTTGGCCAGCGGCGAGGTCCAACTCACCCGGCCCTGCTCCGGATCAGCTTCATCCTCGCCAACGATGCTAAAGGTGCGCTCGTTCTCGTCCTCAGCGACAGTGACGGTGCCGCCGAATCTGACGGCTTCTGGATGTGCTTCTAGAGGGACGAGGAGCGCGGACTCTCGGCGGTTCTGGAAGTAATCGAGGTCACGTTGCACCTCGGCCAGCCGCCGCCGCGACTCCAGCGTTTCAGCCTTGCGCAGCTTGCGCCACTCCGCTTTCAGTTCCGCGATCTGGCGATCCAGTTGCTCCAACCCTTGGGGAGTGACGTAATTCGGATGCGGACTGACGAGGCGTGGCGGGAGCGTTTCTGGATGCTCGTCCCCATCCAACTCCTTCACAAAGGCTCGGCTCATGATGCGTGGGTTTGATTATTGATGCGCAATTCTTCATAATCCTGAAAGAATCCCGCAACGGGATCAAGAAAAAATGTGAAGTCGCCGACCAACAACAACCGAGAGAGAACCATGGCTTCAGCTCTTGCAAAAGCAGACGAGTACTACACGGCGGAGGACTACCTCCGTAACGAACGCGAAGCGGACGAACGCCACGAGTACTGGCAGGGCGAGGTGTTCAACATGGCCAGCGACGCCACGCTGATCATCGAGGTGCTGTCGCCCAGCACCGAATCCCGGGATCGCGGCGCCAAATTTTTTGGTTACCAGAATTTGCCCTCGCTTCAGGAGTATGTGCTGGTGAGTCAGGAAGCAATCCTAGTGGAGGTGTTCCGCAAGGAACAATCCGGACACTGGCATTACGAAGTGCTGCAGGGCTTGGAAGCGGCGCTGAAGCTGGAATCAGTCGCTTACTCCGGGACGCTGGGAGAGTGGTACGAGGACACGGGACTGCTGGAGGAAGCCGCGTGACCGATGAGTTGGGGCTGCACTCCACCCCCCGCGAATTCCTTGCAAAACTCCCTCGCAAAACGGAAGCGGATCATGTCTTGGACCGTGAGTTGATTCTGGGCTCCAGCGCAAAGCAATTCAGCGACGAAGAACAGCGCACCCGCCAAGCGTTCCAGACGCAGGCCCTGCAAGCTTCCCGCAAACGTCTTGACGAATGGCAGGCGGGGTTGCAAGTTTCAGAGAAGTGACTGGCGTTGCTGCAAAAATTCAGTCCGGAAAATCCGGAACATGCCGCAACACCTGTTCCGGTGAGAGGGAGGTGAGGCACTGCAAGGTGGTTGCGTTGCGGCAGAGGCCGCGTCCGTCCTTGGAGCAGGGGCGGCAGGGCAAGTCCAGTTCGGTTTCCAGCAAATGGCTTGCGGGCAGCAATGGAGCATAGCCGAACTCCCGCACCGTGGGACCAAACAGCGCCAACGCCGGAGTGTGCATTGCTTCGGCAAGATGGGCGATGGAGGTGTCGTTGCAGATCACGCGGACGGCGTAACGCAGTAATTCGGCGGATTCCAAGGGCGTAAAGATTCCGGCGGCGTTGATCACGTCGTCCCCGAATTCCTCGGCGAGCAGTTCGGGTTCTGGTTCGTCCGGCCCACCAACCAGCACGAGCGGCCAGCCGCGCTGGAAAAGTTCGGCGATGAGGGTGCGGAAGTGCTCCAGCGGCCAGCACTTGAGGGGCTGTGAAGCGGAAGGGCCGATGGCGAGGAAACGCTTGGGTTCGAGGTGGTGCGCGCTCATGAAAGTTCGGACGCGCACGATTGACTTGCTCTCGGGAAACAGTTCGGTATGCTGCGGAAGGGAACGGCCGAGCTGCTGTTCTAGGGGCAGCAGCCACTGTTCTCGTTGTGAACGGACGGGGAGCATCCGCTTGCTCCGGAACTTGATGAGCGCCAGTCGTTGCCAACCACGCTTGTTGATCACCCAAACGGTGGGACGAGATTTCAGACCGAATGCCGTCAGCCGCGCCACCAGCCAGCGACTGCGCAGTGAGCGGTGTGCGTCGTAAACGAGGTCAAATGCTGCGGCGTTGAGTTGCGCGGCGAGGGCTTGGAGTTCTGAAAAACGCTCGTGCCTTGGATGAAAAAGGATGTGGTCGAGGTGTGGATTGTTGGCCAGCACTTCGCCGCATCCTTCCGAGGTCAGCAGCGTGATTTCCGCGTCTGGAAAGGCTTGGCGCAATTCCCGGTAGAGGGGGGTGGTGAGGACGAGATCACCAAGCGAACTGAAGCGGATGACGAGAATGCGATGCAGCATTGAGCAGTGAACAGTTATCAGTGAACATTACACGAAATTTGCATTGCCTATGAAGACGGGAATTTTTCTCCGGAATACGCAACGATGGACGTAAACGCAGCCAGTCAACTTCGACACCTCACTTCTCTGACGAAACTGTCGATTCGTCCGGAAGCTGTGGAAACCTCCGCAACGCAGCTTTCTTTTTCGCAAATCCGCACCCTGCGCCAATCCTTTGAGCAGGAGACGCAAGCGCTCCAGTACCAACTCGGACACGAACAGCATCAGACGATGCTAGTGGCGATGTACGAGGGCACAGAGCAGTTGCTGCACAAGCAGGTTTCCGATTTCGCCGTCATCGAGTACTTGGAATCACTCAAGCTCTCCGCGCAGGATTTGCACAAGCGCGGGATGTCTGGCGAGGAATTCCGTACTCAACTTCTCGAGCAATCCCGCAACTCGCTCTCCGGCGTCTTGCGGCACATCTGAACGAATCCTCCTCAATCCCCCCTTTTGCAAAGGAGGAGGTCACGATCATGTCCCGCCGATCATCATCCGCTCAAGGTGAAGTCACGATCACGTTCCGCTGATCGCCATCCGTTCAATCCGGAACATCGGCGTGAGGATCGCACTGCGCGTGTCCACCTCTTTTCCCAGCATCGTCAGGTTTCCCAGCATTTCCAGAAAGGTGCTGGCGATGGTGAATTCGCTGACCGGTTCGGCCAGTTTCCCGTTGCGAATCCAGATGCCCTGCCCGCCCCGTGAGTAATCTCCGGTGGTGATGTTTGCACCCTGCCCGGAGAGGAAGGTGAGGTAGAGTCCATCCTCAACACTTTCGATCAACTCCTCCTCTGTGTATGCGCCGGGTTGCAGGACGAGGTTGGAGATGCCCCCGGAGTGTCCGGTCGAGCGCAGCCCCAGCTTGTTTGCTGCATAGGTGGAGAGCATGAGGTTGCAGAGCACCCCATCCTCGATGAGGGAGAGTGGTTTGGACTGCACCCCCTCATGATCGTATGGACGGCTCCCGAGTTTGCCGGGCAACAGCGGGGAGTCGCTGAGTTGCACCTGCGGGTTGGCAATCGCCTGTCCCACTTTATCGGCAAGAAAGGACTGCTGCCGGAAAACATTCTCTCCGAGCAGAGCGGACGAAAGCTGTCCGAGAAAGCTGCGGGCCATTTCCGGGCTGAAGACCACGGGCACCTCACAGCTTTTCGGCTTCACGGCGCCAAGTTTGCGGAGAATGCGCCCGGACGCGACTTTAGCAATCTCCTCCAGCGGTTCCAACTGGTTCCGGAAGCGCGCACAGGAAAACCAACCGTCGGTTTGCTTGCGGCCGCTGTTCTCGCCACTGGCGTCGTTGTCCTCCACGACGAGCGACACGCCGACGCTGTGGATGGTTTTGCTGACCCCTTCGAGAAAACCGTTGCTGTCCGCATAAACTGTGTGTGAAATTGCATCCGAGTAGTACGACTGCTCGGTGTGGAGCCGGGAGTCTTGTACGAGCGCCAGTTCCTCCAAGCGCAGGGTGTCCTCAACTTTCTCATCAGAAGCAATGTGCTCATGCTCTGGATCCAGAAAAGCAAGATCGCCCGGCGCCCGTCCCTGTAACTCTTGCTCAGGGAGGGTGTACCACTCGTCCCGATCCATGTGCGGCAATGCCGTAAGGGTGTCCCGGATGAGGGTGCGGAGCGTGTCGAGCCGGAAGTCGTTGGAGGTGAGGCTGGAGCGTCGTCCGTCTTGAGAGAGGACGAGGTGGATTCCGGAGGAACCGGCTTCCTTGAGCGATTCGATGTTCGCCTCCCGCACTTCCACCTGAAAAGCGGTGGCGGTGGCGAGCGTGAGGGTCGCCTGTTCCGCGCCTTGGCTCCGTGACTCCGCAAGGATTTCCTGAGCCAGCCCCTTGTGCTGCTCGACAATGCTCATTCGGACATGCCGCCGACCGTCATCTCTGTAATCAGCACGGTGGGTAGGCCCACACCCACCGGAACACTCTGACCGTCTTTTCCACAGGTCCAGATGCCTTCGCTCATGGCGAAGTCATTGCCGACCATCGTAACCTTTGACATCGCTTCCGGACCATTGCCGATGAGGGTGAAGTTCTTGATGGGCGCGGTTTTGCGCCCGTCTTCCACCAGCCACGCGACGGTGGGAACGAACACAAAATCTCCGTTGGAGATGTCCACCTGTCCCCCGCTGAAGGACTCGCAGTACACGCCCTGTTTGACCGTGCCGAGGATTTCCTCCGGATCAGACTCTCCATTGGCGAGGAAGGTGGTGGTCATGCGCGGCATCGGGTAGTGCGCGTAGGATTCGCGGCGTCCGTTTCCGGAAGCCTCAACCCCATAGTGCTGGGCACTGATCCGGTCATGCATGTAACCGCGTAGAATGCCGTTTTCGATGAGCAGATTCTCCTGCGCCGGAATCCCTTCGTCATCGCAGTTGATGGCGCCACGGTCATGGGCAATGGTTCCGGAGTCGTAAATCGTGCAGCACTCTGTCGCGACTTTTTCGCCCAGCCGACCGCTGTAGGCGGAGGTGCCCTTGCGGTTGAAATCGGCTTCAAGCGGATGTCCCACCGCTTCATGCAGGAGAATGCCCGATTGTGCCGGGCCAAGAATGACGGGCATCAGTCCGGAAGGTGCTTGGCGAGCGTCCAGCAGCAGCAACGCTTCAGCAGCAGCTTGTTTTCCAAGCCGCACAGGGTGATCGGCCTGCCCCAAGACTTCCTGCCCCACACGTCCCCCCATGCCGGCGGTGCCGTTTTGAAGGTTGCTCCCGTCTTGCGCAACGCAGTGGACGTTCATCCGGAACATTGGGCGGGTGTCGCTCAGCAAGTCTCTGTCCGAAGAGGCGATCTGGGTATGAGTGACCGAATCCACGAGGGACACCGTGACTCGTACAATCCGAGAGTCCTGTGCTTTGGTGGTGGCTTCTGCTTGTTGGATGAGCTGAATTTTCTCGGTCAGGGGCAGGTCGGAAACCGTCTGGAGAACGGGATAGTGGTTGGTGAGTTTCCGAGTGTTGAAACGCCACGCCTGCTCCAGCGGGACGGAACCGTTGGTGGCAATGGCAGCAGCGGCGCGTGCAGCGCGGCACATGGGTCCGGACTCCAGCACCTCACTGTAGGCGTAGCCCGTCTGCTCGCCTTGCAAGACACGGATGCCCACTCCGGAAACCACGGCGACCGAGGAGCTTTTGACAATGCCCTCCTCCATGACGACCGAATGCCGGAGGCTGTACTCGAAATAAAGGTCCGCATAATCCCCGCCATTGTGAAGGGCTTCGGCGAGTACCTGCTGCATCATGGCTTCGTCCACGCCCATTTGACGCTCAAACACCGTTGACGCCATGTGGGGGGTGTCGGAGAAGCTCGGCTGATTGAACGCGTTGGCGAGTGTGGTGGCGAGGGCAGTCATTACGGGTGAATCAGGGCTTTGACAAGACTAAGAGGGTACGAAGCTACGCGACAAGAGGAAAGGCAAAAAGCGTGGACGGTCAGCAAGTGCGTTGCTGAAGGAAGTCGAGCAAGGCTTGCACCGCCCGGTCATATGCCCCCGGCTCACCAAGTTGCTGCCGGATTGGCTCCAGATCCGTGACCATGCGGTTGCGGATTTCCGGATCACAGAGCAGCGGTGTGATCGCAGCGGCAATGCGGGTGGGGGTGCAATCGTCTTGGAGTAATTCGGGAACGACCTCGCGCTGGGCAAGGACGTTTGCCATGCCGATGTGCTGCACTTGTGCAAGCTTGCGGGCCAGCCAGTAGGTCAGCGGAGCCACACGGTAGATGAGCACATTGGGGGTGAGCGCGAGTGCAGTTTGCAGGGAGGCGGTTCCGGAGGCGACGATGGCAGCATCGCAGGCACGGATGGCTTCTGCAAAACGCCCGTCGAGCAAATGGATTGGCAGCGCCGCATCACGTAGTGTTGAGCGGATTTCCTCGGAATCGAGTGTGTCGGCAACCGGCAGCAAAACCTGCAATCCGGGAACGCGCTCCCGCAACAGCGGCAGTGTTTCCTGCAAGACGGGCAGGTGCCGGGACAACTCGCTGGGGCGGCTTCCGGGAGCGATGGTGAGGACGGGGGAGTCGGCAAGCCCCAATTCTGCCCGCAGGCGAGAACCGTCTGCGTCGGCTACCGTTTCATCCACCAGTGGGTGTCCCACCCAAGTGACTCCGACTCCGGCCTCTTGGTAGATCGCTTCCTCAAAGGGAAAGAGGACGAGCATGTGATCCACGACCTTGCGGATCGTCTGGAGCCGCCGCTTGCGCCACGCCCAAATTTGTGGACTGTTGAAGAAGACCACCGGAATGCCCAGTGTTTGCGCGTGTGCTGCGAGTTTGAGGTTGAATCCGGGATAGTCGATGCAGACGAGCGCATCCGGACGCTCTTGCTCGAGTGCCTCCTTGAAGGTGCTGAGCAGTCCGTAGAGCCGGGGCAGGTGACGCACGACCTCAACAAGCCCGTGGACCTGAAAATCGTCGAGGGTTGCGTAGAGCCGCAAACCTGCCTGAAACATCTTAGGACCGCCCACGCCAAAGAGATCAGCTGCGGGGTGGTGTGCTTGCAGGCCTGCGATTAAAGCTGCACCGTGCGTGTCTCCGGAGGCCTCCCCGGCGACGAGCATCAGCCTCACGGCTTCCCTTCCGTCATAGGAACCAACTTGTCTTCAAACACAAGCCCGACCTGCTGAAACCCTGCACTTTTGAAAACGAGCATCAGCTTGACGAGAAAACCGTGCGGGACCACCTCATCAATTTGCAGGTAGACCGGACGCAAACGCAGAGACGGATCGGCACGTTGCAGGGTTTGCCGGAGCGTGCCGAGCGTGTGGTTGCGCTCCTTCATGCGGATCGTGAGGCTGGGATCGACAACGACCAGCAGCGCCGCCTCATAATCCGGAAGCCGATAATCGAGGTGTCCCTTGGGCAAGCGAATGGGTAAGGCTTGGGTCAGGAACGGTGCCGAGATCACAAAGGCGATCAAGAGGACGAGCAGAATGTCCACGAACGGAGTGACGTTGATCTCCGAGATCAACTCTCCACGCAAGCGGCGTGCATGCCTAAAGTCTCTTCTTCTCATTGGCGATGAGCTGAAGTTGGATGCGGCGAATGATCTGGAGCGCAAAGAAATCGAGAGATTCGGTGAGATCCCGGATCATGGAGCGGAAAAGGTTGTAGGCGATTGTTGCCGGGATCGCGGTGAAAAGTCCGGCGGCGGTGGCGACGAGGGCCTCCGCAATTCCAGGGCTGATGACCGCGAGGTCCACAGAATTCTGCTCGGCAATGCCCTGAAAGGTGTTGATGATGCCGATGACAGTTCCGAAGAGTCCGATGAACGGTGCGACCACCGAGATGGTTGCCAGTAGCGCCTGACCTCCAACGAGTTCTTTTTCGGCGAGGAGGATTTGCGCCTCAAGGGTGCGCTCCATCAGTTCCAGGAACTCGGTGCGCCGCTGGGCTCCGGCATGGGGAAAGGATTTCCGGAAGCGTGCGGCCTCGGCAACAGCGATTCCAAACATCAGCTTGAGGGGGCTGTGGGGCAATTCTTTGGCGCGGACGCGCATTTCCTCGGTTTGCGCGGTGGCCTCGAACATCTTGAGGAAACGGCTGTAGCTCCGGCGGCGGCGCAGCAGCCCGATCAGCTTGAAGAAAACGGCCGCCCAGACGAGGACAGAGAGCAGCAGCAGCAGCCCCAACACCCCAAGGACAATGGGATCGGCATCGGAAAGGAGACGGAGCAGAGCAAAATCCATTTCGCTCTTGGCAGATCAGCGAGTGGGTGGGTGGAACGTCCCCGACGGGTCAGAGTTCCCGCAATAGGAAGGTGAAGGCGACCCGGCGGTTCTTCGCCCAGGCTTCCTTGTTGGAGTCAGGGATCACCGGGAATTCCTCTCCAAAGCTGATGGTGCGCAGCGTCATGGGGTCTGTGACATAGACCTTGAGCAGGTTGTGGACGGTGTTGGCGCGGCGGTGTCCGAGGGCGAGGTTGTACTCTTCGTCTCCACGTTCGTCGGCGTGTCCTTCGATTTGCAGGATGAGGTCGCCCCGGTTTTCCAGTTCTTCCAGAACGGTAGGGACTTCCTTGATGAGCTGCTCCAGAAACTCTTTGGTGAGTCGACTGTTATCAAATCCAAAGAACACGGTTGACACCAACTGCTCGACTCTGGGATCTCGCACCATCGGCAACCCCAATCCCTGTGCTTTCAGCAAGCGGCTGTGGATGTTCTCCAGCAACTCGGCTCGTTCTTCCGGGCTGAAGATTTTGCGTTCCTTGCCTGCGGGTTGCTGTGCAGTCTCTTCGACTTCGCGGAATTCCGTGTCGATCGCCGCTGCCGGCGCGAGTTCCATGCCTGCCGACTCAGAGGTTTCTGCATCTGTGGTGACCTCGGCATCCGCTTCGGTCTGCAAGGGTTGAGCTTCCGGATCAACAACTTCCTCCGGATCTGGCATTTCCTCTTCGGTGAGTTCCGTTTCGTCGGATTCTGCTGAGGACCCCGCGTCGGTGTCGGTGGCTGTATCTGCCTCGGTCAATGCTTCAGCGTTCAGAACTTCTTCCTCTGAAGCCGCAGGCTCGAGGAGGTTGAGGATGGAATCAGCAGATTCTTTTGACTCCGGAGCTTCTTCTGCCGAGGCCGACGTGAGCGCAGCGGTTTCTTTTTCCTGCTGATCTAGGGCTTTTTCCTGCTCAAGCACCCGTTCCTTGTAATCTTGCTGCTCTTGGGTTTCTTGAGTTTCTGGGGTGGTTTGGTCGGTCTGGGCCACCGCAGTGTCTTGGGCCGCCCCTTCTGTTGGTGGGTCAGAATCAAAGAGGCCACAAGCGGTCAGAAAGACCACAAACCCTAGATTGAGGATGAGAATACGGATCATGTAGATTCCGAAAATTTGGAAGTTTGGACAATGTCCATGTACTGAATGAAACTACATCACTCCATGAGGTGCAAGTTCAATTCCGGAATTTTGCTGAGAAACGCAAAAGATGCAACTTAATAAAGCCGACAGTCATGTCCTAGGGTCGGTTTCAGGGGGTGGCATGAATTTTGTTGCAGTGAAACCGGTATGTGCGCACGAATTCAAAAATATATGATGAGGTTCTTGTTCCCGCAAGTTGCCCTGCTAGTGGGGCTACTTGTTGGTGTTCTCGCAGTAGGAAAACCTAAAGTGGCCTTTTGCCGCTCTTTGCCCGTGGTGTCGCTGGTTTATCAGCAGCAGGACATGATCCGAGCCGGCTGGTCGCCTGAGGGCTTGTTTGCGCAAATTAGGCCGCGTTTCGGAGAAGGTGAGTACCGGATGGCCGTCCGTGTGATGCAGGATGGCGGGCGGCAGTTTCCTCGTATCCGCGAGTTGAGCGGGGCAGCGAAGTTTCATCCGCATCAGTATGTGACCTTTCCACTGGAACTGCTGATTGGGCCGTTGCAAGGCTCCATCCTCAAAGCTCTGTTCCCGGAGGACCTCGTTGAATCCGGGGCGCTACGGCACCAAGTGGTGTACCGCTGGGAAACCTTGCCGCTCCTGAAAGCGGCGTTTCTTAAGAAGAGTGTGACCCTCACCCAAACCGCCCGTTACAACAGGCTCAGATTCGAGGAGTGGGCACTACGTCAGGGACAGGTGTTGTATTTTCCGTGGAATTGGATACGCGACGACTTGGAACTTCGCCCGCTGTCCGTGAAATACCCGCTGTACCTGACGGTGAATCCGTTGGGGGTGCGTTACGCAGGGTATCGCTTGGAGCCGGGAGAGTCACTTTATTCCGGGGTGGTCCGGAGGTTTGTGCGCGAAGGATCGCACGAGGAAACCACGAGGATTGCCAACGACCTCATCGCCCTCAACGGTTTTGCCGATGCCCGGACTTTGAATCCGGGGCAGGAAATCCGGATCCCCCTCGCGTGGTTACGCGAAGATTTTTTGCACCCAGTGCCCTCGATCCATCGACTCCCGCGCCCTCCGCAACCTGTGGAGGACGTGAGCCGCAAGCTGACCAAAGAAGACCCATGTTTGAATCTACTCTATGTTTCGTCTGAACTGTGCCAGTCTCCCATTCACTCCATCCTGACCTCACCACGAGGATGATTCCTGCCCCGCGATTCCGTTGGTCCTGCAAGGTCTTGGGGGCGCTGGTGCTGGGGTGCGCCCTGTGGCTTTCGGTCTCAGTCGAAGCTAGGACTCCGGCTCACTACTTCAGATTTTCTGTGGGGCACGAGCAAATGCAGGTCGGCTGGAACAGCAGTCGGCTGATGGTGCGGCTCAAGCCTCAAGCAGGCGAGGGCATTTATCGGTTGGTGCAGCGTGTCTTCCGAAAGGGCTACCGCAGCACGAAGGTTTTGCGCACCTACTACCGTTCCAAACGCCTCTACCGTGACCGCTACATTTCCCTGCCGCTGGGACTGCTGGACGGCAAAATCCGGGCGGCAGCACTTCAAGCCGTCTTTCCCAAAGACCGCTCCCGTGAAAAAGGCTGGGAGCATCGAGTCACCCATTCGTGGGAAAACCTGTCGCTCGTGGTCGCGCTCTTCGCCAAACCGGGAACGTCCATCCGGAAACTCGCGCAGGAGAACCGGCTACGCAAACGCGGCAACCTGCTCTACCTTAACGACCGCATTCTCATTCCGTGGCAGCGGCTCAACCCAGAGCTTGGACTGAAACCCAAGCTCAAGGTGCGGCCTCCGCTTTATGCCAAGGCGGATCGATCCGGCAAGGTCTATGCGTGGTATCGGATGCGCAAAGGCGAGGCGGTGTACTCCTCGGTGGTCGCCCGCTTCACAGGTCGTTTGCTCCACGACGAGGTGGACATGATGACCAAGCAATTGCTGCGGCTCAATGGCATCCGGAACGCCCGGCGCATCCAGCGCAATCAAGCGCTCAAGATTCCAATGGAGTGGTTAAGCGAAGAGTGGCTGGAAGGTGGGGGGGCTCTCGTCCAGCAACCACAGCGTACCTCTAGGAAACGCGCAGCTAAATCGCAGCAAACCACGAAAAAGACGACCCACAAAAACACCGCCAACAAGAACGACCCGCGCTTTCAGTTCCACGTCATTCTGGATTCCGGACACGGGGGGCGTGATCCGGGAGCCACCTATGGTTCATCCAAACGTGGGGACCGGATTTATGAGGATGAGGTCGTGTACGACATCCAGCGCCGCCTGATTCCACTCCTGCAAAAAAGCAATTTCAAAGTGTACCCTACCTTGCTGGACCCGAACCAGCGCAAGCCAGTGAGCAAGGTGAGTCGGCGGCACGATCAGGACGAAGTCGTGCTGGTCACGCCGCGCTACACGATCCGCAACCCCCAAACTGGGGTAAACATGCGGGTGTTTCTCGTCAATTATCTCTACAGTAAGCTGCGCAAGCAAAAGATTCCGCAGGAGAATATCCTCTTCCTCAGCCTCCATGCCGATGCCCTCCACGCCTCGCTGCGTGGGGCGATGGCCTACTATCCGGATCACCGCCTGCGCAAGCGTGTGTTTGGGAAGCGGGGGCAGGTGTACCGGAAGCGCAAAGAGTACCAGCGCCGAGTTGGATTCACTGTGGCGGACAATCGTGAATCTGCCGTGACGAGCGCGGCTTTCGGCAAAAGCTTGATTTCCTCGTTCCAAAAGGCAAAACTGCCGATACACAAATCGTCAAACAGTGTGCGGGGCTACCTCTACCGCAAGGGCCGCAAGACGCTCCCTGCGGTGTTGCGCTACAGCAAGGTGCCGACCTCGGTGCTGCTGGAGGTGGCCAACCTCAACAACAAGCGGGACCGTCGCAACCTGCTGAAATCAAAGGTGCGGCAGCAAATGGCCAATGCCATAGCTCAGGCAGTGAAAGTCCATTTCACCAGTTCCGGAGGCTTCGTGGCGTCTCGCTGATCCAGAAATTTTTTCTGAAATTATGCTGACATGAATGTTGTTTTTGACCTCGGTAACGTCCTCATCGACTGGAATCCCCGCTACCTGTACCGTAAGCTGTTGCCCAACGAAGCGGAGGTGGAGCGTTTTCTGAACGAAATCTGCACTGACGAGTGGAACGTGCGGATGGATGCCGGACTGCCGATGGCGGAAGGAATTGCCGAGAAAGTCCAGGAGTTTCCGGAATACGAAACGCTCATCCGAGCGTGGTGGGAACGCTGGCCTGAAATGCTCGGTGAACCGCTTGCCGAGACCGTCGAAATCCTGCAAGAACTCCGGAACGCTGGAACACCGCTCTATGTTTTGAGCAACTGGTCAGCGGAAACCTATCCCTTGGCCGAGCCGAGCTTTCCGTTTCTGGGTTGGTTCCGGGGCAAGGTCATTTCCGGGGAGGTTAAAATGAAGAAGCCTGATCCGGAAATCTATCAGCATCTGTTGGAACGTTTTGGGCTGGAACCCTCGCAAACGGTGTTCATTGACGACAAATCTGCCAATGTCGCAGCGGCAAATGTGGAAGGCATTCGGGGGCTGGTTTTCACGGATGCCGCAAAGCTGCGGGCCGATCTTGGGCAAATGGGGTTGCTGTAGCCGCACAGAGCCTGCTACAATCAAATGCTTTTGTTGAACCTGTGTGCCCGGAGTGATGCGTCGGCTGGTGATGATCAGTTGTGTGTTCCTGACGCTGTCCGGAGGATGGCTGACGACCGCAAGCGAGTTTCTGAAGGTGGAGCGCAGCACGACGGTGGCGGTTCTGCACATTTGGGCAGGCTTCTTCTTCCTCGTCATCTTTCCCATGTACTCGCTGGACCACATCAAGGCGCATGCGTATCGGCTACGGAGTTGGTCTTGGGTGACGGTTTCCGGAATCGTGCAGTTGCTTGCAGGGATCGGGTTGATCCTCTCCGGTGTGCTGCTGTGGCTTTACGGGGTGGAAACACTCTCGTTGCCCCGCGAGGTTCACATCATCCTGACCGTTGTGTTGGTTGCCAGTCTGCTGACGCACTTTCGCGCTCCAAAATGATGATTTGATTCGGCCCTGTTCCGGCTGATGCACTCTCCAAGGTAGTCATGACCCAAGCGGCTCCACCCGATTCGATGCCTGACAACCACGTTCTGATTCTCGACACCACCCTGCGTGACGGCGAACAAACCCAAGGGGTGACGTTCACGCCTGCGGAGAAGAGCAACATCGCCAAGGCGTTCCTGCAAAAACTCCGAGTGGATCGCTTGGAAATCGCCTCGGCCCGTGTTTCCGAAGGCGAACTGCTGGCGGTGCAGCGCACCACTGAGTGGGCACAGGGACACGGCCTGCTCGGTAAGATTGAGGTGCTGGGTTTCATTGATCACACCCTCAGCGTCGCTTGGATTCGGGAAGCGGGAGGTGAAGTCCTCAATTTGCTCACGAAGGGCAGTGAAAACCACTGTCGCAACCAACTCCGCAAAACCCTCAAACAGCACGTTGCGGAAATCCGTAAGACCCTCGCCTATGCCCACCAGCAGGGGCTCCGGACAAACGTGTATCTGGAAGACTGGTCCAACGGTTACCACGACAACCCGCAGTACGTTTACGAACTGGTCACGGCACTGAAAGACGAGGGCATCGAACATTTCATGCTTCCGGACACACTGGGAGTGATGTCGCCGGATGAGGTGTTCGCAAGTCTTTCCGATATGCAGGAACGCTTCCCGTGGGCGCTGTTTGACTTCCACCCGCACAACGACTACGGACTGGGGGTGGCCAACGCGCTTTACGCGGTCAAGTCTGGAATCCGCTGCATCCACGTCACCATGAACTGCCTTGGGGAACGAGCGGGCAACGCGGCGCTGGCCGAGGTGGTGGTGGCGTTGCGGGACAAAATGAAGATGTCGCTGAATGTGGACGAATCACACCTCTCCACGCTGAGCGAAATGGTGGCGACCTTCTCCGGAAAGCGCACCGCTGCCAACGCCCCGATCGTGGGCGAGGACGTTTTCACACAAACCAGTGGCATTCACGCCGACGGTGACAAGAAGGGGGGGCTCTATCACAATCCGATCACGCCGGAACGCTTCGGGCGCCGCCGAGGTTATGCACTCGGCAAGATGAGCGGCAAGGCTTCGCTGGTGAAAAACCTAGAGGCGCTGGGCATCCAGCTTGTGGAGGAAAACCTCAAGAAGGTGCTGCGGCGAGTGGTGGAGTTGGGGGATTCCAAGAAGACGATCACCCCGGCGGATTTGCCTTTCATCATCACGGACGTGCTGGAAACCGAGGACGTGCAGCCCATCCGGCTGCTGGGCTGCTCCCTCACAAGTGGACTCCACCTCAAGTCCGTGGCCACCGTGCGTTTGGAAATTGACGGACACGAGTACAACGAGGCCGGCAGCGGCAACGGGGGTTACGATGCCTTCATGGGCGCGGTGCGCAAGATCCTGCGGAGGCGGCACGTCGAGTGCCCGGAACTGGTGGACTACGAAATCCGCATTCCACGTGGCGGGCACACGGATGCCCTCACCGAAGCGTTGATCACTTGGCAGATTGACGGCAAGCGCCACCAGACGGTGGGAGTCGATTCCGATCAGGTGATGGCAGCAGTGAATGCAACCTTGAAGATGCTCAACCTGCGGTTCATGCAGCTAAAGACTCGCCGCAGTGAAATCGCCGAGGAATCTGCGGCCTGACCCTGCCATGCCAAGCACTCCCCGACATTCGGGCCTACGGCCCCGCACTTCCTGAGTAGCATGGCTGACCAACACTCGGCGGAGCCTTCCGTCTTTCTTCCGCTCACTGGAAACCCGACTGGCTTTCACCATCTGCTGCTGGCCGAGTGCGCCTTGCGGCAGTTTCCGGAATACGACCGCGTGGTCTTTCTGCTCTCGAACGGTCAGCACCCGGACCCGACCAAGCGCCAGCGCATCCTCGCAGCCGAGTTGCGGCTGACCATCTTGCGGAGCGTGTTGGCGGATTGGCCGCAGCCCGAGGTCAGCTACCCCGTCCGAGTGCTGGCAGGTTTGGGAGAGCAACCCCGCCTGAACCCCAAGCATTCCGGAATCTCCACCGCCGAGTTTGAGTATGATCGCCCGTACCGACTGGCGGAACACGTCTTGCGCTTGCATGAGCAGTGTCCGGAGTACCCGGTGTCGCTCATCATTGGAGCAGACTTGGTGGAGCGTATGCAGGACGAACGTATTTTCTCATCGGAGGACTTGGGGGTGCTGGCCAGCAAGGCGAGGTTTCTGATTGTACCTCGCGGGGCCGTCATGCTGGAGGAGGCACTGGCGACGACCGAAAAGCTCCGGAGCGTGACGCTTGTCACAGAATTGCTGAACCTCGACCAGCTTCCGAAACCACTCCACCTGCTCCTCCACCTCTCCTCCACACTGATCCGCCGCGCTGTGCAGGCCGGGCATTCGTTGGAGCGTTTTGTCCCGCAAGGTGCGGCCCAATTGATGCGCGAACAGCAGCTTTACCGACTGGAGGGGGCGGACCAATTCCTCAATGAATGGGAACTCAATTGTCGACGTCAGGAGCAGCAGCTTGAGGACTGTGCTGTTGCGATCAAGCAGTTACTCGACGAACGGGCACGGCAGCGCAAGCCCCATCACATCGCTGTGGTGGAAACCAGCAGCGGGGGCCGTGTCGCTGCGGCGTTCACCACGGTCTCCGGAATTTCCAAGCACTTCCTCGGCGGCGTGGTGCCCTATGACAGCCGGGAGAAGGCGCGCCTGCTGGAACGCCCCGTCACTGGCTCCAGCGTGACTGCGGCTATGGCCGGCATCCTTGCGGAAGCCGGGGCACGTCGCAGCGGGGCGGATTTCACGCTCGCCGAAACCGGCATGGCCGGACCCTCCTCCCCGGAACGCCGCAGCCGCAAGCATGGGCAGTGTCACCTCGCCCTGTCGATTGACGGGAAACTCCACCACAACCGCCTCGACCTCAACCCGTTTTTAAGCCGCAAGGAGCATCAGCTTGGGTTCGCGCTGGAGGCTCTGCGCTGGTTCAAATCGGTGCTGGAATCCCGTGGCTGAGGTCCGATCGGTATGCCGGAACACTGCTTGCACCCATCGTTGTAATGAGAGGCAGAACTGAGGTGATGTTATGCCCGCACCACACCGGACGCTCCTAACGATGTTCTCGTGATGACGGAAGATTCAGACAAGGGAACCAGTTTGGAGTCGCTAGGCGAATCGCTACGGCAGCACGAGCAGGCCTTGACCTCCAGTCTGGGGGCGCTGGTGGAATGCCGTCGGCAGATGGACCACTCCCGCATGCGTTGTCAACGCCTGCTGGAGGCGAAAGCCGAAGCCGATGAGGCGGTGCTTCCGGAGATCAACGCGACGCTCGACGAGGAAGTCCGGGTGCTGGACCGCGTGACTTACGATTACCTCAACCTGCTGGAAGAAGAGCGGCACTGGTTGCTGTTTTCCGTGCAGTGCCTCTACGAATCACAATTCCCCAAGGACGGGCTTTGGCGCTCCCTCTTCACCGAGACGTTGTGGGCGCAGGACATGGAACTCCGCAGCCGCTACCAAGAGCGTCGGCAGCAGTTGGAGTCACAGTTGTCGCCAGTCACCAACTCTCTTGATGGGGAAACCAAATGATGTCACAGTTCACCTCTGAAGCGTTTACGCCAGCCACCACACCCTCGCCCCTGCCACACGCTGTTCCGGTACGCGTGTACGGTCTGCTGGGGCGTTCCGGATTTATGACAATCACGATGGATCACGGTACACTGATCCGCAAGGATAGTTGTATTGCGCACGAGGAACAGCGCTACCGCATTGTCTCGGTCCTCAAGTTGCGTGAGGGAGGATATTGTGTCAATGTCGTTCCTGAAACTTACAACGTTTGACGTGTATGGAACCGCGCATTCCATGCCTGTCACACCGAAATTTTTAGCAGAATACGAATCTGGCCTTGATTTTGTGATGGAAGAGCTTGATTTTATAATGGCAGAGACGGTATGGTTCTAATCTAATTTTATCCAGCCGTACTTGAACCCAGCAAATCTACGGAGACTTTCGATGCAGACTCGAACACTTTTACTCATTATCGCCACCACCTTTCTCCTCGCAGGCTGCCCGCCCGAGCCTAGTCCTCCCAAGGAAGAGGCCCCACCCGTGCAGGAAACTGCGGCCGCCGAGGAAGCAACTCCACCCGCGCAGGAAGTTGCGGCCACCGAGGAAGCAACTCCACCCGTGCAGGAAGTTGCGGCCACCGAGGAAGCGGCTCCCTTGGATTTTGACTTGGACGATCTCGAAGCGGTTCGGGAATTGACCGATGCCGAGCGCAAGGAAGATACCGATTGGATTACGTCTCATGCCAACCGGATGGAGTTGATCGAGCAACTGACAACGGAGGATGTCAAAGAACGTGAGGAGGTCGTTGAGGCGAAAGCGAAGGTGGACACGGCCAAGGCCGAACTAGACGAAGCCGTTGAGCAGATCCTCAAAAAACGGGCCGAACGCAAGGTCAAGAAGCTGTTTGAGGAAAAGATCGCAGGAAAACTCAAAAAAGACTCTAAGCTCACCGAGCAGGAGCTTAAAGAACTGCTGGTGAAGGCCGCTCAGGGTGAGTTGACCAAAGAGGAACTCAAGGAGGTGCTGACCAAGAAACTCGGACTCAGTGAAGAGGAGGTGGAAGAAATTGCCGCCGAAGGCCGGAAGCAGGCGCTTTTGGAAAAGGCACTTGAAGTGATCACGGATGAGGAATTGAAGAAAAAACTTCTCGAAAAAGCCGCCAAAGGGGAACTCACTGAGGAAGAACTGAAGAAAATTTTGATTGAGCAAGGTGGACTGACCGAAGAGGAAGTCGAGGAGATCGCCAAGCAAGGCGAGGAAAAGGCGCTTTTGGCCAAAGTCCTCAAGGAAACCACCACCCTGACCGATGAGGAAATCAAGGAAGTGGTCGCCGAGATTCAGCAAATCAAGCAGGAGACCGAGGAACTGCGCAAGCAAATCGCCGCCGCCACCTCTGCAGAGGAAGTCCAGAAGCTTCTTGAGGCCGCAGGCGGTTTGACCGCAGAGGAAATTGCCACCATTGTCAAGCAGAAGGAAGAGGTGCTGGCACTGGAGCAGAACTTCTTGGAGAAGACCCTTGCGAAAATCTTCAGTCGGTTGAAGCGCAACCGGGAGTTGGGCATTGACGATGCCTTCTGCACCAACCAGAAAGCTGCCCTAGACAGCTTGCTGGTTCGACCCTCGTACTTTGCAACAGATTCCTCCGTGATTGCCGAAGAAACGCGTATCCGAATCGACTATGATTTCGGAGTGCTGGAAGCACCCTTGGACGAGTACCTAGACGAGTACCTAGGAGTGCTGCTGGTGCAGATTGAGGGCAACGCCGACATTCGGGGCACCAACGCCTACAACAAGGCGCTGACTGAACGGCGCTGGACAGTTCCGATCCGGTTGCTCCGGAGCAAGTATTTTGGCAAGCGAGATCTGCGCGGCTTGAGCCGTGGGGAAGAGTGTCAACTTCCGGGAATCACTGGGGAGGTGTCCAAGAATTGGTGGAAGCGTAATCGCCGCACAGATTATATCTTCAAGCTAAGGTAGGCAAACAATGAACTTTCAGGATTTTATTGAGGCGGTCTTTCTCCACAGCGGCTTCATCACCCTCTCCGTCTTTCTGCTCCTGCTGGTGTTGTCCGTGGTCACTTGGGGGCTGATCGTTGCCAAGACGTTGCAGCTCAGGAACGAGGATGCCAAGGACAAGGGTTTTGTGGCGCAGTTCAATCAAGCCGAGAACCTCCACGACTTCAGCGCAATGCAACGGGAGCGCGGCCCCATCGACTACGATTTGGGCATTGTCTTTGATGAGACCATGCGCATTGTGGATCGCTTCAAGCAGGAATTCCCGCGCATGAACTTCGTCGATCCTGTGATGGAGCCGGTCAAGGAGAACTTTGATCAAGTGGTGGGCCGCACGGTGGAGCGCATTGCCTTGCAGATGCAGGAACGCCGCGACAAGCACCTCGCAATTCTGGGGACCACCTCCAACATCGCCCCCTTCCTTGGGGTGTTTGGAACAGTGGTGGGGATCATCAACGCCTTTGCGTTGATTGGGAAGACCGGCTCGGCGGACCTTGCAGTGGTCGCGCCAGCGATCTCGGAGGCCCTGATTGCAACGGCGCTGGGCATTTTCGTGGCCATCCCATCTTCGGCGGCGTTCAACTTCTTTCAGTACCGCCTCCAGAATCTCTCTCAGTCCTTTGATCGCTTTGTCAATATCATGCTCAACCGCATTCAGGTGGAGATCCTGCTCAAGGATCACCAAGGCAAGAGTACAATGCTGACGGATTTCTAGGAGAATCCAATGGGTGGAGGCAGCGGACCGTCCGGAGGTCGGAAGATTGTTTCTGAGATCAACCTCACTCCCTTGATCGATACCTTGCTGGTGTTGCTGATCGTCTTTATGGTCACAGCCCCCGCAATCTCCCGCACGGTTGGGGTGCGGCTCCCCAAGGCCAAATCCAGCACCGCACCCCGCGTCCCTTCTCCCTCTGCCGAGATCGACTTCCTGACGGTAGGACTTAAGCCTGACGGCGGGGTGGTTGTGGGAACTCAGGAATACTCCTTGGATGAGTTCTTTGAGCAGTTCCCCGGGCACGTCAAGGATCGGGAACTGGAGAAGATCTTTTTACAAGCCGACCGCACAGTGCAGTACGCGCAGCTTGTTAAGGTGATGGTGTACCTGCGTGACCAAGGACATGAAAACATCGGGTTGGTCTTTGAGGAAAAGTGATCCTCCACCACAACGCCTTCAACCCGGTCCACCTCAAGGCATCGCTCAAGGCCGGGCTGCTGATCTCCTTTCTGGCCCACAGTGCCGTCGCAGGGGCGATGATGTGGTTTGGCAGCGGCGATCCCGCACAATCCAAGCAAGAGGAATTTGAGGCGCTAGAGGCGAAGTCCGTTGCCGTCAACGCACTTTCGGCGGATGAAGTCCGCGCCCTGATCGCTGCCCTCGAAAACCCAGACGCACCCACTGGGGAAGCCACTTCTCCGGGGACCGGAGGAGAACCCGAGACCACCTCTGCGCCTGCGGCATCGGCAACGGAAGCAACTCTTGCTCCCGCGCCGGAAGCGACCGCCACCAAGGTTGTCGAGCCAACCCCAAAACCGGAGCCTGCTCCCGAACCGGAACCCGCACCTGTTGCTGAATCCAAGCCTGCACCGGAACCCAAACCCACTCCAGAACCCGCATCAGAGCCGAAACCGGAGCCTGCCCCCGCATCAACTCCGGAGCCTGCCCCCGAACCAGAACCGAAACCAGAGCCTGCCCCGGAACCAGAACCCGCACCGACTCCGGAGCCGGTGCGGAAACCAGAGCCGAAACCGGAGCCTGCCCCCGAACCGGAACCGGAGCCTGCCTCGGAACCGGAACCCGAACCAGCCCCCGAACCGGAGCCTGCCCCGGAACCAGAACCGAAACCAGAGCCTGCCCCCGAACCGGAACCGGAGCCTGCCTCGGAACCGGAACCCGAACCAG
>CAJWCD010000060.1:0-21150 GCA_913020725.1 uncultured Pseudomonadota bacterium
TCACTCGAAGCAACCTTCAATGGGGATGATCCGCTGATGGGACTGGACATCTGAGGACTCAAACAACCCTCCTTGAGACCTGAATAGTTACCTTTCAGAACACATTGCAGAGCGAGCCATCAAGTTGCGGAGCGAACTGCCGATCAAGCTGCCCGATGCCGTGATTGCTGCAACCGCGTTGGTCTTGCGAGTCCCGTTGCTGACTCGTAACCATCGTGATTTTCAGAAGATCCCCAACCTGACTCTCCCTTGGAACCTCCACCTCTATAAAGTTTGGGTAGTTTCGTGGCGGTTCCACTGTGTTTGAACCGTCTGATTTCACGATTTCAAGGGTTCTGGTCAGAAGCATCACATGATTCCAAAGGTCTGGAAGGCATCCACGGTGCTCATGCCGTTGCGAATGGCCTGGGCGACTTGTTTCTCACCACGCGCTTTTTCAAGGGATTTGGCGATTGTTTCTGCTTCCGCCTCCCGGGGAATGATGAGAACGCCTTCATGATCAGCAAACAGCAGCGAACCGGGTTCAATGCGGACGCCGCCGATTTCCACTGGAACTCGGAAGTCGATGACCTTGCCACGCGGGCCTTGGTCCTGGGCGTACTTGCCGATGCAAAAAGTCGGGAAGTTCAATGCCAGTATGCCCCGAGTATCACGGGCGAATCCATTGACCAAGACGCCGGCTGCCCCCAAATTCGTCGCCCGGATCGTCATCAGTTCGCCCCACAACGCGTAGCTCGGTGAAGCTCCGGTCGCAACGTAAACCTCGCCTGGCTTCAGATCATCGAGTGCTTCGAGCATCAATCCAAACGGCTTGGCTGCCAGTGGCCCCGCCGTTCCTGTGATGCTCTCAGCAAAGACATCGGCCTCAAGAACTGGCATGGCGCGGCCGACCAAAACCATATCGTCACGCAGTGGGCCGATATTTGGTGGCAGGAATTGACGGAGCAACCCCAGTTTGTCCATGACATCGCCGATAACGGCGGTGAACAACTCTCGCTTCATCAAGGCGAAGAGTTCCGTATCGTTCGTGTACGTTTTCGTCATCTCATTTCTCCCGCAATTTGATTGCACTCATGGGTTGTATTCGCAGTTTGATCGCAACGGAGGGGTCTTGAGCTTTCTCAAGGAAACCTCTAAATTGTTGGACTGACTGCTGGAATTGCTTGATCCAAGCCGATTCCGGGATCCAGCTCCCATAGTTTAACAGGATAAAACGGCGGTTTCCTAAACCGCAGCTCGGGGTTCAAGTCCCTGTGGGAGCACCACGCCTTCAGCCTGCTCTCAGACACTCATCCGGCAGGACGATCAAAGGCGAGGCTACTGAAGCATCTGGGTTATACACGGGCCAATGCCAAGGATTTGGAAACGGCCCTTTTGAGATCGCTACGAACGGAGTGTTGTGGGGCACGGTTTCGGTGGAGCAAGGAATCAAGTATATTGTTGACGGGAACTTGCACACGACGACAGGACGCAAGGTGCCCTTTCGTACCGTGTGGATTGTGGAGCAAGACACTCCCCCACGCTTGGTTACGGCCTACCCCTTGAAGTGAGGAGTCTCATGAACGAACTGAACTTGGTGGAACTGAAACAGGAATTGATGGAATACGGCCTGAAGGTTGGGGATGTCGGCACGATCGTCCATTGCATGCGGGAGAACGCGATTTTGAGGTGGAGTTTGTCCGGACGGACGGTTACACGCAGGCGTTGCTCACACTCTCGATTGATCAAATTCAGCCGCTGGAGCAGCCGGGCATCCTCCATGTCCGTTCTCTTGACAACCAAGCTGCTGTGTCGCAGGACTCATTCTGACTGGGCAGGTTCGATTTCGTTGGTCCTGAAGCTCTGTTGGAGGGAACTCCGCGCCATTAGGAAATACCCTGGAACCCTTGTGACCTCACTTTGATTTCATGAGCAACACCACCTACACGACCGCAGGCGGCATCTGCATCGAGAAGCGAGTCACGCCGCTGGAAACCAAACACGCGCTAGACAAGGTGTACCAGTACATTGACACGCACAAGGGGGCGCTGTTTGTCAGCAACTACGAGGTGCCTGATCGCTACTCGCGCTGGGACTTGGGCTTCATTCATCCAGCGTTGGAGTTGGTCACGCGCCAGCGGCATTTCGAGTGGAACGCGCTCAACCCCAACGGCACAAAACTGCTGCGGTTGATTGCCCCGGCCTTGCGCGGGCATCCGCATCTGGAAACGCTGGTGGAGCATCCGGAGCAGGTTTCCGGCACGGTGAAGCCGATGCCCGACTTCTTCCCGGAGGAGGAACGCAGCCGCCAACCCAGCGTGTTCTCCGTGATCCGCTCGCTCTGTGAACTCTTTCGCAGCGAGGATTCCTACCTCGGCCTCTACGGCGCCTTCGGCTACGACCTCGTGTTGCAGTTCGAGGAAATCGCCACCCGCCACGCCCGTGACCCGGAACAGGTGGATTGCCACCTCTTTTTTCCTGTGGAACTCGTCGCGGTGGACCGCCAGAAGGAGGAGGCGTTCCTGCTGCAATACCACATCCACACGCCGGACGGCCTCACCGAAAGTTGGTGGAACACGGGCGCAGAGTGCCCACGGGCTTCCGGAACAGCGGACGGACAGATTCACTGCGACCACGAACCGGGAGCGTTTCAGCAAAAAGTCGAACGCATCCGCGAGGGCTGCCAACGCGGGGATTTCTTCGAGATCGTGCTGTCGCAGGCGTTTTCGACCGGATTCAACGACACACCTTCCGCGCTCTTCCGGCAAATCTGCGAGCGCAACCCTAGCCCCTATAGCTTCCTCATCAACATGGGGGCCGAACAAATCGTGGGTGCCTCACCGGAAATGTACGTCCGCATCAGCGGCAACCGCTTCGAGACCAGTCCGATCTCTGGAACCGTGCCCGTCGGCGGTGATCCGATGGAAACCGCCGAGCGCATCAAAACCCTGATTTCTTCAGAAAAAGAGGAATCGGAATTGACGATGTGCACGGACGTGGACCGCAACGACATGGCCCGCGTCTGCAAACCCGGCACAGTGAAATTGCTAGAACGGCGGATGCTGGAGCGTTATTCCCGGCTGATCCACACCGTGGATCACGTTGAGGGCGAACTGCTGGACGAGCGCGACGCGCTGGATGCGATCCTCACCCACATGTGGGCCTGCACCGTCACGGGATCACCCAAACCGATTGCTATGCAGACCATCGAGGATTTGGAACTGTCGCCGCGAGGGTGGTACAGCGGCTGTATCGGTTTTCTCTGGTTCAACGGCTACGTCAGCACGGGCATGACGCTGCGCACCGTCCACCTCAAGGACGGCACCGCCACCGTGCGGGCGGGCGCGACGCTGCTCTACGATTCCGACCCGGAAGCCGAGGAACGTGAAACGCGTATCAAGGCATCGGCTTTCCTCGAAGCCACGCTCGGACAGTCGAACTCCACAGGCGCAGCGGACGGCGCTTTGCCGCAATCCGGCAAGGACCGCACGGTGCTTTTCGTGGACTACCACGACAGCTTTGTCCACACGCTGGCAAGTTACGTCCGGCAGACCGGAGCCAAGGTGATCACGCTGCGGGCGGGCTTTCCGGAGTCCATGCTCGATGAAATCCAGCCCGATCTCGTCTTCCTCTCTCCGGGACCGTTCACGCCGTCCGAACAGGGCGTGCCACAACTCGTCAAAGCCGTGGTGCAGCGTGGGCTTCCGCTCTTTGGGGTCTGCCTCGGGCATCAAGGAATCGCCGAGCATTTCGGGGCAAAACTGGGCACCTTCGAGCATCCGGTGCACGGCAAACCCTCTGAGGTACAGCACAACAACTCCGGGATTTTCTCAGGACTATCCAGCCCTTTCACGGCGGGTCGTTACCACAGCCTTTTCGTGAAGCGCGAGACGCTTCCGGAGGAACTGGAGGTGACGGCAGAAACCGAGGATGGTGTGATCATGGGCTTGCGGCACAAAGCTCTGCCGATTGCCTCCGTGCAGTTTCATCCTGAATCCATCCTCAGTCTCAAGGACCGCTCCGGTTTGCGCTTGCTTCAGAAGGTGCTGACGGAGCTGTGCCCTTGACCCGGCCCGCGAACACCGAGTTATTTTTTGCCACAGATTTTCGTGGATAAAACGCCTGAGTTCAAATCGTTTCGGATCCGTAGAACGTTATGCTTAAAGGCGCCATTCGTTGAAGCAAAGAGACTGGCTGAGGCCTTGGGCTGAAAAATTGCGCACGAGCCTCCGCACTCACTCCGCCCAGAGCGCAGAGAGCGGAAAAGTGATCGCGTCAAACGGTGCAACACGGATTTCATCGTTTCCTCCGTAACTCCCCAGCAGAGTCCATTGCCCGTCTTGCAGGGCAAAGGCTTCCAACAGCTTGATTTTCTGGTCCACCAGCCAGCAGTGGGCAACTCCGAATTCCACATAAATTGGGAGCTTGAGGACACGATCCGTGCGAGCCGTGGAGGGCGACAGCACTTCGCACACCCAATCCAGAGCGAGTTCGAAATAGGCGGTTTCCGGGATTTTCGGCAGCCGCTCCCTGCACCAGCCTGCAAGATCGGGAACCAGCACATGCTCGCCAAGATGCATCTCCGGCTCGTCCAGAATCCACCCGCCGCCAGGGCCGCCGCGCCCCTTGTGGAAAGGGCTGACCAGTTCATCGCCAATTGACGAAGACGTGACTGCATGACTCGGAGTTGGTCGGGGGTGCGTGTGCAGTTCCCCGCAAAGGATTTCTGCAACCAGTGGTTCCGGAACCGCAAGCAGGTCGGCGTATCGCTTGCGGCTCGATTGTTGTGGCTAAGGAACTCATGGAGCCTCCTGTGTTGTTGATGGGCAAGAGGTGGAGCTTCAACATTTACCGAACTTTGGCCGAGAACCCCAGTCGAAGATGAAAGCGGCGTGGTCCAGCAAACTGCGGGAGAGGACAAGAGACAAGAAACCCGCAAGCTGTTGCGGGTTCTGCATTCAAGCTGAAAAGGTTTTGTGAAACTGGAAGGTCTCGTGTGCTAGAGCAGCACAAATCCGAGGATGAGCATGGCTCCCAACGAGAAGATGAGCACATAGCTCTGCATCATCCCGTTTTGGGTGAGGCGCAAACCACTACCGATTCCACGGGCGACATTTCCGGGCAGCATCACCAGCCGATCAATGATATTTTGGTCAATCAGTTTCCAGAGTACGAAGGTGGAAAACAGTTTTGCAGGCACGACGATGACGGCGTTGTAGATTTCATCCACATACCACTTGTGGAGAGAGAGCCGATACGCCAGTTGAAAACGCTCGCGGAGGATGGCTACGGCTTCAAGGCTCGTTGCGTAGTAGCGCCGAGCTAGTGACCAAGCAATGATTGCAAGCAAAACGGAGGCGATCATCAGCCCAACCTCTGCGGCGGCGGAACCATGGCTGGTTCCCGGAACTTGCGCGAAGAAGCCCTCGAAGTAAAGCTCTATGCCGTTGGGCAGAAAATTCAGGATGTGGGGAACCCCGAAGAAACCTCCAAACACAGACAGCACTGCAAGGATCACGAGCGGCACCGTCATCACTGCTGGAGATTCGTGCAAATGTTCAGCAATGTGGGCATCCACCCGGGACTCCCCGTGGAAGGTGAGGTAGATGAGCCGGAACATATAGAACGAGGTCAACCCTGCGGTGACAAAGCCGACCAACCAGAAACCTCCGCCCCCCAAGGGTGAACTGAACGCTTTCCAGAGGATTTCATCCTTGCTGAAGAATCCGGAGAAAAAGGGAATGCCTGCAATCGCCAATGTGCCCATCAGCATTGTGAAGTAAGTCACAGGCAGTTTTCTGCGCAGTGCGCCCATGCGCATCATGTCCTGTTCGTGGTGCATTGCATAGATCACTGATCCGGAACCGAGGAAGAGCAACGCTTTGAAGAAGGCGTGGGTCATGACATGAAAGATACCTGCGGAGAACGCCCCCACCCCAAGTGCGAGGAACATGTAACCCAACTGGCTGACGGTGGAGTATGCCAACACACGCTTGATGTCTGTCTGCGTGAGCGCAATGGTCGCCGCCAACAAGGCTGTGGCTGCACCAATGACTGCGATCATGTTCATCGTGAAGGGCGCCAGCACGAAGAGGTGGCTGAGTCGAGCGATCATGTAAAGTCCCGCCGTCACCATCGTTGCGGCATGGATGAGCGCGGAAACCGGAGTCGGCCCCTCCATTGCGTCCGGAAGCCAGACATAGAGCGGAATCTGCGCGGATTTTCCGGTGGCTCCAAGGAAGAGGAAAAGTGTGATCACCGTCACCAAAATGCCTCCGGCTTCCAAGCGCGAGGCGGCTTCGGCGTTGACCATATTGAAATTGAGAGTGCCGAAGGTGATGAAAATCAACATCACGGCAGAAAGCACTCCGAAGTCACCCACGCGGTTGAAGAGGAACGCCTTCTTAGACGCCTCAGCAGCCGAGTGTTTCTCGAAATAGTAGCCGATCAGCAGATATGAACAGAGGCCCACCCCTTCCCAGCCGACGAACATCAGCAAGAAGCTGTCGCCCAACACGAGAACGAGCATGAAGAAGATGAAGAGGTTAAGGTAGGCGAAGTAGCGGTAGTAGCCCGCTTCCTCCCCCATGTAGCCGATCGAATAAACGTGGATGAGAAAACCCACGCCCGTGATGATCAGGAGATAGAGTCCGGAAAGCTGATCAACCTGAAAGGCAACATCGACCTGGAAAGCACCCGTCGCCATCCAAGTGTACAGCGTCTCCACTAGACGGTGTCCATCCGCTGCCCGCATTTCAAAGAAGAGGATGAGAGACTGCAAAAACGCAAAGCCCACCGCCGCCGGAGCGATGATCGTGACGAAACGCTTACCGAAGAACTTTCCAAAAAAACCGTTGAGAAGGAAGCCCAGCAGTGGAAAAGCCGGGACCAGCCAGATTTGAGACATGGCTACCACTTGAGCAGATTGAATTCGTCGATGTTGAGCGTCTTGCGGGTCCGGTAGATGGAGAGGATGATCGAGAGTCCGACCACCGCTTCTGCTGCCGCTACGACAATGATGAAAAAGATGAAGATGACACCCGTCATGTCGTCCATCGTGCGTGCAAAGCCGACGAAGGAGAGGTTCACGGCGTTGAGCATCAGTTCGATGCTCATGAAAACGACAATGACGTTGCGGCGCAACATGACCCCCAGCACTCCAATGCTAAAGAGCAGGGCACTGAGGACGAGGACATGGGAGATGGGAATCATCCGGACTCTCAGGAAACGCGTCGTTTAGCGATGATGACCGCCCCAATCACGGCGACCAGCAGCAGAATCGAAATGACCTCAAACGGCAGCACGAACTCCGTGAAGAGCAACTGCCCGATGAGAGCGATGGAACCAATTTCCTGAATGCGCTCCACAGGATAGGCTCCGGGTTCGCCAAAGCGGATCGTCGGGTCCATGAACGCTGTGAGGATTTGGACAAGCAGCACTCCCGTGGTGGCGACCGCCAGACCTCTCGGCACATTGAGCTTGAGGGCGTATTGATCGTTGTCGTTTGAGGAAAGCAGCATGAGCACGAAAAGGAACAGCACCATGATCGCACCTGCGTACACCAAGACCTGAATCACCGCGACAAACTCGGCGTTGAGCATGACATAGATCGCCGCAAGGCAGAAGAAGGTACCCACAAGGCTGAGAGCGCTGTGGATGGGGTTCTTGAACACCAGTACCCCCAAGGCCAAGAGCAGGCTGGCCAAGGCGAAAACATAGAAGAAAACGATCATCCGGCTTTATTGGCAGTAGGGGTTTAGGCAGAAGCTGTGCGGAGATCGACGAGCGAGCGCCCGGAATCACTTGACTCGCCGGGGAGCAAAGTTCCGGCTAAGGTACCCACAAGGCTGAGAGCGCTGTGGATGGGGTTCTTGAACACCAGTACCCCCAAGGCCAAGAGCAGGCTGGCCAAGGCGAAAACATAGAAGAAAACGATCATCCGGCTTTATTGGCAGTAGGGGTTTAGGCAGAAGCTGTGCGGAGATCGACGAGCGAGCGCCCGGAATCACTTGACTCGCCGGGGAGCAAAGTTCCGGCTTCGGAAATCCCGGTCAACGAAATGTTCTGAAAAGCTGGAACCTCCTGACCAAGTGCCTGCAAAACCGTGTCCGCGCTATCAAGCCCAGAGTCTTTGTCCAAGACTCGAAGCAGATCGGCAAAAATCTGCCACTCCGGGCGAGTCTGCCGTGGGGCTTGCACCGCGCTGTGGGTGCGCTGCACCCGTCGTTGCTTGTTCGTGTAGGTCGCGTTCTGCTCAGAATGCAGTTGTCCGGGAAGCACGACATCGGCAATCTCGGCCCAACCGTTGAAGAGTGTGCTGATTGACACAATCAGTTGGGCTTTGCTGAGTGTCTCCCGAAGTTCCGTTGCGTTCTCAAACGGATTGCCGAGGACGATGACCACCTTGGGGTTTGCCGCAAGCGCGGTTGCAAGTTCTGCCGTGTCAGCCACTCCGGTGAGTCCAAGTTCGCGGGCACCGGCACGGTTCGGAGTCTTGTCTGTGGTGATGAGCGAATTAATGAAAAAATCAGATTCCGGCTGCTGCCAGTCTGGCATTGGGCAATAGACCTGCTCTGCACCTAAGCCGTCTTGTGCGAACTTCCTGAACATGAACAGCGCCTCGTTGCTGGCGTTCGTGTCGGTCAACACCAATACGTCTCCCGCTCCCGGATTGAGGGTGGAAATGCGCTCGGCGAGTGCCTGATACGCCTGTTCAAAGGAAACTGGCTGTAGCTTCCCCTGCACACGGCCCAGCGGTTTCATGATGCGGTTTTCGCGCTCGTTCATCACGCGGTAGCTGAGGCGTCCCTCATCACACATCCACCAGCGGTTGACGGCTGGATTCTCACGCGGCTTGAGCCGGAAGACCTCGTTCTTGTCGTACTCGATGGTGACATTGCAACCCGTGGAGCATCCAGTGCAAATCGACGGGGTTTTCTTGAGACGCCAGACGCGGCGCTTGAAGCGGAACTCCTTGTCCGTGATCGCTCCGACCGGGCAGATGTCCGCCATGTTGCCCTGAAACTTATTGGTCATTGGACGGTCGGCGTAGGTGTCCACCGTCAATTCATGCCCCCGGTTGTACATGCCAAACTCGTTGGTGCCCGTGACCTCGCGGGTGAAGCGGTCGCAGCGCGTACAGTGAATGCAGCGGTTGCGTTCCAGCGCGACGAAGGTGCCAATGTCCCGCCAACCATACACGCGCTTGGCGTACTCCATCTCGGACTTCCCCGTGCCGTGTTCAAAGGAATAATCCTGCAACACGCACTCGCCGGACTGATCGCAGATTGGGCAATCGAGCGGATGGTTGATGAGCAGAAACTCCATCACATCTTCGCGGGCCTCTAGCGTCTTTGTGTTCTGCGTTTCCACCTTCATGCCCTCCACCGCGTCCATCGAACACGAGGTCTGGAGCTTCGGCATCGGACGTCCATTGCCCATGTCCACCACGTCCACAAGGCACATGCGGCAGGTCGCCACCACCGAGAGTCCAGGATGGAAGCAGTAGTGTGGAACCTCGACCCCGGCACGGAGCGCGGCGGACAGCACCTTCTCTCCCGGTTCAAACTCAACGGGCTGGCCATCCAAGTGGAAAACAGGCATTGCTGGTTGCTGGTTGGTTTATAGTTGTCAGTTGTCAGTGTTCAGCTATCGGTTTCCGGCTTTGTTTCTCTGTCCACTGAACACGCTCTAAGCTTTGTCGCTCATCTGCCTTTTGCCTTCTGCCTTATTCAGGCAGCGAGGGCTTGGACCTCGCGGAACTCATCCGCGAATTTAGTCGTGAACGCTTGAATGGGCATGCCGCAGGCATCCCCAAGCGCACAAACCGTGGTGCCTATCATGTTGCCACCCACACGGTGCAGACGCTTGAGCTTGCGCTCGTTGCCGTTACCGTCAAGAAAGTCCCGGATGATCATGCGTGCCCAGTGCGTGCCTTCACGGCAGGGGGTGCATTGTCCGCAGGATTCATGGCTGAAGAAGCGGACGATACGGTGCAACAGCTTGACGGAATCCGTGTCTTCATCAAACACCATGATCGCCGCCGAACCCATCATCGTTCCGGCTTTGGCGAGGGCATCAAAGGAGTAGGTGACATCAATCTCAGCGGCAGTCAGCACGGAAGAGGACGCGCCTCCCGGAATCACCCCCTTGAGCTTTTTGCCGTTGGGAATGCCGCCACCGAGATCGTAAATGATGTCCTTGAGGTTCGCGTCCAGCCGCACCTCATAGACTCCGGGCTTGTTGACGTGTCCGCTGAGGCTGATGAGGTGAGTGCCCGCGTTGTTCTCCGGGCCGAACGATTTGAACACCTCTGCGCCTTCGTTGACAATGAAGGGCAGGCAGGCAAGCGTTTCAACATTGTTCACCGTCGTCGGGCAGGCGTTGAATCCGGAAACTGCCGGGAAGGGCGGCTTGACTCGCGGATGGCCGCGCTTGCCCTCAATCGAATCGAGCAGGGCGGTTTCCTCCCCGCAGATGTAAGCCCCGGCTCCAGGGTGGACGGTCAGGTCGAGCTTTGGCCCTTTGCCGAGCAGTTTTTCACCAAGGATGCCGTCATCGTACAACTCCTGCACCGCCGCGTTGAGCGACTTGATGGAGGGCCAGTATTCGCCCCGGACGTAGATATACCCGTGTCGGCAGCCAATGGCGAGGCAACTGATCATCATGCCCTCCAGAAATTGATGCGGGTCGTGGAGCATCAGCTCACGGTCCTTGCAGGTTCCGGGTTCGGATTCGTCGGCGTTGCAGACGAGGTAAGTCGGCTTGCCCGTACCCTTCGCCATGAAACTCCACTTGAGTCCGGTCGGGAAGCCTGCGCCACCGCGTCCCCGCAGTCCGGAATCTTTCGTGAGTTGCACAATTTCGCCGGGCTGCATCTCCAGCGCCTTCCTCAGTGCCGTGAAGCCGCCTGTCTTTTTGTAGCCCTTGAGGGATTTGTCGTAGTCGGAGTTCCGGATGTTCCGGAAGAGTACCAGCGTTTCCTCAAGCATGGGCCTGTCCTTGTGTACGCAGTTTGTCCAGCAGTCGGTCCAGCTTCTCCGGATTCATCTGCTCGTGGTAGTCCTCGTTGACGATCACAGCAGGGGCGTAGCTGCAGGCGCCGATGCACTCGACCTCTTCCACACTAAACACGCCATCGTCCGCCGTGTGGCCCGCGTGCGTGTCCAGCTGCTGCTCCACATGCTCCAAAAGCTCTTCGCCGCCCAGCAGACAGCAAGGCACACAGGTGCAAACCTGCAGATGAAACTTTCCGGGCTTCTCCAGCTTGTACATCGTGTAGAAGCTGATGACGCCTTCAACGTGGGTTTGGGAAACCTCGCAGATGCCCGCCACCTCTTCAAGCAGTTCCGGGGTTAGGTAGCCTGCGTTGGCCTTTTGCACCACATGCAGGATCGGCAGTAGAGCGTTGCGCTTGATGGGATAGCGGCTGAGGAGTTGCGTGATTTCCTTCTGAGTGTCCGGAGCAAGCAAGCGAGCGTTTGGGGTTGGAGTTTGAAAAACCAATTTTCAGTTCAAGCAACCATGTTTTAGCCAATACCCTGCGAACAAGCAAATGGTTTCTTGGAATCTTCGTCAGAAATGATGAATTCGCACGGATTTTCACAAAGTGGCAATTTTCCCACGACTCGACACCTGAATTCACCCACCCTGAGAGGATAAGCGGATTTTTGTTGTTGATTTGCACAATTTTCTTGAATTCTCCTGAAAAACATGCAAGTCTTTTAGAAAAGTTGACACCCTTAGATTACTACAACAGGAGAAAGTCACATGAACGGTGCACAAGTTGTGATCGAGGCATTTGAACGCGAGGACGTTGATTTTGTGTTTGGGTACCCGGGCGGAGCGTGCATGCCCATTTTTGACGCCTTGGTGGATGCCTCGAAACTCAAGCTCGTCCTCGTCCGGCACGAACAGGGCGGCACCCACATGGCAGATGGCTATGCCCGCGCCACTGGCAAGCCCGGCGTGGTCCTCGTCACTTCCGGTCCCGGTGCAACGAACACGGTCACCGGATTGCTCACCGCCCAGATGGATTCAGTCCCGCTAGTTGTGGTCACGGGCCAGACGCTCACAGTGAACCTCGGCAAGGACGCCTTTCAGGAAGCCGATGTCTTTGGAGTCACCATGCCGGTGGTCAAGCACAGCTACCTCGTCAAGGACATCAACGACTTGCCTCGCGTACTGAAAGAGGCGTTTTACATTGCCAGTTCCGGGCGTCCGGGGCCGGTGTTGGTAGACATTCCCAAGGACGTGCAGACCGCCGAATGCACCGCCGACTTCCCAGACAAAGTGGACATGCCCGGTTATCAGGTGCAGACCCGCTGCGATCCGGACGACTTGCAACGCACGGCAGATCTGCTCATGAACTCCAAACGCCCACTGCTTTATGTGGGGGCAGGCGCAGTGATCTCCCAAGCCGGAAAGCAGGTGCGGGCCTTGGCCGAAAAGCTGGGGGCACCGGTCACCACCACTCTGCTCGGCAAGGGAGCGTTTCCGGAAACCCATGAATTGTCCGTGGGAATGCTTGGGATGCACGGCACCGCCTACGCGAACAAGACGGTGGTGGACTGTGATTTGATCATGGCCATCGGCGCCCGCTGGGACGACCGTATCACCGGCAAGGTCAGTGCCTTCTGTCCGGAGGCCGTCAAGATTCACATCGACATCGACCCCGCCGAGTTTGGCAAGATCATCCAGCCCGATATCTCACTTCAGGGTGATGCGAGCCTTGTGCTCGCAGACTTGCTTCCGCTCGTGAAACCTCTCAAGACCAAGCCGTGGCTCACACAGATCGCGAAGTGGAAACGACGGCATCCCCTCAAGTACCCCAAGCGCGGCGGCTTGCGGGCACAGCATGTTCTTGACGAACTGAACCGACTCACAGAATCGCGTGGTGTGATCGCCACCGACGTGGGGCAGCATCAGATGTGGGCGGCACAGTTCTGCAAATCCTCCCGCGAGCGTCAGTGGCTCTCCAGCGGCGGAGCCGGAACGATGGGTTACGGACTCCCAGCAGCTATTGGCGCACAGTTTGGATGTCCGGATGATCTGGTGATTGCCGTGGTGGGTGATGGCGGCTTCCAGATGACGCAGTTCGAACTGGCCACGGCAGCAATCCACAAGCTCCCGATCAAGATCCTCGTCATCAACAACAGCTACCTCGGCATGGTCCGGCAGTGGCAGCAGTTGTTCTTTGACAACCGCGAGAGCGGCGTGGGCATGGAGGGCAATCCGGACTTCGTGAAACTCGCCGAAGCCTATGGGATCAAGAGCTTCCGCATCCGCCGTGCTGGAGATGTCACCCGCATTCTCAAGAAGGCCCTGGACTACAACGCTGGCCCGGTGTTGATTGATGCCGTGGTGGTCAAGGCCGATAACGTGTTCCCGATGATTCCTTCAGGCGCTCCGGTCGCAGACATGTTGATCGATGAGCCGCCTCCAACCACCAAGCTCGAAAAACCTGTCGGCAGCACCTGATTGCATTGAGCATCCACCCTTCAGAAGTCTGGACCCTGCCTCATGGGTTCTAGGCTCCTGAATTCTGACTCCTGAATTCTGACTCCTGACCCTCATGGAAGAGCAATTCACCATCAGCATCTTCGTCAATAACAAGCCCGGCGTCCTCGTCAGGATCGCCCAAACCTTCGCCCGGCGCGGCTACAACGTGGCATCCCTCGTCGTTTCCGCCGCACACGATCCGCAGTTCTCGCGGATGACTGTGGTGGTGATCGGCAATCCGGTTGACTTCGACCAGATCCTCCGGCAGCTCAACAAACTCGTGGATGTCGTCCACGCCTCGCACCACGAATCATCGGATTCCGTGGATCGTGAAATGGCACTCTTCAAGGTCGAGGTCGAGCCGGAATTGCGCTCAGCAGTGTTTCAGGTGGTGGAGGTCTTCCGGGCCAAGACGGTGGACATCACCGAGCGGTCACTCATCATCGAGACCACCGGGAATTCCTCGAAGATTGATGCGCTGGAGCGGCTGCTGGGCACGATGGGGCTGGTGGAGATGGTCCGGACCGGCAAGCTCATCATGGCCCGAGGTGCCGCAGAAACTTGAGTTCAGAGAAACCGGGAGACGAGGTACTTCTTGATGGTTTCGGATTCCTTCATCGTCTTGCCCTCCACCACCAAGCACGGCACGGTCTTGTTGCCGGTGCGCTCAATCAGTTCTGCCTCAAACTCCGGATGCTCCCGGATGTTCTTCAGTTCCACCTGATCCAGCACCTTGAGATTCCTGAGCGTGTTCAGCACTGCCTGCGAAAAACCGCACGCTTCGTAGTAGTACAGTTCCATTGGAGTTTTGGAAATGCGGACACCGCAGCGCCCGCATGAGAGGGGTCAGCTGTTGTTGATTTTTTGGCACTCGGCCAGCAAATCGGCGGCGTAGCGTCGGCCTCCGGCCTCGACCAGCGCGGCGTAGCGCACCACGCCTTGCTTGTCAATGATCACGGTCGAGCGGGCGATGAGACCCCTCTTCTCCAAGTACACCCCATATGACTGGGCCATTGCGCCCTTGGGATGGAAGTCCGCCAGCAGTGGGTACGAAACCCCACCGAGGGAACTGGCCCAGTTGTCATGGCTGAACTTGCTGTCCACGCTCACACCCAGAACCTGAGTGTCTGCGGCCTTGAAGTCGGCGATGCTCTGCTCCAAGTCCGGAATCTCCTTGCTTCAAGTGGACGTCCAGTCGAGGGGGTAGAAGACGAGCATGACATGCTTCTGTCCCTTGAATTGACTCAGGGAAAATTCCCCAAGCTGGCTGTCCAACGTGAAGTCCGAAGCCTGTGATCCAACCTCGATCATGTGCACTCCTTTGCTTGATGTTAGAAATTGAGAGTCCGCGCCACAAGCGGTGTAGGTGGATTTATTGGAGCGATTTCCACGAATATAGGCAAGGCGTTTTCAAGGTCAACGAGAGAGTGCTCCCCGTCTGAACTCCGGAACTGAAAAAACGCTTGGAGAATTTGCAGTTCTTGACTAGAATATAGAACTGCCAAATTGCAGTTTTGTCGTTAATTCCCTAACGCTCCTGCGGGAGCATTTCATCTAAAAAGGAGACTATGCCAAATCTGGACGGAACCAAAACACACGAGAACCTCAAAGACGCCTTCGCAGGGGAGTCTCAAGCCAATCGCCGCTACCTCTGGATGGCCAAGGCTGCCGATGTTGAGGGCTTCCCGGAAATTGCCGGAAATTTCCGGCAGACCGCCGAAGGAGAAACTGGCCACGCCCACGGACACCTCGACTACCTCCAGCAGGTGGGTGATCCTGCCACAGGTCTGCCCATCGGAGAAACCCCGGAAAACCTGAAGGCCTCCATCGCTGGGGAAACCCACGAGTACACGGACATGTATCCGGGCATGGCAAAATCCGCCCGCGAGGAAGGCTTCGGTGAAATCGCCGACTGGTTCGAGACCCTCGCCAAGGCCGAGAAATCCCACGCCGGACGCTTCCAGCAAATGCTCAACAGCGTCTCCTGATTGCACCGTTGGGAACCCAAGCGTTCGTGCTGCAATTGTGGCGCGAACGCCCCACCTTTTTATATTTCCCGGCACCCTTGCCTGTCTGCTTCCTCCGCTAAGAACAGGTTTCTGACATGAGCACTGAATCCGAAAACATCTCCTATCTGCCCTCGGACGGCCTCTGCTACGATCCGAGCGAACCCAAGTATTGGGACGAGTCGGCCTTCCAAAAGGAACTCACTCGCGCCTACGAAATCTGCCACGGTTGCCGCAGGTGCTTCAAGTACTGCGACTCCTTCCCCACGCTCTTCGATTTGCTCGACCAGCAGTACGACGGAGATGTCCGGAAGGTGAACGCGCAGGACACCGAGCGCATCATGAACGCCTGTTTCCAGTGCAAGCTTTGCGAGGTGCAGTGCCCGTACACCCCCCGTGAGGAGCACGAATTCCAGCTCGATTTCCCGAAGCTTGTCCACCGCTACAAGGCGCTTGAGGCAAAGCAACGACCACCCTCGCTACGAGATCGGGTGCTGCGTGATCCGGACGCTTCCGCCAAGGCGGCGCGGGCCAGCTTCGGCCTTGCCAACGCAATGAACCGCGCCAAGGCGCACCGCTGGCTGCTGGAAAAGGCACTCGGCATTCACCGGGACAAGGAGCTTCCGGATTTTGCCCCACGGACCTTTGAGCAAATTGCCGGGGATCGTGGGAAAATCCAGTCGGCGACCGAGGGTGTCGAGGCGGTGCTGTTTCAGACGTGTTACGTCCAGAACAACGAGCCGCAGATTGGGCAGGACACTTTGGAGGTGTTGGAGCGGAGTCAGGTCAACTGCGCCTGTGCCAAGGGACTCCAGTGCTGCGGGATGCCTGCGTGGGAACAGGGCAACTTGGAACTCGTCCGCAAGCAAGCCCAGCACAACCTCGATGTGCTGCTGCCTTATGTCGCGTCCGGAGCAAAGGTGCTGGCGATCAACCCAACCTGTTCGATGATGATGTCCCGCGAATATCCGGAACTGCTTGCAGGCAAGGATCGGGAACGGGCGCAGCAGCTTGCAGAAGCGGTACAGAACCCCGCTGATTTCCTCTGGAAGATCCGCAAGGAGGAACGTTTCAACAAGGATTTCAAAAGCACTCCGGGGGAGAAAGTGGCCTACCACGCCCCGTGCCACTTGCGCACACAAGGAGTCGGCTTCAAGGGGCGTGACCTGCTCCGGCAGATTCCCGGAGTGAAACCCACGACCACGATGGAATGCTGTGGACACGATGGCACCTATGCCATGAAGGTCGAGTCCTTCGAGGATTCCGGACGCATCGGCAAGAAGGCATTTGACGGCATGAAGGACGCCCGTGCAGAAGTCTGGGCGACTGACTGCCCACTGGCCGCGATTCAGTTCGGACAATTTGCGGGAGTCCGCGCCATGCACCCCATGTCCATCCTCGCCCGTGCCTACCGCGAGGACGGTTTCCCCCAAAAAATCACACCATCCGAAGAAGTTTAATGCGCCCTGTCGAACGCCACGAAATCATTGATTACGCCACTTACGAGGAACAGCGCAACGCAATCCGCGAGCAGGTTCTCAAGGTCAAGGAAGCCCACCGCATTCATGTTGGCGACCACCTCACTTTTCTCTTTGAGAACGCCGAGACGGTGCGCTATCAGGTGCAGGAGATGATGCGAACAGAGAAGATTGTCAAGGAATCCGACATCCAACACGAGATCAACACTTACAACGAACTGCTGGGTGCGGAAGGAGAGTTGGGCTGCGTCCTGCTCATCGAATACACCAGCCCGGAGGAACGCGACGTGCAACTCCGCAAGCTGCTTGGCCTGCCGGAAAAGCTCTATGCGCTCTTGGAGGACGGACGGCGGATTCCCGCGAAATTCGATGATCGGCAAATTGACGACGACCGGCTCTCCTCCGTGCAGTACCTCAAGTTCAACACTGGAGGCGCAACGCCTGTCGCGCTGGGTAGCGACCACCCAAACCTCATGCTGGAAGCTCCTCTTTCGCATGAACAACGACAAGCCCTCACAGAGGATTTGACATCTCAATGAGCGCTCCCCTGATGTGAGCCCTACCTGAGTTTTTTCATTCTCAATGTGAACCAGCAATCTCTCATCAGGCTCAAACCACTCACCGGACATTGAGTCGCATCTTCTTTTCCTTGCTGGCGTTTTCTGACGATTGTATGACCGAAAAGTGCGCACGGAGTCAAGGCCGTGGTTGCACTTTTATTCCAACTCCCCCTGAATCTCGATAATCGCGGATTCAAGCGCGTCCAGTGTTTCCGGATTCGCGTCTTCCCAGAGCTGGCGTTCGTGGGCTTCGAGCAGACGTTGGGCGGCATCGCGCAAGGCGAGCGGGTTGTGGTCTCGGAAGAACTGCTGTTGTTCCGGATCAAGCAACAGTGTTTGAGCGATCTCCTCGTACTGGTAGTCTGCCACGATGTCGCAGGTCGCGTCGTAGCCAAAGAGGTAATCCACGGTTGCCGCCATCTCAAACGCGCCCTTGTAGCCGTGTTCGCGCATCCCGGAAATCCACTTTGGGTTGAGGACGCGGCTGCGGAAGACGCGGTTGAACTCCTCCTTGAGGGTGCGGATGCGCACTTTTTCCGGGTTTGCAGAATCGCCGTGGTAGGTGATCGGAGCTTGCCCGCGCAGTTCGGAAACGGCGGCGTGGAGTCCGCCCTGAAACTGGAAGTAATCGTCTGAGTCGAGCAAGTCGTGTTCGCGGTTGTCCTGGTTCTGGTGGACGATCTCCACGGTGGAAAGCCGATCCCGGAGCAAGCCGATTTCCTCGGTGCTGGAGCCGTCGGCGCGGTAGGCGTGCCCACCCCACTTGAGGAAGACCTCGGTGAGGTCGCCCTTCGTTTCCCAGTTGCCTGCGTCAATCAGTGGCAACAGGCCCGTGCCGTAGCATCCGGGACCAGAACTGAAGACGCGCAACTCGGCCAACTGCTCTGCCACTTCCGGGGCATGCCCCGACTCCACCAGCCGTTGCTGATCCCGGAGCCACGCGGCCCGAATCGGGTTGAGGTCTTCCGGTTCGTCCAGTGCGGCGAGGCGTTTCGGAATGGTGGACAGCAGCCGCATCGCATCTCCAAAGGCATCCCGGAACATCCCGGAAACGCGCAAGACGACATCCACGCGGGGTCGTCCCAGCACCGAGACGGGCAGAATCTCGAAATCCACGACACGCCCGGAAATCGGTTCCCAAACCGGCTCGCAGCCCCAAAGCCAGAGCGCCTGTGCCAAATCGTCACCACCGGTGCGCATGTTCGAGGTGCCCCAGATCACCAACGCCAGCGTCTTTGGCCAGTTGCCGTGGTCAGCCTTGTAGCGTTCCAGCAGCGCGTCTGCCAGTCGCTGTCCGCATTTCCACGAAGTCTGCGTTGGAAGCACACGCGGATCGATCGAGTAGAAATTGCGTCCGGTCGGCAGCACGTCAATACGCCCCCGCGTCGGCGCTCCGGCAGGTCCGGGCGCAAGGAACTTCCCGGAGAGGCCGCCCAGCAATCGTTGTGGTTCGAGTGCGCAGCGATCCAGACGTGGAATCAGTGTTTCGTGCAACCATTCCCGCAAAGCCTGAATCGCTTCATTGTCCGGGAACGCCCCACCAATTCGTAATTCGTAATTTGTAATTTGTAATTCTCTTGCCACCCAGTCCCGCGCCAATCCCTCCACGTGGTCACGCTTGGTGATCGACAGGGAATCGAGGTCGAAATCCGACTGCTTGCCGAGCAACGCTTGGAGCAGCCCGGGGCGTTCCACCGAGGACATTCGCAGTAGGCTGAGCAAAAAATCGAGCCGACGCTCGTGCTGCGGAACTTCGCCAAAAATGTGCAGTCCGGAGCGGATTTGGCTCTCCTTGAGTTCGCAGAGGTAGTTGCTGAGGGCGTTGAGCCAGTCGTCTTCCTCCGGAAGTTCCTCGCGCCACGGGGCTTCTTCCAGCAGATGCTCGATTTCGTGTTCCAACTCATGTGCCCGTTCCGGATACATTGTCTCGCACTGGGCGTGTTCCTCCAGCAGCCGCTCCACGCGGTCGAGGGCGTCGTAGAGTCCAGCGCGGGTGAGCGGCGGGGTGAGGTGATCCACAATCACCGCGGAGGTGCGGCGCTTGGCCTGCGTGCCCTCTCCGGGGTCGTTGACGATGAAGGGGTAGAGGTGCGGAAGCGGGCCTAGCACGCTTTGCGGAAAATCCTCCGGGCCCAGCGCGACACTGCGTCCCGGAAGCCATTCAAGGTTGCCGTGCTTACCGAAATGGATGAGCGCATGGGCCTTGAACTCCGTGCGAATCCAGTGGTAGAACGCGAAATAGTTGGGCGGTGGGGCAAGCTCTGGGTCGTGGTAGATCGCCTGCGTCTGTAGCCCGAAGCCGCGCTGCGGCTGGATGCCGATGAAGACGTTGCCGAGGCGCATTCCGGCGACCGGAACGGTAGTGTTGGGTTTCCCGGAGTCAGCATCTTCCGACCACTGCCGCCTTAGCCGCTCCTGCGCGGAGTCGGGCAATCTGGAAAGCACCTGTCCGAGTTCCTCCGAGGAAATTCCCTGCGCGATTGGTTTGCCATAGCTTTGCTCCTCATCGTTGGTGATTCCTGCCTGAAGTTCCCGGATGAGCGCGTCACCGTCTTCTGGAATTTCACCGACATCGTAACCGTCGGTCTGCATTCGGTGCAGAAACTTGACAACACTCGCCGGGGTGTCCAGTCCCACGCCGTTGCCAAGTCGGCTGTCGCGGTTGGGGTAGTTTGCCAGAATGATGGCAATGTGTTTCTCGGCGTTCGAGACTTTCCGGAGCTGCACCCAGTTCGCCGCAAGTTCAGCAACGAACTGAATTTGCGCGGTATCCGGTTCTACGCCTTTGGCCTGAAACTCCAGTTCCGGGTGCGTCGCCTGCGTTTCTTTGAAGCCGACTGCCGTGGTCAGCACCCGCCCGTCGGTTTCGGGCAAAGCCACCGACATCGCCACATTGGAGGGCGTGAGGCCACGCGGGTTCGCCTGCCACGCCTCACGGCTGTCCGAGGACGCCACCACCTGCAAGACCGGACAGCCGAGGGTTTCCAAAAACGAAACCCGCTCGTCGAGCCGCCCGATGGAAAAGCTCTGGAGCGTCAGCACCACGTCCGGAGGGTCAACCTCAGCGCGGCGTAGCAGTTCCTCCTGTGCCTCCGGCTCCCGTAGCGAGTAGGCGTAGAAGGCGGAAACTTCGAGTCCGCACGAAATCAAGGCTCCTGCCAGCGCGTCCACCACGGCAAGGTCGCCCGTCTGGTGCCAGGCGCGGTAGAAGGTGATCCAGGCGCGTCCGGGAGCAGAAGCACCACCGGAAGAGGAGCGCAAGAGGATGTCTGGTTTCAAAGTGGTCAGCCGCTGGGGGTTCTGCTTGGGAACGGGAGGTGTTTTCTTCTCCGGATTCATCACAGAGGGCACCGAGGTCGGCTCCCTGTGTGCTTCGCTCCGAGTAGTTTATGGGTTCCGTGATGCGGACGCGAGACTTTAAGCCGATTTCAGGACAGAAACTTCAGGTGGGGACAAGGAGCCGCCAGTGCCATGCCCGCCTCCGCTTACGCACCCTCCTCCAGCAAACGCCGATTTTTCTCTTTGAGCATCCCACCGACTTCATTTAGGATTAACCTTGTTGTCAGCCGATAGAGCGTGAGGGTTTCCTCAAGACCCTCATCGAGGCTGTTGACGGCAGACTGGTTG
>CAJWCD010000061.1:0-20548 GCA_913020725.1 uncultured Pseudomonadota bacterium
GCAGCTTGCCTCTCTTCACCAGACGGTGAGTTGCACTTACGAGTTGAATCCGCGGACTAGAGAGATTCGTAATGCGTAGGTCAGCGGTTCAAATCCGCTTGCGAGCTCCAACGTTCAGTACACTCCGCACCTCCAAGCAATCCTCAATTTTCCGACAAATCCGGTTCTCCAAATTCAGGAGTTGAGTGTCCTGAAATCCTCTCGCTCAAGCAACAGGGAGAGTGCAAACCCGAAGAGCAATCCCCAGAATGCGGCGCCGACTTGCCAGATTTCGATGCCGGAAACGGAAACGACAAAGGCCGCCAGGGCACCTAGCGTGAATTTGGTCCGGAAGGCGGAGATGAAGGTTTTTTGCAGCACCCCCCACATGGCAAGGCCGCCAAGCATTTGGATGTAGCTGACGGGCAGCACTTCGCCTAGCGCGGTCATGAAGGGGGCACAGAGGCTAAAGGCGATGGCGAGCAGTCCAAAGATCATTCCGCCCACATAGCGGGTGCGAGCTTCCCCGGAGGCTTGCAGCAAGGCATTGGACGGTCCCGTCACACAAGTCGGCACGGATCCCATCAACCCAACCACCACGGTGCCAAGGCCGCAGGCCATCGTCAACACGGATTGCGGAGGCTCGAACCCCGCCTGCCGAGTGATGGCAAAGCCCTGCGAGTTTTGAATACCGATCACGGTGACGGCGAGCGGAATGGACAATTCCGCAATGGCAGCGAGGCTGAATTCCGGAGTATAAAATTGCGGTTCGGCCCATTGAAATTCTGGCAGTGGCGGCAACGCCTCGGCATTTCCCCATTGCAACACGGCCAAACCTGCCAACAATGCGGTCAAGATGGGTGGAATCCGCAACAGCAAGCGAGGCCAGCCACTGGCCACCACAAACGCAGCCAGCATCGCAGCGGCCATGCTCCACTGCTGTTCAAACGCCCGCACGACGCCAAGCGCGAACGGCAGGAAAACTCCGGCGACCATGCCCATCACGATTGGAAGTGGGATGGACGCCATCAGGCGTTTCACCCAACCCGTGAGCCCCAGTAGAAAGATGATGACCCCACTCACCAGCATGGCTCCGATGGCTTCGGTGAAACGCAGGTGTTGCAAGCTTCCGGACAACAGCACGGTGCCCGGGATCGTCCACATTAGCGCCATCGGCTGTCGGTAGAGTAGGCTGAAGCCAATCGTCAGCAGGCCACCAACTCCAAACGCGGAAAAAATCCATGAGCTGGTGTCGGTTTGACTCAAGCCGCCTGCATGTGCGGTAGCGAAGATGATGGCAACCGGGCCAGTGCTGGCAAACAGCATTGCGACAACGCCGTTGACCACGCTGTGGCTGGTGGTGTCCCGGAGGAGTTGCCCAAGACTGGGGGGACGTTGGGGGATTTCAGTGGGATCCATGCAGTGCGAGTTGGTGTGGTTCGGTCATCATTCCTGACAATCCACCAATAGCACATTCAGCCATGGAGTTCACGAATCTGTGCCTTCCCTCCAGAGTTCGACTACCATTCAAGCGAAAGTGACACGGTGCGCCTGGACGTAGCAATCGTTTGCTGTTCCTGCTATAACTTGGAGGCAAAGACCATTTTCGCCTATGCCTCGCAGCCTCCGCAACAAAATCCTCGTGACCTTCTATTTTGGGTCGCTGTTGACCTTGCTGGGGTTCATTGCCGTCTATGTGCTGGCCCAGCGTCAGCAGGAACTGGCTCGGCGCAATCTGGAGTTGCAACCTGTCGCCGAGTCGTGGTTCATCCTGAGCAACCGACTCCACCAAGCGGTGCAGGTCCAGCGGGAATGGCTGGTTTCACGGGAAGAAGGGAGCCGAGAGTTTCGGGCAGAGGCGTGGTCCGGAATCCACGAGCAGATGGAGCGGCTCACCACCTTCTACAAGGGCGGGGAATCGGGACACGAGCGAGTCTGGCGTCCGGAGCGCAATGTTGAGGCTCGCAACTACTACGATGTGCGGCTCTTGCTGTTGGAGTTGGAAGCCAAGCAAAAGCAGGTGGAAGTCACGGTTTCCGGGGAGTCCAAGCCCGTGACGTTGAGTCCGGACTTGCCTCCGGGTGCCGTTCCGGAGAATCTGCTGTGGTTGCAGGCGAACACGCTGATGGTGCAGGAGGTGCTGCCGTTGTCCCGCGAGGTGGAAGCGGCGATTGAGGCGATTGTGCGCATTCAGTTCGATCTTGCGCAGGAGGCGAGCCAGCAGGCGCATCAGGAGTTGGTGGTTCTCAACATCCGCATCCTTTTCATTGGGCTGGCGGTCTTCATCTTCGTGTGGATGCTGGCCCGCTTGCTTTCGCATCAAATTACTCTGCCGCTCAAGCGCCTGCGGGATCAGGTTCGCACCATCCGGGAGCAGGACGACAGGCAGCCGATTGTCGTGGAAAGTCGAGACGAAGTGGGTGACTTGGCCCGCGAGTTCCAGCAACTCATGGTGGAAATCCGGGAACGCACCAGCCAGCTTGAGTCTGCCAACCGCGAACTGGAATCGGCAACACAGGCGAAGAGCGACTTTCTCACACACATGTCCCACGAGTTGCGGACTCCACTGAACGCGATCAACGGTTTTGCGGAAACCCTACTCAACGCGGGTCCGGATGATCCGCTCACGGATTACCAGCAGGATCGACTGACGCGCATCCTCCAAAGCGGGCGCAAACTTCTCGAACTGATCAACACCCTGCTGGATCTTGCCAAAATCGAGGCTGGGAAGATGGAGGTCACCTTGCAGAGATTCGAGCTTTCCGTGGTGTTGCAGGAGGTTTTTGAGTTGGTGGAGCCACTGGCCGAACCGAAAGCCCTGCAACTCAAGCTGGAGTTGGAAGCAACCGACTGGCAGTGTCAAACCGACGAGGGTAAGCTGCGGCAGGTGTTCATCAACCTGCTGGGAAACGCGGTGAAATTCACGCCCAAGGACGGCGTGGTTCGGGTGCGTGCGTCCTGCGAGGAAGGCTGGGTGACGGTTGCGGTTGAAGACAACGGTCCCGGAATCGACAAGCAGCAGCTTGAGCACATTTTCGAGGTCTTCGAGCAGGCTGCGTCCCATTCGTCCACTTCCGGAACCGGCTTGGGACTGGCCATCGTCCAGAGCTTGATGCAACTCTTGGCGGGCACCATCAGCGTGTCCAGCGAGCCGGGTTCTGGTTCCACCTTTTTGGTGCGGTTTCCTGCCGCGCACCCCACCCTTTCACTGGAGTAAACACAATGAATTCTCCCGCTGTTGGCGTGATCATGGGGAGCCGTTCGGACTGGGAAACAATGCAGGAAGCTTGTGACGTGCTGGACGAACTTGCTGTGGCTTACGAGCAGAAAATCGTCTCGGCGCATCGCACTCCGGACTGGCTGGCTGAGTATGCGAAAACCGCCCACCCGCGTGGCCTTCAGGTGATCATCGCCGGAGCCGGAGGGGCCGCTCACCTGCCCGGAATGGTCGCCGCGCAAACCACGCTTCCAGTCTTGGGCGTACCCGTCAAATCCTCTACGCTGAGTGGCTGGGATTCACTACTCTCCATCGTGCAGATGCCTCGCGGGGTTCCGGTTGGCACCTTGGCAATTGGCGGTGCGGGAGCATACAACGCCGGACTGCTCGCCGCCCAAATTCTTGCGCTGCACGATCCGGAACTCGCCAAGCGTCTGCAAGCCCGGCGCGATGCCACCCGCGACGAGATTTTGCTCAGCGAACTGCTGTGAATCGCAAACCCCTCCCTCCGGGAGCAACCATCGGCCTGCTCGGTGGAGGCCAGCTTGCTCAGATGCTCGTTCATGCGGGCAACGCGATGGGTTTCCGCTTTGTCGCACTCGACCCCAATCCGGAGTGTCCGGCATTTTACGCAGGAGCCGAGGTGCTTGCCGCTCCCTACGGAGACCGTGCGGCGCTGGCGGAGTTAGCGAAACGCTGTGACCTCGTGACCTACGAGTTCGAAAATGTTGAGGTCTCCGGAGTTGAGTTTCTGGAGTCGCGAGTTTTGGTGCCGCAGGGCAGTCGGTTGCTTGCACTGAGTCAACACCGCATCCGGGAGAAAATCATCTTGCAGGAGCAGGGTTTTCCAGTCACGCCTTTCCGGATTGTTCGTTCTGTTGCCGAGTTGAGCGTGGCGCATGAAGCGCTCGGGCCGCTCATGCTGAAAACGGTCACAGGGGGCTACGACGGCAAGGGGCAGCAAAAAATCACCTCTGCGGCTGCCGTCGAGTCGGGCTTTGCCGAACTCTCCAGAAAAACTAAACCTCCGTTCATTGCGGAAGAACTCGTGGAGTTCGAGCGGGAGTTGTCGGTGGTGGTAGCCCGCAACCCTGCCGGGAAAATCGCCAGTTTTCCGGTTGGCGAGAATGTTCACGAGAAAAACATACTGACTTTGACGAGGGTTCCGGCGAGAATCAACCCGTTGGTGGAGGCGCAGGCGCTTCGGCTTGCGGAGCAAGTGGCAGAGGTTTTGAGCCTGGTGGGGGTGTTGGGGCTGGAGTTGTTTCTGCTCCCGGACGATACGTTGCTGGTGAACGAACTGGCACCACGTCCGCACAACTCCGGGCACTACACGCAGGATGCGTGTGCAACCTCGCAGTTTGAGCAGCACCTCCGCGCCGTGGCCGCTTGGCCGTTGGGGGCAACCACGTTGCACACGCCAGTGGTCATGCTGAACCTGATCGGTGAGCAGCTTTCCGGAATGCTTGAGCAGTTGGATCGGCTCCCGGCGGCGGCGCACCTGCACCTCTACCACAAACACGAGGTCCGGGCAGGCCGCAAGCTGGGGCACTTGAATTTCACTTGTGACGATCCCGCAAGGCTTCTTGAAACACTCAACTCCTATGGAATTTGGACTCCGTCACTTTTAGAAAACGCACTCAGTTAAAGATGGAATCCTCTGAAGACACCCTGCTTTATGAAGGCAAGGCCAAAAAAATTTTCACAACGGATCATCCGGAGGTTGTCCGGATTGCGTACAAAAACGACACCACGGCTTTCAATGGCGAGAAGTTTGAGAAACTGGCAGGCAAGGGGCGGCTCAACAACGAGATCAGTAGTTTTTTTTTCGAGCATCTCCACCAGCAGGGCATCCGGAACCATTTCGTGGAGAAGCTTTCCGCAACCGAGCAACTGGTGCGACGCGTGGAAATCATTCCCTTGGAGGTGGTGACTCGTAATATTGCCGCTGGCTCCCTGAGCAAACGCACTGGCTGGGAAGAAGGGAAAAAATTGCCTGCACCGCTGGTCGAGTTTTATTATAAGAATGACGATTTAGGCGATCCGCTACTTGCCGATGTCCACATTGACATGCTGGGTTTGGCTTCTGAGTCCGAACTTGCCGAACTGCGCCAGCGCGGATTGGGAATCAACGACTGTTTACAGCAACTGCTGGAGCCGTGTGGTATTCTGCTCGTGGATTGTAAGCTGGAGTTCGGACGAGACGCGGAGGGCAACCTGTTGCTTGCCGACGAAATCTCTCCAGATACTTGTCGTTTTTGGGATGTGGTGACTCAGGAAAAACTCGACAAGGATCGCTTCCGGCGCGATCTTGGCGGAGTGGTGGAGGCTTACGATGAGATTTGGCGACGTTTAACCGCAGGAGCAAAATGATGCAAGGAACAATCACCATTTCCCTCAAGGAAGCAGTGCTGGACCCGCAGGGTAAGGCAGTGCAAACCACCTTGCAGGCACTGGGTTTTCCCTTTGTGCAGGGAGTCCGGGTGGGAAAGTCGATTACGGTGGAACTCAATTGCGATGACCAAACTCAAGCCGAGGAGCAACTTCGGAGCATGTGCGACCGATTGCTTGTCAACCCCGTCATTGAAGACTACCGTATTGAGGTGTCCCTGACGTGAATATCAACTTCAGTATCTAATCAAATTCTGAGAGCGTTATGGATAAAAACACTGAGGATAAAGAAAACAATATGTTGAATAAAAAACAGGTAAATTTGATCATAAAACTGCTTAGTGGGCTGAGTCACAGTTCTCAAAAAGACATCCAAACCATGCTCAGCGAGATTTGTGAAGGAGAACTCAAGGAACATGACGGAGATGCCCTCGCGGATCACTTCAAGGGGAATGTGAAGAAACTCTCAAACTCACTTTCAAATGACCAAAAACAAGAAGCGGTGCTGTGCATTCACCAAGTTGCAAAAGCAGAGGATCGTGCGACCCTTGAGGATGAAACACTCAAGCTGTTGGTGGAGTGTTTGGTTGCTGTGAACCAAGGAGATAAGCAGCACAAAAAAATGTATTATCGGCAATTTATTCAGGGGATCAGTTTTGATTTTGAAAAAGACGATGATAAAATTAAATTCAACCGGGAAGCCCTCATGCGACTGGGAGAATTGATGATCATTGTCGGCATGGCGGATACATTAGAGGATGAGGAAGTCGATATCATTTACGGCGTCTTTTTGGAACTTTGGGAAGGTCCACACAATGAGGTGGGTGCCTTCCTTGCAGAAATTTTTAAGGAACTGGATGACTGGACGAAGAAGGGAGAGAGCTTAGTTGATCACTTCAGAATCGCCACACAGGAGTTGGCCAAGCTCTGTGATCGCCAACAGATTGAAAAAATCAAAGAGATTTTGGAGGAGTTTATTGGAGCTGACGACCGTGTGAGTGCTCAGGAAAGAATCCTCTACAAGATCTTCAAAGACTTCTTGGGGTAAGTCATCCACCCTGCAACTGCTGGCAGCAGGAAACTGCTAGAAGTGATACTGTTCATCCCCACCGCCATTATGCTTGTCTGCGGGGTTTGTGCCCCCGTTTGTAGAGAGGACCGCCGGGACGCTTTTTGACACTGCTTTGGAACTTGCGGGGGGCGGTGCTGCACTGCTTGACAATTCCTTGCTGTTGACCCAGATGAGTTCCAGCGAATCTTTGTAAATGTCCACAGAACTCATCGCGGTTTCCTCATCGGTGTAGGTCTTTTCAATGATCAAAAAAATCACCGCCAAAGTCATGCCCACGATGGAACTGACCATCGCAATTGAAACTCCATCCTTGAGTTCCTCTCCAGACTGGAGTGCCAGAAAAAACCCAACAAAGGTTCCAAGGATACCAAACATGACGAGGATTTCTGACCAGCTCTTGAGCAGGCTGTTAGCGGAGTCGAAGTTCAACTTCCAGACGCGCTTGAAGTACGGATTGTAAGTAAAGGCGTAGGATGCGATGTTGAAAAAATTTGGCTCCGGTTGCTTCCAATTGCAATGGATGGTTTGCTCCAGCGTGTTGTCGATGATTTGCTCAACACCCTTCTCGATTTCAAAGCGTTTGTCAAAATAATCGGAGAGTTTTCTACTGAATCCCGATTTTGATTTGCTGGATTCCAAGTCAAATATCGGGCGTTTAAATGTGTCTTGATTGTCGTTTGAGGCGGTTTCCGGTTGACTTGCCCGCACCTCCGCCCTCAAAAATGGATTGGAGGCTCCGCCTTCATCTGAGTCGGAGATGGCTGCTTCCGCTTTGGGTGGAGCAGACTTGTCCGCTTTCGAATTTTTTGCTGCTTCTGCGTGCATTCTGCGTTTCTCACGGGCTTGCTTGAGGATTTCCCAGACAATTTGTGAAAACTCCTTGACCTGTTCTTGCTTGTAGAGTTCCTGAATGTAGTCAGTCACCCCCTTTTGCAGAGAAACCGCGAACTGGTGCTCGCTTTCAACGAGATAATGACGTTTGAACAAGAGGATTATCCCCAGCACAAATAGAATAAAAATCGCAGGGGTCAGGATATCCCCGACAATGAGTGAATACCAGTAAACCAATGCTTCCATACTCCTCCTTTGTTAGTGAATTTCCCCTAGGGACATTTGAAAGGTCAGCACCACATAGCGCTCTTTTTCACAATTGTACTCATCTGCGCATTTTGCGAATTTCCCGACGTAGAGCTTGGGAACACCCTTGGCTTTTAAATAGCCGTGGCCGCTGACATCGGTCAGTTTCTTCATGAATTCTGCTTTGTGTGGAAAAAACATATCAAATTTAATGAACTGAAAGACAGCTTGTGCGCGTTTGAAGCTCAACTCAAGGTTGTAATATTGAGCATAACGCGCCAAAGGACTCTCGTCCTCTGGGGACATGTATTTCCCCTTATACACCGGAGAGGCATGGCCGCCGACCTTCACTTCCTTGATTTGTGCGCAGTATTGGGGTTCTCCACAAAGTAACTTGGCATACCTTGGAACGATTGTCCGGAGGAAATCCTGTAATGGAGCCTGAATGACATGATCATCCCGCCGGAACGAAGTGGCATTGAGGGGTAAGATCACTTCACCGAATTTTGTCACCATGGCGCCGTATTTCTCCAGCGCTTTCAAACGATCCGTGATTTTCTGTTTGTCTTGCTTGGCCTGACGTACTCCGGCCAGTTCCTTGTCAATTTTCTTTTGGGCGCCGAGCAGTGCTTTGTGCTTGGAAGCAAGCCTGTTGCCCTGTTGCTTGAGGCTCTCAAGTTGCGCTTCCTTACCTTGGAGTTGTTTTTTCAAGCCGGCCAAGGCGCGGGCATACTCCGCTTGCTCTCTCGCAAGCTTGCTGCTTCGTTGTGCCTCTTTGGCGGCCAATGCTTCTTGGAGTTGAGTTTCTTTAGCGACAAGTGCTTGACGGGTTTTTGCCTCACTGTCCACTAAGGCTTGCTGGAGCTGCATTTCTTTTGCCACGAGGGCTTTCTGAAGTTGTACCTCTTTTGCCGCAAGTTTTTTGAGAAGTTCAGTCTCTTTGTCTGTCAAGGCTTTGCGGGCGTTCACTTTTTGCTCAACAAGGATTTTTTGAAGTTCGGCTTCTTTGTCAGCTAGAGCAAGCTGTATCGCGTCCTGTATTTCCTGATCCTTGGTCGCCAGCGCTGCTTTCAGAGTCTGCTCTTGCTGGACAAGCATTTGTTGAGCGCGTTGTTCCTTATGAACCAGAGCCTGAGCGTGGGACTCTTGCACTTCCGTTAGATTTAGTTGATACGATTGTTCCAAACGCTGCACCGTGTCTTGGTACGACTCTGCCTTGTCTGCAAGGGTTTGCTGATGCTGGACATTGACTTGGCTAATCTGAAGTTTGAGGTCACTTTCCTTTTGTGTCAGTTCTTCCTGTAATGCTTTGTTTTGATTGGAGTAATTTTTAATGGTTTTGATGCGATTCTTTAACTGATCATCCAACTGTTCCAGATTGGCAGCCAATGTCTGACGATTTTGCTCCAGTTGGCGCTTTTCCTGTAGGGTATTCTCAAGGTTTTGTTTTTGTGCAGTGATGGTATTCTCAAGATTTTGTTTTTGTGTAATGATGGTATTCTCAAGATTTTGTTTTTGTGCAATATTTTTATCTTCTAAATCCTGAACTTGGTTGTTGAACTTGGCCTCCATGTCCGTAAGCACACTCTGGTAACGCTGGAGGGACGTGTCCTTGTGTTGGATGGCTTCGTCGAGTTGGGCGTACAGGTTCTGAATTTTTTTGGTCGTCTGCTTGACATCCTCTTCATTGCTCGATAATTCATTCTGGAGATTGACGGATTTGAGCCGTTTCTCCATTTCCTCAAGTTCCCGAAGCCGCTCTTCGTACTCCTTGATCTGCTTTTCTAACTCGGAGATTTGGGAAACCTGCTGCTCGTTCACCTGCTTGTGAACCTCTTCCTGCTGCTTCGATAGGGTTTCCGATTGGATCAGGAAGATGATCGCCAACATCGCCAGCACATCGACGAAATACGAGAGGGCTTTCAGTGAAGCGGCAGGTTTTGGCCCGCGTCTGGGATTGCTGCTACTCATTCCGAATTATCCATGCTAGAGAACCACCGTGCTGTGATTGGAACGAACAATCTCTTTCAAATTCAGACCAACCATGATCTACTGGCACTGTTGGCTTCCCAGCCTGTGGAGGGAGGGTTTTTATGCAACCATTTTTGAGTGACATGAGGGCGCGTTGAGAACAATCCATCTCTGCGAGGACGCGCCCCTCTGCTTGAGCTTTCTGGTAGAAGCTCAAAAATCATGCCACATTGAGCCAACTGTTGGTTTTGATCCACTTGCCTCCCATTGAGAGGTCTCAGGTATGAGTTATCGCACCGCTGTTCTTGTCTTTCCCGGATCGAACTGCGATTCCGACCTCTTCAAAGCGGTTGAGCAGACTCCGGAGTTGGTGCCTGAGTACGTTTGGCACACCACGGACTCGCTTGCGGGCTTTGACCTGATTTTGGTTCCGGGGGGGTTCAGCCACGGAGATTATTTGCGGGCTGGCGCCCTTGCTGCTCGCAGCCCGGTGGTGAATGCTTTGTGTGAAGTCGCTGGACGAGGGGTTCTCGTTTTGGGAATTTGCAATGGTTTTCAGGTGCTGACCGAATCCGGACTCCTCCCCGGAGCGTTGCAGCGCAATGCGAGCTTGCAGTTTGTTTGCGAACTTCCGGAGGTCGAGGTTGCCGCCACAGACACCCCGTTTACAAATTCATGCACACGGGGTGAACGCTTGCGATTGCCGATTGCACACGGGGAGGGGAATTACTTTTGCGACAAAGCAACGCTGGCGGAGTTGGAGCGCAACGGCCAAATTGTCTTTCGCTATGCGGAGGGGCAAAACCCCAATGGCTCGCTGGCCAACATCGCTGGAATCACGAATGCGGAACGGAACGTGCTTGGCCTGATGCCGCACCCGGAACGCGCCATCGCCGAGTGGATGGGGTCGGCAGACGGACAACAACTCTTCACTTCAGCAGTGTCTTTTCTTCAGAATCGAGCGCATGCTTAATCACGCTCTCGCAAAGGTTGTGCGAAATTTTCCTGCTTCTGCAAGGCGGGATGGCCTGCTGTCTGCGCTGCTTGGCAGTTTGCTGTGGATGGCTGTTTTTCCGGTGGTTTTGCAGGCACAGAGTGCTACGGAAAAGTACTGGTCCGCACGGTGGCCGCAGTTACGAAGGACTTTGGAGGCGCGGAATCCCAATTACGAACGCTGGAAGCGGGAACGGGCAAAACAAATGGCTTCGGGAAAGCCACTGTCCCCATCTACTGGGCGTAAGTCGCTGTTTAAGTACAAGCAACTGCGCGAGGTGGTTGACCGACGCGATTCCTACAAACGTTGGCAGGAACGGGAAGCCGAACTGAACGCAGAGACCAAAGTCGGCAGCACTCTCCAGCCTGCGCCCTCTTTTCAGCGGGACGGGCTCAACTACAGAGGTCTTCGGCAGGTTGTCCTGCGGTACCAAAAGGCCAAACTGCCGGTCTCACGAACCTCCATGCGGACGGTCTATTCGCAGAAGACCGATCGGTAGCCATCAATCTGCTTGCCACCTGACCTCCTGCCCGACGCAGTTCCCGGGTTTCAGCGACTTCCATACCCTCGTTGAGTGGAACCGTCTTGTTCGCGTCAGCCAACATAGCGTCGGATCACCGCCAGCACTTGCCCAAGGTAGCCACTGCCGAAAAGGTTGAGGTGGTTGAGGAGGTGGTAGAGGTGATAGAGCGGTTCGCGCTCGCGCCATCCGGAAGGGAGCGGATGGGCTTCCTGATACGCAGCATAGAACTCAGAGGGATAGCCTCCGAACAGCGTGGTCATCGCGAGATCGGCTTCACGATGCCCGTAGGAAACCGCAGGGTCAATCAGCCAGCCTCGACCTTGCGTGTCGATGAGGTGATTTCCAGACCACAAGTCTCCATGCAACAGCGTCGGGGGTTCTTCCGTCCCTGAAAGCAAATCAGGTAGCTTGTCGAGTAGCCGACCCAATCCTCGGCGCAATTCCGGGGTCGCGGCACCCGTGCGTTCGGCCAGCCGCAGTTGAAAGCCCAAGCGTTGCTCAGCGTAAAACGTGACCCAGTTTGAGACCGCCGTTCCGGAGGCTCGATTGGATTGGAGGGACGTGCCAAGAAAATTGTCTTCGTGGAATCCAAACACCTTGCCCCGCAAGCGGTGGAGTTGGGCGAAGTTGCGGCCGAGTTCAGCATAGCTTCCGGAATGCGCCCGTCCTGCTGGGATGAACTCCAGCAGCAGAAAATCAAACTCAACCGCCAGCACTTCCGGAACCCGTACCGCCTTCGCCTTGCGGAGTTCGTGCAGTCCACTCGCCTCGGCCCGCAGCATGTTTGGGTTCTGGCCGGGACGTGCTTGTTTGAGAAAAAACAATTTTCCGGTGTGCGTCGTCAACTGTCGAGAATCCGCAATGCAGCCCCCGCTGATGGTCTGCAGATCAGCGATGGACTCGCCTAGCGCAGCCTCAATTCTGCTTTGGCGATCCGGGGTCATAGCGTCCCTCCAAATGATCGAGCAATCCGGAGCAGGCGTCTTCAAGCAGGTCCAGCACCTGCTCAAAGCCTTGGTCCCCACCGTAGTAAGGATCGGACACCTCCTGCTCGAAATGCTCTCGGCAGAAATCTGTCATGCGCCGGACTTGGGCGTGGTGTGGTGTTTGTGGGATGCGACTCTTCACATCTCGAAAATTGCGCTCGTCCATGGTCAGGATGAGATCAAACTCGGCAAAGTCGGAAGCTCGCAAGGGCCGCGAACGACTGGTCAATTCGTAACCCCGGCGGTGGGCGTGGTTGTGCATCCGGGCATCAGCGTGTTCGCCCTCATGCCACCCTCCGGTGCCTGCGGAGTCGCAATGGATTTCCTTGGATTTTCCGGCACGCTTCACCAGTGCGGCCATCACGCCTTCGGCGGTGGGAGAGCGACAGATGTTGCCCAGGCAGACGAAGAGGAGTTTGGTCATCGCTGTTTCAAAAGGTGATGGGTTCCACAGCAAGCACCTCACCGTCCAGCACGATGCAGTGGAACGATGAGGTTTTCCCGGAATGCAGCACCTCTGTGGAGGACGCTGAATTCACGGCTTCCAGCGCAGGCATGCCCTTCCGTGGAATCGTCAGGTGCCAGTTGCGATGAACATGTCCATGCAAGTAGGCCCGTAGCTGAGGTTGCCGCAGTATCCATGTTCGCACGGTCAGTAGATTGTGTAACTCGTGCCGAGGCTTGACCCGCCAGCCCTCCGGAAACCAGAGTGGGTAGTGGTTCGCAAGCAGCACCTTCGCGTTGTCCGGAAGCGTCGAAAGGTGCCGTTCTGTTGCTGCGATGGTTGCTTGTGGAACCGTGCCACAGGCACTCCACCAGTCGTTCGGATGGGTGCTGTCCCAGCCCAGCAGGTGCCAGCCCTCGCCCAAGGCTTTGGCCCATAACGGGCCTTCCGTCCAAAACTCCCCGAAGTGCTTTTGAAAACGATCCTCCGGAAACTGCGCAGCGGCGACATAGCGGTCGTGGTTTCCCGGCAACACGGTCACGCACTCCGGGTTTTCCAGCAAGGGCGACAGCACTTCGCGGGCCTGCTCGAATTCCTGCTCCAGTGCGAGTTGCGTGAGGTCGCCACTGATCACCAGATGATCCCACGACAACGCCCGGACTTGCTCGACCAACGCCTTGGCACGAGCAAGCGGGTAATGCTGCGCACGTCGCAGCACGAGGTTCGCCGCGCCCAGCACCCGTTTCGAGGCCCACTCCGGAAAAGTCCGGGGCAGAGCGTGGAAATGCAGGTCAGATAGGTGAAGGATCGTTAGGGACACGCCGGGTTGATCGTCAGGATTGCCAAATGCACAAGAAACCGCTATCATGTCAAGTTTTGCAGGACTCAGCAAGGGTTGAGGATTCCTGCATTCCTGATCCGGAAGGGTTGCCCAGTCCGGTGTTGCGCGTAAGCGTGCTCTCCAACCTGTCACATCAAGGACATTCCCAATGGTGATGATGATCCTAGCCCTCTCCCTGTTGGGACTGGGGGCTGCACTGTTCTACACCTTCCGTGTCTCGAGCATCCCGCTCACGCAGGGCATTGATAGCTCCGAGGAAGCCGATAAGCTCATCCGCATTCACGGCGCCATTTCTAAGGGCGCAATGGCCTTCCTCAAGGAGGAGTACCGCTACATGCTGTACTTCATGGTCGCCTTCGCCGTGATCATCGGCGTTTTGATTGACGACAAGCACACTCCGGACACCTACGAGGGCTGGTACACCGCAATCTCCTTCCTGCTGGGCTGCATCTTCTCCATCGTCTCCGGTTACATTGGCATGAAGATCGCCACCACCGGAAACGTCCGCACCACGGTTGCGGCGCGCAATTCAATCAGCGACGCTTTCAAGGTTGCGCTCAACTCTGGAGCGGTGATGGGTTTCGGACTGGTCGGACTGGCCGTGTTGGGACTGATCCTCGTTTATCTGATGCTCGTTGTGATGCTGCCCTCCGAGATTGACAAGCACATCCTCATGGAGGTGATGGCCGGGTTCGGACTCGGCGGTTCCTCAATCGCGCTCTTTGCCCGTGTGGGCGGTGGTATTTTCACCAAGGCTGCTGACGTGGGGGCCGACCTTGTGGGCAAGGTCGAACAGGGCATTCCAGAAGATGATCCTCGCAACCCCGCCGTGATTGCGGATAATGTGGGGGACAATGTGGGGGATGTCGCAGGCATGGGCGCAGACCTTTTTGGTTCGTGTGCAGAAAGCACCTGTGCGGCACTTGTGATTGGTGCGGTGGCCTTTGCAACCGATCTGAACGCGCTGCTCTATCCGATCCTGATCACGGCGGTGGGCATTCCGATCAGCCTGTTCACGCTCATTCTCTTCGGACGTGCCAACAGCGATCAGGAAGTGGCCCCGACCCTCAAGCGGTTGTTGATCGTCGCCACCGTTCTCAGCGGAGCCGTGATGCTCGTCGTGACTTGGTGGGCGTTGCCCGCAAGTTTCGAGATTTCTGGAGCATCGTATTCTTGGCTTGGGGTCTATCTCTGCTACCTCACCGGAGCGGTTGTCGGACTGGTCGTGGGTTTGATCACCGAATACTACACTTCGCATGACTTCAAGCCCGTCCGGGAGGTCGCACAAGCCTCGGAAACGGGTGCGGCGACGAACATCATCTTCGGCCTCGCGCTCGGCTACCAGAGTTCCGCATGGTCAATCCTTGCGATTGCGGTGAGCATCTATGTGCCCTTCACCCTTGCAGGCATGTACGGGGTTGCGATCGCAGCCATTGGGATGCTGAGTACACTGGTCATCGGCCTTGCGATTGATGCGTATGGCCCGGTCGCCGACAATGCAGGCGGCATCGCCGAGATGGCCGGCATGGGCGAGCATATCCGCAACCGTACTGACGTCCTCGATTCTGCGGGCAACACCACTGCCGCGATTGGCAAGGGCTTCGCCATCGGTTCCGCGATCCTCACCTCCCTTGCGCTCTTCTCCGCATTCCTCACCCGCGCCGACCTGCTCCAGCCCGATGTGAAAGTGCTGGACTCGATCAATCTGCTCGACCCGATGGTCCTCACTGGACTCTTTGTGGGAGCGATGCTGCCCTTTCTCTTCTCGGCGATGACGATGAAATCGGTCGGCAAAGCTGCGTTTGACATGATTGCGGAAGTGCGACGGCAGTTCCGGGAGATTCCGGGCATCATGGAGGGCACGGCCGAACCAGATTACGAGAAATGCATCTCGATTTCCACCCAAGCGGCGCTCCGGGAGATGATTCCGCCGGGCATTCTCATCATTGGAACTCCGCTGCTTGTCGGTTTCCTCTTCGGCGTTCCGGCAGTCGCGGGCGTGTTGGCAGGTTCGCTGGTTTCTGGCGGTGTGCTGGCCATCGCCTCGGCCAACTCCGGGGGCGCGTGGGACAACGCCAAGAAGTACATCGAGAAAGGCAACTTCGGCGGCAAGGGTACGGACACCCACAAGGCTGCCGTCGTTGGCGACACCGTGGGCGATCCCTTCAAGGACACCTCCGGACCCTCCCTCAACATCCTCATCAAGCTCTCGGCGATCCTCAGCCTCGTCTTCGTTCCGTTCTTTGTGAACTACGGCGGCTGGCTCGGCGGCTGAACCGCTGCTTGCTCACGGGCCGTGTCCAGTGCGGCCCGTGGTTTTCTTCGCACTTACAAGCATCTGGTCACACATTTCAGAGTAGGTTGGGCAAAGGAGCGGCAGCGACATGCCCAACACGGCGTGATGGCTTGTCTTGGTTGGGCACACTTCGTTTTGCCCAACCTACCCTTCAATCGCGTAGCGCCGAACCGGTGGAGGATTACTCCGTTGCGTGAGGGGGTTTTTGGTGCAGTGGCGGAGGAACCCCGCATCAATAAAGCGGAAGGGGAGGTGTTCATCACGTCCGGGAGAGATGCCGAGCCGGGTGGTTTGCAGAACTTCCGGAGGAGGCTCGCTCATGTCTAGCAACTCCAGTCGTCCCGGTTGAAACGTCCGCTGATCCCACTCCGGCACCTTGAGGTCGAGGGATTGGCAGAACAGCGTCTGTCCGGAGCAAAGCGTTTCTGGAGGACGGAGGCGTCCGTTGACGGGATTGAGTTGCTGCATGTGTTGAAGCATCGCGGGGTCCGGAGCGGGCCACGGCCACAGAATCCCGGACTTGATCAGCACGGCGTTGCCCTCACCCCGACAGCTCAGATTGAAAGAATCTCCACCACGGGCGTAGTACATGTAGATCGTGCCGGGTGGCATGAAGAGGGCGTTGCGCTTGGGAGTCCAGCCCAACGAGGCGTGACTGCCCTTCTCCTCCAGCAAATATGCTTCAATTTCGATGATGCGGGCGCAGAGCCAGTGTCCGCCCACCTTGTGCCGCAGCACCTTTCCCAGCAAATCCGGAGCGATGACGCGGGGATCGCGGTCGAACCAATCTGGAGTGATTTTCATGTGTGGTTTGGGTTCACCGCAGAGGCGCAGAGGACACAGAGATTTTTTCTCCGTGATCTCTACACCTCTGCGGTGAGAAAACCGGGAGACTACTCAAGCGGCTCGATCCAGCCAAAGGGGTCGTCGATGCGTCCGTACTGGAGGTCGGTGAGGTGCTGGAAGAATTTTTGCGCGATCGGGCCGGTTTGGCCATCCCCGATGACGAGGTTCTGGTCCTTGAAATTGAGCAGGCTCACGGGCGAGATGACCGCAGCGGTTCCGGAGCCAAAGACCTCGGTGAGGGAGCCGTTGCTAATGCGCTCTTGCACTTCGTCAATGGGGATGCGGCGCTCGACCACCGTCATCTCCCAGTGCTGGGCGAGTTCGATGACGGAGCGGCGGGTGATACCCGGTAGGATGGTTCCGGTGAGCTGCGGGGTGTGGAGTTCCCCGTCGATCACAAAGAAGATGTTCATCGCCCCCACTTCCTCCACAAAACGACGCTCGACAGCATCAAGCCAGAGGACTTGTGTGAAACCGCGCTCCTTGGCTTCTTTTTCTGCAAGGTTACTGGCGGCGTAGTTCCCGCCCGTCTTGGCTTCTCCCACACCTCCGGGTGCGGCGCGGACGTAAGCGGTGCAGACCGTGATCTTGACAGGATTGAAACCCTCCGGATAGTAGGGACCAACCGGAGAGAGGATGATGTAAAAGAGGTATTTCGAGGAAACCTTGAGACCGAGAAATTCTTCGGTGGCGATCAGCGTGGGTCGGATGTAGAGCGAGGTTCCGGGTTCGGTCGGAATCCAGTCGCAATCCTGCCGGATGAGTTGCTTGAGCGCGTCAAGCGTGGCTTCCACGTCAAGTTCTGGAAGGCACATGCGGCGGGCGGTCTTGTTCATGCGCTCAAAGTTGAGCCGGGGCCGGAACAGCGTGGCCTTGCCCTCGTCCGCCTGATACGCCTTTAACCCTTCAAACGCCTCCTGCCCATAATGTAGCACTAGCGCAGAGGGGGCGAGGGAGAGTGGACCAAAAGGTTGGATCTGTTTGTTGTGCCAGCCCTTCCCGGTCTCCCACTCCATCGTGAGCATGTGGTTGCTGAAGAGGGTGCCAAACCCCACGCCTGACATCGTGCTGGGTGGGCTACGGCGTTGGTCGGGGGAGACGGGAAACAATGCGAGGTTCATGTTTATTCTGCGGTAAAGGCGAGGAAAACGAGTCCGAAATTCAGATGCAACTCATCCTAGCACCTTCGGCGGGCAACGAGAAGTGTGGAGGTGGGGGGGAAGCTTTGGAGCAATGCCTTTCCGGAAGAATTCAGGAGTCGGTATTCAGGAGTCAGGGGTTGGCATGGACGGAGTCGGATGATGATTTAGCGTCAGGCCACGACCCGTCCATTCTGACTCCTGACTCCTGGATTCTCCATTATTCCCGCGCGTTCAGCACTTCCATCTGGCGGCGGACCTGCGTTTCGCGGAGGTCGTCGTAGTGGTTCCAGACATAAAACAGGCCGTAGCCACAGGTGATGATGAGGAAGATCGCGACCGCACTGGTCAGCTTGGGACCGGAGGGCATGGGGCGTTTAACGCTGCGAGAGGGTGCGTGTGTCTGCGGTCTCCGGATCGGAGAGCTTGTGGATGGGGCGCCGCTGCTTGGGAACCACACCCACGACCACAGGACGGGAGATGCTGCCGAAAACGTCACGGAAGAAGGCGAAGAGTCGGTCGCCTGGAACACGGCCTTCAAGGCTGACCGCCGCTGCAATGCGGAAACGCTGCGCGGGTGCGCTAAGCGTAAACTGCGCGAGGGGTGGAACCTCCGAACTCCAACCGAGGTGGTAGCCATTGACCCCGTTTTCGTCAAACGCGACCAGCACGGCAACGCCCTTTTCCAGAAAACGTGATTGCCCGTTGACCAAACCTTCCGCTCCACCAATCGGCGGTCGGCGGTCCACGATGATTTGCAGCACGGGCGTTGCTGCGGCGTTGCCTGCCGTGTCCCGGAACCAGACGTGCAGGGTGCGTGGACCCTCCACATCTCCGAGGGGAACGGCAACCAACTGCTTGAACTTTGGCTCCGGAGGGTTGATGAGCTTAAACTCGTAGGGTTCGGGGCGCACTCGGCTTTCCGAGATGTAGTAGCCGCTCACGCCCTGCGGATCCTCGGCGTTGAGGATGAGCAGCACCTTGTCCCCGGACGCCCGCTCCTTGCCAGATGCAAGTTGCACAAAACCCTGCGGTCCGTCCATGTCCTGCGGGGCGGGTTTGCGGAAATCGAGTCGCACCCGCTCGGAGATGCGTGCGGAGAGATTGCCCGCCTCGTCACGCAGCCACGCATGGAGCGCGAGCATGGTGGGAATGGGCTGGTTGCGGGGAAGTTGGTACATCGTGCGCACGTCCAACCGGTTGCGTTCCTCGACCTTGATCCAATCTGGGGAGCCCCACTCCGGAGGTTCCGGGTGAGGCGAAAGTGCGTAAGCCACAATCCCGTGGTCATCCCAACCGCTGAGCCGCACCCGCCACGCCCGGATGTCCTGCGGCACGGAAGGCTTGATGCGCAAGGCGAACGGCACTCGCTGCTTGGGATCCATTCCGGGTGTCAGCAGGTCAATGTGGGCCTGTGAATGATCGGACTTGAGGACGTGTACCGGAATCTCGCGCTGCACCACCTCACCAAGATCGTCGTGCAAGAACCACGAGTCGCCGAGGTGCAGCTTGCCGGGCTTGAGTTGAATGGAGCTTGGGGGATCTTCCGGTTGCACACGGTAGCTGAAGCGCAGGGCGTGCGTGCCGCTACCCTCCACAAAACGGGCGGCCTGTTCCACCTCTCCCAGCAGAATTTTGAGGTGTGGCGCATCCAGCGTGTTCTCAGGCACCGGATCGGTCACCACCCGACACTTGGGGTGGCAAGGGTCGGTTTTGTTGGAATGCCGCGAGACCGTCACGGGGCGGTTGAAATGCGCGTCCCACAGCACCACCCCACCGTCCCGGATGTGCCGGGCTGTGAGGCGCCGCACGTCCAGAATCACCGCTCCCGTGCTAGGGCTTTGTGGGGACACCTGTGCCGGAGTCGTCCCTGCGTGGTTATCAAGCGCCGCTGCCGGGAAGGCAGAAAGCAGCAGGAAAACGCAGAGAGGGAGCAGTGGTGTCGGGCAGGATTTAGGCATGGAACCTCAAAGGTGTGGTGTCTCGTCCACCTCGCTTTTGCAAATCTCGGTCCATCCAAGAATTTTGTCCTCCCCCGGTGTTTCTGCTTGCAAAACCGCTCGGGGATGCGTATATTCCAAATCATTGACGCACCCGGCAAGCGAAATGGGGTGACCTGCTTTTGCTTGTCCGGTGCTAAATGGAAGGGGTGGTTGAGCCACGTCTTCTTTCCTAAATCCCTTGCTTGGAGAAAAGCGATGACCTTGTGCAAAAAACTCATCATTGCCGTCAGCACTCTGCTACTGGCCACGGCTGCGTTTGCCGATTCCAAAGGCAACCGCAAGAGCAACATGCTGCTCATTGGAAAGACCGCTGGCATCCACCCCTTCTATATCCTCAACCAACCGTATCGTTTTGAACTCCCAGGCGAAAGCTGGTCATTCGGGTTGGAATATGGATCGTCCACAGCAAGTATCCTTTCCAAATCGTTCACGTTGAGCAACCAAGGCTTGTATGCCCGTTGGTTTCCGGGCAACTCCTTCAACATCTTGATGGGCTACTTCCAGCGTGGGATTGCCAGCGATGGCTGGACCACGACCAACGCTTCCTTGGGAACCGTCACCTATAAGGTGGACACGAAAATCACAGACCTTGGCTTGGCCATTGGCAACCAATGGATTTTTGACTTTGGACTTACGCTGGGGGCTGACTGGTTGATGTTGGGCTCGGGATCTGCCACCACAACGGCGACAGTCACCTCCGGGACGGAAGACACGACCAGTAAGGCCAAGGCCTCCAGCAATACTAAGGTCTCGACTTCTGGTGTCGTC
>CAJWCD010000062.1:0-20430 GCA_913020725.1 uncultured Pseudomonadota bacterium
GGCCAAGACGGTGGCCGACCTCTACCGTCATCGCTGGAAAGTGGAACTGTTTTTTGGCATAAAAAAAGGGCTTGCCGCTCCGGAATTCCGGAATGGCTGAAGCCCTTTTGATGCTGGATTCAATTAAGCTTCCCCCTTTTCTCAAAGGGGGAAGTTCCTCAGCGGTTCGTCGTCTCTCGCGCTTGATCGGACGTGGACACGGGTACGCCGCCCCGTGTTACCACTCCCGTCTCCGGACGGGCGTGTGGGTCAGGTGCTTGCTTGACCAAAGTTGACAATCTCTACGCTGATCTGTGCTTTAACCGCATGTTTACTTAAAAGGTAGGTGTCCACCTCATCAAGGGTTTTTGCATGAAAGTATCTTTCTCCGCATTCCATACAGATTTCGGCATTAACATTTTCAGCGATGTAAAGTTTTCCTTTTAGCCAGTGTTGGCGTTTGACTTTTTTTGTCGGGTCTCCCCATCACAAAACTCACAAACCATTCTACTACCTACAGAGCATAAACCGTGATAACAATCGGATTTGATCCCTCACGAAACCTACAAACGACATGCACCAATCGGCCATCCATCGCTGGACCTTTAATGCGTATCTTGTTCCGTGTACATCCCGAGTTAACCTCTTTTCTAAGCGACCTTTCAGAATCGCGTTCTCAATATCAATGCGTTCGAGATCATCATCCAAGCATTTCCTCCTCGGCATTGGGAAGACAGGTAATAATCTCGATCAATGACCCTCTGCAGAATTCTCTGAAGCACTGCCATTATACTTTACCCACTTGTCTAATTCATGCCAAATGAGCAGACACCGACAATAGCTCATTGAATCACCCCTGCGCCCGGAACTTGGCCCGTTTCTGCTGGGCGAGTGTGGCCTGCTTGTGCTGCGAGCGCTGGGACTTGATTTGGAGCCAACCCTGCCGCAGGGTTTCGGCGATTCGGATGACATCTTGCACCGGCTGCGGATCCTTGTTCAGGTTCGCCTCAAGGATGCGCCGGAACATGTACAGGTACAAATCCCGCAAATTGCCGCCCACCTCTCCGGCTTTTTCCGCGCGCAAGGTCGAGAGCAGTTCGTTCACGATGTCCTTGCTACGCATCAGGTAGTTGTGCGTCCCCTCGATGTCCTGCGCCTCGATACAAGTGTGCGCCTTGCGCAGGTAGCGGAGCATCCCATCGTAGAGCATCACGATCAACGTGAGCTGATCCGAGGTCTGCACACTCGTCTGATGGTAAGCGCGGTACGAACTCATTTCAGTTAGCAGTGAGCAGTTGTTAGTACTGTTTACTATTCAGCCTTGCACACGGACGTTCTTCGGAGCGGGCATGGCTCCTGGACGTGCGGGCACGCTGGCCGCAGGTGGTTGTTTCTTACCAATGTGAACCCAAGCCTCGCGCAACTCCCGAAGCAGTTTCAGTACAGATTCTGCCGGCTTGGGATCCTTGCGCACGTTCGACTCCACGAGTTGGTTGAACATGTAGCTGTAGAGGCTTTGTAAGTTCTTCGCAATCTCACCCCCCTGTTCCATGTTGAGGGTCGAGAGCAGTTCGGTGACGATGTTCTTCGCCTTCACCAGACAGTTGTGGCTCTTCTCGACCTCGTCATCCTTGAGGTGCTGGAGCGCGAAGTTGACGTTGCGGATCGCTCCGTCGTAGAGCATCACGATCAACTTGCCTTGGTCCATCGTGTTGACCGAAGCACGACGGTAGGCGTTCTGGTAACTCCCGTAAGCGCTCATGAGGATTCAGAGTTAATAGTAAGAATTATGAGTTGATTCATCCACTCAAAGAAAAAATCAGTTCCAAAGTTCCAAAGATTCTCTCGCTCCCTGGCTCAAAGCCCCATTGACTCACCGACTCACCAGCCAGCCACCATCACTACTAATTATCCTTCTTTCCACCCTGCATTGCCGAAAGTTGCTGGCTGACGTAGCTCTGCTGCGCCTTGAGGCGTCCGAGTGTGCTGTCGAGCTTGGCGAACTTGCGTTGCAGTTGTGACTGCTTGCTCTCCATGCGTTCCATGAGGTCTCCGACCTGCTTGTCATAGGAGCGCATTTGTTCGTTGAGGTCCTTGGTGATGCGCTGGAACTCGCCGTTGATGGGGCTGGTGAACTGCTCCAGCTTGTTCCTGAGCTTGACCGCCACACCCTTAGTGATCGTCACGCTGGCTTCCAGCTGCCCCGCCTCAAGCTGGGCTTCGTTCAAGGTTACGAAAAGCCGGAGTCCATCGGCGTTGGTGTCTTTCGCCCCGGCGAGCAGTTGCCCACGCCCCAGCGCTTCGACACCATCAATCGTCCCCTCCACGTCCACTCCGGATTCGACAGTTCCCTCGTCCAGTCCGATGCTGGAGAGGTCCTTCTGCTCTCCGGGCAGCACCTCGATTTTACTGTTGCTGCCGAACGACCCGGAAGTGAAGCGCAGTGCCCCTTCATGCTCTTCCACCCGGAGGCCACGGCTGCCAAGCGTCTTGTCCTCGGCGATCTGTTTTTGGATCGCCTTCGCCAAACTCGCGGGCGTGTAGAGGTCTTCCCGCAACTCAATCGGATCGGAGGTGCGACCATTGTTCTTGACGAGCAGGGTGTTGTTCGTCTTGTCAATCTGGATCAGCCCCGGCAGTTTCTGACCCGTGAACGTGCCTCGTGTGGGAACCCGGGTGACGTCCACCTTGTAGCCGACCGGACTGATCTGCGTCTCCTTATTCATGCCCACATACGCGACTCCAGGATTATCCGAAGCACCTTTCGCCCGAAAGATATCCGCAACTGCCGCAAAGTTGTCCTCCACCTTCTCGCTAAGCTTCTTCTCGTCAATCGACATCACCCCCCGGTCGTTGAGGCGCAGCCCGATTGCAAAGAGCATGTTGTCGGACTGCGGCAGCCCCGCCACAGTGGCAATCGAGATCGTCGCAATCTCGTTGGAGACCGACGAGAGGTTGCGGTCACTCAAGAGGGGCGCTGCGGTGTTCGTCGACTTGTCGAACCGCGACAATTCCGTCGCCGTGGTGTTGAAGGTGTTGTAGGCATCCACGAAGTCCCGGATGCGCTCCCTCGCCTTCTCCCGGTCTCCAACCACCGAGATCGTCACCGGCTTCTCGGACGGGGCAAAGAATTCCAAGTCCAGCCCCGGAATCACGTCGTTCGCCTGATTCTTGTCACGCCGCACTTCCAGCCCGCCTCCAAGATCCGAAGCTCCCATGCGGATCACCAAATCCTTGGCCTCTCGCGTGGTCGCCGTGCGGGCTTCGATGGTGAAAGAATCGCCTTCGTAGAGTTGCCCCTCGCCCAATGACAAGGTGAGCTGGTCGTCAAACACCACCGGAGTGCCCGCTTGGTAGCCATCGCCAAAGTCAATCGCGCCGCTGTTACCGAAGGTGTCCTCCCACTTCAGCTTGAGGATCCGCGTGGTGCCCACGCTCCCACGCTTTTCCACCGTGAACATGTAGGCATTGTTCACGTCCTGCGTGTAGTTTCCGGAGATTGCGATGGCCGCCTCGCTCTTACGTCCGCTGAGCGAGGCGATGCTGTCCTCAACGCTCAGACGATTGACGCCCTCCTGACTTTCAAGATAATCCTCATAGTCGTCAAGCTCTTCCAAATCCACGGCACCGCCGCCTTCCCACTCCAGCACTTGGTCAACGGTTCCGGTGGCGTCCTCACCTCGAGTTTCGGCCTCGTCCTCCAGCCACCAGTACCCCTCCGGGGCCGCTGCGTACAAATCCATCTTCGTGCTTTCGCCGTCGCGCAGCACTCCGGGAGGAACCTCGACAAAGAGTCCGTGCCCAATCGGAATCTTGTTCGAGCCACCCTTTTCCCCCTTATTGAACTTCAGGTCAAACAATTCATCCCCGTCTTGCGAGTCGTAGGCGGTCGCGCTGTCGAGTCCATCGTCGTCTCCCCCCGATTGATAGGGGGCGCTCAGGCTGACCGTTCCGGAATCGCCGGATTCGGAAAACTCATAGTAGAGCGAGATGGCCTTAGTTCCTCCCACCTGACCTCCATCCTGAATCCGGAGCGTCACGGTCTGGTCGTCCTCGCCTTCGTAGGTTCCAGTGACGTGGACACCTCCGGACTCGGTTTTGCTCTGCCAGTCGGAAGGCTGGGTGATTCTTGCTTTGCGTTCATCCCCATCCATCCACCAGAGCATCTGTGATTTCTCAGCAAACGCCTTAATCTTGAACTGATCCGCTGCGACCAGTTCACCGTCACTGAAGCGGATCTGGACGCCGTCCACCACGTCCACCGGCTGTCCAGGAACATAGTTGAATTTGTTGATCTCGATCTTTCCTTCGCGGCCTTTGTCATCCTTCCAGCCCAGCAATACTCCGGCTTCCGAGGGAATGGTTCCGTTCCGTAGCACTGTGAACTCAATGATCGTGTCGTCCTCTCCGGTGTACTCCCCCACCACCTCCATCACGGGCGTTGAAGAACCCACGCCTCGGAGTTTGAGCTCCTGCTCAACAGGATCAAGCCCCTTCCACTCCGCCGTGGTGTCGAAGGAGTTCTCAAAGTTCGGGGTCTCCACGTCCCCTTTTTCCAGATCGAGCGTAATATTGATGCGGCTTTGCTCACCCGTGCGTTTACTCGTCAGCAGCAGCCGGTAAGGTTCATCCCCGTAAGTCTTGGCGATGTAGGCTTCCACATCCGCATCCGAATCGTTGATCGCCTGCTTGAGTGCTTTCAGCGTGTCGTTGCCCTCCATCAGGCGGATCGTGATAGGCGTATCCTCCTCGCTGTCGCCGACCTGAAGGCGCACGGTCCCCGTGCCGATCACATCGTCCGAACTGGCAAAGCCCTGCGACGAAATCTGGTGCGAGAGCGCCACAGAATCAACGGCGACTGTGTACTTGCCGGGGGTCGCATCACGCCTAGCTTTCGCGCTCAAAACCTCATCATCATTAACCTCAACGTTGCGGGCCTCCCAGACGTCATCGCTGTCGAGCGCTGAGGCCACGCCCTTGAGCTTATCCAGCTCCGCCTTGACCATCTGCCACGCCTCCAGTTCCTCAACCTTCTCCTCCTTGCGGGCCTCAATCGGCTTGAGACGGCGCTTCTCGATCGCCATGAAGCGCTCGACGATCTCTCGCGTGTTCAGCTTCGAACCGAGACCGGTAACGGCGTTTGGGTTGAGTTCAGCCAAGGAAAACCTTAACCTTGCGTCCTAAGAAGTTCAAACAGTCCAGCATTGGGCAAATTTTTCCCTGCCGAATTCAAGTCAACTTACTGATATTCCAAGATTCCCTCCATTTTGCCATGAGGGCGCAGAGAGAGTTGCGGAAGATTTCAAGAAACGTTCCACCTCACTGCCCCACGTTGAGGAGCTGCATCACCGACTGCGGCACTTGGTTCGCCTGCGCCAGCATCGCCGTCCCGGAAGCCAGCAGAATCTGGTTTTTGACCAAGGAGCTCATCTCTGCGGCCATGTCTGTATCGGCGAGCTGCGACTCGGAGGCAGTCAGGTTTTCCTTGGAGATGCGCAGGTTGTTGAGATTGGCTTCCAGTGTATTGCGTTGGAAGGAACCGAGATCCCCGCGCATCATCGCCACCTCACCAATCGCCTCGTCAATCACCGTGATCGCATCTCCGGACTCGTCCGCACTGAGCAGGGTGATGTCGTTGAGGCTACGGAAACCGCTCTCGTTCTCCACGCTCCGGGCCAGCTCCTCCGGATTGACACTCTGGAGGGAGAACTTACTGTTCTGCACCTGATTGGGGCCGATTTGGAAGCTCAACGCATTCTGCGTGATATGGACATAGCCATCAACCGATTCGCCCACGAGGAAGTCGTTGTCCTTCTCCTGCTTGTAGAGTCCGATGTCACGATTCTCACGAGTGCTGAAGACCCGGAAGAGTTCGTCCTCAGTCGTGTTCGTGTAGCGCACAGCCACGCCTTCGATGTCAGTGCTGGGCGCGCCCATCAGCAATTGCCCTTTGCCGATGGCCACCTCGCCGCCGCCCGTTTCCGGATTGCCGCCGATGGTGCCCTCCACATCTCTGCCGGGAATCGCAGCAACGGCCGAATTCGCCGGGGCATCTGTCCGGAAGAACCCAGCGACGTTGGAGGTGATGGTGAACGTTGGCTCGCTTCCGAACTGGCGATGCCGAATGACGATCACCTCATTGCCTCCGGCCAGTTCGTCCAACCCGCCGGGTTGAGTGCGCATTTCCTCCAGCGTGTCGTTGAGCGAGTCAAAATCGGAGAGTACGACTCCCAGCATTTCGGAAGGTTGGTACACAAACACCTCCAAATCCATCCCGGTGTCATCCAGCTTGGCCTGTAACTCTCCGGCAAGGAGTTGCTGGATCGTCCGCCCCGCTCGTTCAACCGCTTCCGGTGTACCATCTTTCCCGGCCTGCCGCCGGATCTTGTCCACTTGCTCCCACAAAGTACGGTTCTCCTTGAGGTCAATCGAAGTGGTGCGGTTCCCGGTGTTGACGACGAAGGTGATGGAATTCTGCGGGTTAACATCTTGCAGCGTCAAACTGCGTGTGCTCACGAGCAGGGGCCGGGTGGCGACCTGTGTGACGTTGACCTTGTAGCCTTCCGAAGGAGAGGATTTGGAAAGCTCCGACGCGCTCACAAACTCCAGCCCATCGCCAACGGCCACTCCGGTGGAAGCACGGCTACCATCGAGTAGAGCCTGCGTCCCAAACTGGGTGGTCATGGCAATGCGCTTCATGGTCGCCAGCAGGTTCTCCACCTCGTTCTGGTCTGCCTGCAACATCTTCTCGTCATTCGCCCCCTCGTTGGCTCCATGCACCGCAAGCTGGCGTAGATTAATGAGCATGTTGCTCACCTCGCTCAGCGCCCCTTCCGTGGTTTGGACCATCGAAACAGAGGTTTCCGTGTTACGAATCGCCTGATCAATCGAACTGATCTGAGACTTCATCTGCTCCGAGATCACCAGTGCCGCCGGTCCGTCCGCTGCCTTGTTCAGACGACGTCCGGACGAGAGCCGCTCCAGATTCGTGGAGAGCGCTTGCTCCGTGCGGTTCAGGTGCCGCAATGCGTTGAGTGCGGCGACGTTGGTGTTGACTCGAAGGGCCATAGATCAAACGATGAAAAAAAACTCTTGCCAGACTTATCGGAACCTGAAACAAAATCTTTAGCGAAATCGCCCCACGAGAGGCGTTCCTAGGTGCATCATCGGCATTTCCCGTAAAACCTTGAGTCACTCTTTATGAATCCAGACCATCTTCCCGACCTCCAACAAGCGCTGCTCGACTGGTTTGCCGAACACCAACGGCCTCTGCCGTGGCGACGGCAGTATCACCCCTACGAAATCTGGGTTTCGGAGATCATGCTCCAACAAACTCAGGTCAAGACGATGTTGCCGTTCTACACACGCTGGATGTCGGAACTGCCAACAGTCCACTCGGTGGCCGCTGCTTCCGAAGAAATGGTGCTGAAGCTCTGGGAGGGGTTGGGCTACTACTCTCGTGCCCGGAACCTCCAGAAGGCCGCACGAGTGATCTGCGACGAACACGGTGGTGAACTCCCAGCGGATTTCGATCACATCCGCGCCCTGCCCGGCATCGGCCCCTACACCGCTGGAGCACTTGCGAGCATCGCGTTCAACCAGCCTCGTCCGGTGGTGGACGGCAACATCGAGCGGGTGCTCTGCCGGATTGAGGGCATCGGCGAGCCGCCTAAATCCACCCCGGTGCAAAAGCAACTCTGGTCGCTCGCCGCCGAGTGGATTTCGCACGGACACGCCCGCGAATTCAATCAAGGACTGATGGAACTTGGCGCCACACTTTGCACCCCCCGGAATCCGTCCTGCCTGCTCTGTCCGGTAAACACTTGGTGCGTCGCCTTCCACACAGGACGGACCGACACGATTCCGGTCCCCCGGGGACGTCCGGAGATCATTAGAATCGAGAAACTGACCGCATTGGTCCAGAACGGAGACTGTTGGCTGGTCCGGAAACGTCCGGAAGGCGGGCTGATGGGCGGGCTGTGGGAATTCCCAACTTGGGAGGAACTGCCCTCGGAAAACTCAGCAGCAGCGTGGTTGACACAGCAACTCCATGAGGATTACGGAGTCGCCGCTCGGATTGGCCCGGAGCTTTTCAAAATGGAACACGACTACACCCGCTTCCACGCCACCCTGCACTGCCGACTCTGCACCGTTGCTGAAATTCCATCCGTCCCGCCCGACAATGCGCAGTGGCTCACACTAGGTGAAATCTCGGAACTTGCGCTGCCTCGTGTCTTCCAACGCCTCCGGAAACGGTTGCTGGACGAAGCATCCGCATGAGTTTTAACTTGCACCGCATCCCCGTCTCGTGGGATGAATAGGGTGTTTTCAGTGTTTTGATTCACCACAGAGACGCAGAGAACACAGAGGGTTGTTTTTCCAATTTTACTCCACATGCTCTGTGGCTCTGCGGTGATTTTCTCGCCCCTTGTTTGATGACTTCACTCCAATTTTACTCGACTCCGGGAGCGCAATACCCGTCTGTCCAGCTCAACCCCAACCACCTCGCCTTTGATCCCAAACAGCAGCGGGCTGTGCTGCTTCAGCTTGAGCGTCCGTGCTACGTCGTCCGAAGCCAAGGGCAAGTCAGCCTCTGCACCGACGAGGCGTTTCACGCCCCCAGCACTGCTGCGGAACTGCTGGCGCAAATACCCGCCGTGCAACCGAACCAGCTTGGCGATCCGGGCTTTCTCGCCGCGCATCAGGTGAGCTTGCCCTACATGACAGGGGCAATGGCGAACGGCATTGCCTGTGAGGAGTTGGTTATCACTCTGGGACAGGCCGGGTTGCTGGGATCGTTTGGTGCTGCCGGACTCGTTCCTGCCCGCATTGAAGAAGCCATCCAGCGCATCCAGCACGCCCTGCCGCAGGGACCGTATGCTTTCAACCTCATCCACAGTCCCAATGAAGACGCGCTGGAGCGTTCCGGTTGCGAGTTGTTTTTGCGACACGGGGTACGGACGGTGGAAGCCTCGGCCTATCTCGATCTCACGCCACACATCGTGCGCTACCGAGTGGTAGGCCTGCAAACGACTTCGGACGGACGAATCTTTGCCAGTAACCGTGTGATCGCTAAAATTTCACGCACGGAAGTCGCCCGGAAATTCATGGAACCAGCTCCGCTCAAATGGCTTCAGCAACTTCAGTCGGAGGGTTTGATCACCGAGGAACAAGCCCGCATGGCGGCACAGGTGCCGATGGCCGACGACATCACCGTCGAGGCTGATTCCGGAGGGCACACGGATAATCGTCCACTGGTCGCTCTGCTGCCCTCGATTCTGTCACTACGAGATGAAATTCAGGCTGAACGCGACTATGCCACCTCTATCCGGGTGGGGGCGGGGGGGGGGATTGGCACTCCGATGGCAGCGCTTGCCGCCTTTGCGATGGGCGCGGCCTACGTCACTACCGGATCGGTCAATCAGGCTTGCCGAGAAGCTGCGGCATCCGCACACACCAAGCAACTGCTTGCGCAGGCTGGAATGGCTGATGTGGCGATGGCCCCCGCTGCCGACATGTTCGAGATGGGCGTGAAACTGCAAGTCCTCAAGCGCGGAACCATGTTCCCGATGCGGGCGCAGAAACTCTATGAATTTTACCGGAGTTGCGATGCCATTGACACGATTCCCACTGCGGAGCGGGAGCGCCTAGAACAGCAGGTGTTCCGGCAGCCGCTGGAAGCGGTCTGGGAGGAGACGGTGCGCTTCTTCAACGAACGCGACCCAGAGGTCATCGCCCGTGCTCAAAACCACCCCAAGCGCAAGATGGCGCTCATCTTCCGGTGGTACCTCGGCCTTTCCTCCCGCTGGTCGAACCACGGGGAAGACGGACGCGAAGCCGATTACCAAATCTGGTGCGGTCCCGCGATGGGAGCGTTCAACGACTGGGTGCGGGGGTCGTATCTGGAAGCTCCGGAGAACCGACGGGTCGTCGAGGTTGCGTGGCACCTGATGCTCGGAGCCGCCTTCCTCAACCGTGTGCAAATGCTTGGTGTGCAGGGGTTGCGGATGCCTGCCGCTTTAGGAGCATACACACCTGCGCCGTTCGGTTGAAGCTTGGAGCGCAAGCCTCCGGAATCAATCGGAGGGGTTTTTCTTGGCAGGAAAAAATTTGTTGAGTTCCGGGCTAGGTGTACCCATCAACGCACCGATCGTCGCGCCCATGATCCCCGCCATTGCTGCGCCGATGCCCACACTGGTGCCGACACTCAGCTTCACGGAATCGTCCACAACCTCCAGCGTGTTCTGAGCAAGCTGCTGGTTGATCTGCATCGCAATCGCTCCTGCCCCCATTTGTGACGCCTTGACCTGCTGTCTGGGCAAACTGGAATTGGCGAGCTTATTGATTTCCTTGATGCTGTTGCTGAAGAACCGTTCTGAAAGTTCGGTGAAGGACTGCGCGTCCAAGCCCTCGATCATCTGGTGGAGCGTTTCGATTTCCTGACGCCCGAACAGCAGGAACACCGGGTTGACCTCCAGTGCAACTGCGATTCCGGTGATGGTCGAAAGCCGAGGGTCCACCTCACCCCGCTCGATCTGCGCAATGGCGGTGGTGGAGATTCCGGAATCCGCCGCAAGCTTTTCCTGCGTATAGTGTCGTCCCAGTAACTTGGCCTTCGCCTTGCGGGCTGAAACAATGTTTTTTGCCAGCATGGCCCGCAGCTCTTCTTTCGTCGATTCTGCTCGGTCTTCAGGTTCCATAGCAACAGTGGTTTGGAATGGATTCAACAGAATATGTCAGTTTTCTATGATTCCAAAGGAATCACAAGTAAAATATCGTTTTCTGTCTAAAGTTGGGAATCTCTGAAAAACGCAGCCAAGTGCCAGCGGCGACTTGAATTCTGAGGGGGACACGCTAAACTTGTAAGATTGCTCAAGGAAGGGCGAAACACCGCACAGTATTCACCAAAGAGACGTTGTGAGCATCAAAATTGCGGTGATGTCCATGAAGGGCGGACAGGCGAAAACTACTCTCGCCACCAACCTCGCGGCCCGCATTGCCAAAGCCCGGCGAGACGTCCTGCTGATCGACGCAGACGTGCAGGCGAACGTCACCACCATCTTCCAGCGCGACCACGTTTGCAACCTTGCCAGCGTGTTGTCCGGACAGGTCCAGCACCTCGATTTCCTCAAGCTCGACCAGCATTTTTACATGCTCCCCTCCGGAGGGCCGTTACTGGTGGAGACCACCACCCAGCTCAGCCAGTCGCGCTACAGCGACACCCTCCTTCGCCAACTGCTGACCCCTGTCAAACACGGTATCGTCATCATCGATACCGCTCCCAGTTGGAACAACCTGAGCCGCAATGTGCTGATGTACGTTGACTACATCATCATCCCGGCGGTTTCCGATTATCTCGGTTTCAGCGGTTGCGATCAGGTATTGTCTTACATCGAAAAGTTCCGTAACCAGGCAATGGGGCAGTGCAACGCCGAAGTCCTCGGCATCGCCCTCACGCGCTACAATCCGCGCACCAACCTTTCGCAGACCATCCGGAAAGGTCTCACGGGGCGCTGGCCAATGTTGCTGTTCGAGAACGCCATCGAAGAGTCGGTTTCGATCCAAGAGGCTCCGGCCTTTCAGCAGACCATTTTTGACTACCGCAATGGACGCACACGCGGTGCCCAAATGTATGACACGCTTTGCAAGGAAATCATGCGGCGCATTGCCAAACGCCAGAAGGAGAAGCGCAATGGCGCGAGCGCTTAAGCTGAACTTGCCTTCCCAGGCAGAGATTCGCCAAGAGGGGAATCCGGAGCCGACCAATTCCGTACTCGTGGAGGTGGGGCGTCTGCAACTGGAGTTCTTCGTCCCGGAACTGAAACTCGACGGGATTCCGCTGGAAGAAGGTTCCCCCCGTGTGCAGCAGGTCGTCCATAAAATCAATCAGTTCATTGAGAACATTGCGGATGACTATTTCCTGCTTGGGCTACACCTCATCGCCCTGCATCGACTGCTCAAGGATTCCGGACTCACCACCGACCAGGTGAAACTCTGGTACGCCGAGAGCGTCAACATGCCCTACTCCTCGGCGATGCAGTGCCGCAAAGTCGCGGAGGTGTACGAGGATCAACCGGAATTGATTGGACGCTACACCGCCTCCGGAGCTTACCTGCTCACCACCTGCGCCAACCACGAAGAACGAGAGGCCGTCTGGCAGCAAGCCCGGGGCGACAAGGAGACACCGTCTGTTCGGGATTTACGAATCACGCTCCGGGAGTTCAAGGAGCAGCAACTGCTTCCGAAAATTGAGGAAGAGGACGTGGCGGTCGCCACATCGGTGCCGCAGTACCGCATGGGCACACAGCAGATTCACGAATCGCTTCAGCACCTGACTCGTTACTGCGAACAATTGTCCGCCAGCACCGATGACTCGGAACAACTCGAAATGCGGCAGGCGTTGCTCGAAGCCGTGCAGCGGTTACTGGAGCAAATGCAGGAGGTTTAGCTAGCCGACGTTTCCTCTCCGTGTGACCAGCGATCCAGCGCCAGCACCAGCACAAACCCTACGGTGGCCAGCCCTAGCGCCAACAACAGCCCGCCCTTCATCTCCGGAAGCACGTTCGCCTCGCGCAGGACGTACTCCTTGCCCCGGATCAACTCGGTTTCCAGCACCTCCTTCCACGGCCAAACCTTGCGCATTGCGCCGATCATCAATCCGGTGAGCAGTGCCATTGTGAGGTTCCGGAACCGTGCAAGGCAGAGATTGAGGATACGGGAAAAGCCGAGCAGACCCAGCCCGCACCCTGCGGCGAAAACCAGCAACATCAGCAAATTGCCCTCGTCAAAAGGATTACGGAGTGCTCCGGTGATGGTTGCATACTTGCCGAGGATGAGCAGCAGGAACGCCCCGCTGAGTCCGGGGAGGATCATCGCACAAATCGCCACCATTCCGCAGAGGAAAACGATACCGGGCGTGTCCGGGGTTTGCACCGGAATCAGTCCAACGGTGCCATAGGCGATCACGGTGCCCAACGTCAACATTGGTAGCCCACCCAGCCAATCGGTGATTTCTCGTCCAACTACGAGGATCGACGCCACAATCAGCCCGCAAAACAGCGACCATGTTGGCACCGGATGGAGGGTCAGCAGGTCGTGCATCAGCCGCGCGGTGCTGATGATCGCGGTGGCAATGCCGAGTCCCAAAGCAAGCAGGAAGCGCAGGTGGAGTCCGGCGAGAGTTTCGGTGAACTTGCCTCGTAGCAGACGACCTAAAGTGCTCAAATCAAACGAGGAGATGGCACAAAGCAGTTGGTCATAAATGCCAGTGATGAACGCGACCGTGCCCCCGGAAACTCCAGGCACGACATCGGCGGTGCCCATCGCTGCTCCCTTAAGCATCAAGACTCCGGCGTCTCGCCACGATTGCGGACCGGGGCTCGCCTGCCACGCCTGCCGCCACCCCATAGGGCGCACCGATTCCGATTCTGAAGGCATACTTTTTGGGTTGTGTGAGAAGAAAGGATGACTGCGACTCAGACCAGCAAGGCCGATTCGCTTTCGGGCAGGTAGAAATGCTCTTGGTAAGATTGCTCCAGCAGTGCCTCGAAATGATCTTGGAACTCGTCATTCACCAAGCTGTCGCGCAGTTCGCGGCAGAAGAGCGGGAGTTCTCTAGGGTTGTCCACGCAGTTGCGCAGGAAACGGTTGACGAACACCTGCGTCTCCCAGAGGAATTCTTGCGATGACAGTTCCAGCAGCAAGTGATCCTTCTGACGAGTCTCAAAGAGCGACCAAGCAATTTCATCCACTAGCACAAAAAAATCTTCACCAAGCGCCTGCAACGCACTGACCTCCTGCTGGCTCATGTGCTGGGCGAGGTTGTCTCGGAAGGAGCGATAGGTGAAGCCGGAAGGTGAAACGGATACGGTGGAAAGCACGAAGATTTTGAGACGCTTGCGGTTGCGTTAACTTGTTTCCCTGCCATGCAAGGAGCATGACACGACCCAGCTACGCTTGCGCTTCCACCAGAATGGATTCCGGAATCAGCATCACCGGGATGTTATCACGGATGGGATAAAGCACCTTGCCGTCAGCCCGGAGCAGTCCGGACTCTAACAGCACTGTGACCGACTTGCCGTCTTTGCGGAGCAGGGTTTGTTCCTGAATGCGGGCGTTGAGTTGCTCGATCAAGGCGGAATCCGCCAAGGCGACGGGTTCCTTTGTCTCCGGGCAAACGAGTATTTTCAGCAGTTCCGGATCAATCATCACAGCAAGAAAAGAGATGCCCTTGGGAAACTAGAGGGGCGAAGCGAGTGTCAGCCAAATTGCGAAACCTGCTGGCGCACAAGCGCCCGCTTGAACTTGGCCTCGTACTTCGAGAGTCGCTGCTGTTCGGCTTCCCAGTTGTCTCCGGACACGCTGAGGCTGGAGAGGGTTTCGCGGGCACGGGTCTCGGCTTGCTGGGCACGATCCACGTCAATCTCGTGGGCGCTTTCCACAAGTTCGGCCAACACGGACACACGATCCGCCTCGACTTGCGCGTAGCCCCAGTGAACCGCCAGCGCACGGGTTTCACCCTTGCTGCTGTAGGAAAGGACTCCGGTGTCCAACGTCGTCACCAACGGGATGTGCTCCGGAAGAATCCCAAGCTCCCCCTCGCTTCCCGGCAAGGTCACAGATTCCACCGCCACTTCCAGAACCTTGCGGCTCGGAGTCACGACTTCCAGTTGCATCGTTTCAGGCATTTTAGCTGCTTCCTTGGAAAATCAACGTTTGCAGTTCAACTACTTCTCGATCAGGAGGCCATCTTCTCGGCCTTCTCCAGAGCCTGCTCGATGGTACCGATCATGTAGAATGCTTGCTCTGGAAGCTCGTCGTGCTTGCCGTCGAGGATTTCCTTGAAGCCCTTGATCGTGTCCTTGATGTCCACATACTGGCCTGCGGATCCCGTGAAGATTTCCGCCACGAAGAAGGGTTGCGAGAGGAAGCGCTGAATCTTGCGGGCCCGGTCAACGACCAGCCTATCGTCTTCGGACAACTCGTCCATCCCAAGGATGGCGATGATGTCCTGCAAATCCTTGTAGCGCTGGAGCAGATTCTGGACAGCGCGGGTGATCTGATAATGCTCTTCGCCAAGGGTGTCGGCAGAAAGAATCCGCGAGGTTGAATCGAGCGGGTCCACTGCCGGGTAAATGCCGAGTTCAGCAATTTGCCGAGAGAGGACGACTGTGGCGTCCAAATGCGAGAAGGTCGTCGCCGGAGCGGGGTCGGTGAGATCGTCTGCCGGAACGTAAATCGCCTGCACCGAGGTGATGGAACCTCGTTTGGTCGAGGTGATCCGCTCCTGCAAAATCCCCATTTCAGTGGAGAGCGTTGGCTGGTAACCCACAGCAGAGGGAATGCGTCCGAGCAGAGCAGACACTTCCGAACCCGCCTGTGTGAAACGGAAGATGTTGTCCACGAACATCAGCACATCCGCACCTTCCTCGTCACGGAAATGCTCGGCGACGGTCAATCCGGTCAGAGCAACACGAGCGCGGGCACCCGGAGGTTCGTTCATCTGGCCATAGACGAGACTGGTCTTGTCCAAAACCCCGGATTCTTTCATCTCATTCCAGAGGTCATTGCCCTCACGAGTGCGCTCACCAACTCCGGCAAACACCGAGAATCCTCCGTGTTCGGCAGCAATGTTGCGGATGAGTTCCATGATTATGACCGTCTTGCCCACTCCTGCTCCACCAAAGAGGCCAATCTTCCCACCCTTGGAGAACGGGCAGAGCAAGTCCAAAACCTTGATCCCCGTGACAAACATCTGCGTTGAAGTCTCCTGCTCCTCAAAGCTGGGCGCAGCGCGGTGAATGGGCAGTCGAGTTTTCGCCTCAATTGGGCCAACTTCATCAACGGGATCCCCTGTGACGTTGATGATACGCCCCAACACCTCGCGGCCTACTGGAGTGGTGATCGGGCTACCAGTATCCCGGACTTCCACCCCTCGGGAGAATCCATCAGTGGATCCCATCGCCACGGTGCGGACTATACCCTCGCCAAGGTGCAGCTGCACCTCACAGACGAGACACTTTGCCGCCTCATCGGTAGGATTGGTGATTTCGAGAGCGGTGTAGATTTCCGGGAGGGTTCCGGTGTCAAAGGCCACGTCCACCACGGGCCCCATGATCTGTACGATTCTGCCGGTGTTCATTCCGTCCTTGCTACGGTGTGAGGTTGAATGGGTTGAGCATCAGAGGCTTTCGGAGCCGCTGATGATTTCGATCAATTCCGTGGTGATCGCCGCCTGTCGTGAGCGGTTGTAATAAAGCTGGAGCTTGTCAATCATCTCCCCTGCGTTCTTGGTCGCCGCCTCCATCGAAGTCATGCGGGCAGCGTGCTCTCCAGCGAGGATATCCAGCCATGCCGTGAAGACACAATTCTGCACATACTTTTGCAACAACGCGCCGAGAATCTGCTCTGGAGACGGCTCGAAGAGTACCTCGCGTTCGTCGGTTTCTTCGGCCTCCGGAGGTTCGATCGGGAAGAGGGTCTCGATCGTGGGTTGCTGGGTCAAGACACTGACAAAGTGGCTGTAAACCAATAACACACGGTCCAGTTCTCCAGCGACGAAGCGTTCCATCATCAGACCCACCACCTCATTGATCACCCTCGGGCGTTCTCCCGGAGGAGTGTCACCATAATGTTTAATGATGGTGTGCGAGGAGCGTTTGATGAAATCGTTGCCCTTGCGACCCACCGTCACAAACTGGGCATCGCTCACTCCGCTCTCGGTCAACTGCCGAAGCACGGTACGGCAGAGGTTCGTGTTGAACCCACCACACAACCCACGGTCGCTTGTCAACAAGATGACCCCCGTACGGTTGCTCGTGGGCTCACGGAACAGAGGGTTATCGTCCTCGCCGAAACGGGAACTGAGCGAAGACACCACCCGCTTGAGTTGGGCGGAGTAAGGGTTGGCCGCCTTGGAAGCGATCTCGGCTCGCCGCAGTTTGGCCGCCGAGACCATCTTCATGGCGCTGGTGGTCTTCTGCGTTTTCTTGACGCTGGTGATGCGGTTGCGAATATCCTTGAGACTCGGCATTCCGGAATTTCCGTCGCTGGAGGGCTGCTGCCCAGTTGTCAGGCTGCGAAGCCTTGGGCAAATCCACCCAAGGTGCTTTTGAGCGCCTGAGTGGACTCGTCCGACAGTTGCTTGTCCGCTTCGATCTGGTTGCGCAGTTCGGACTGGCTGGAGCGCATGTGCACGAGGAATTCGGACTCGAACTTGCGGACGGCGCTCACCGGGATGTCGTCCATGTAACCGTTGGTGGCCGCGAAAATGGCCAGCACCTGATCCACCCACGACAGCGGCTGGTACTGAGGCTGCTTGAGCACTTCAACGAGCCGCTGCCCACGTGCCAACTGTATTTGGGTCGCCTTGTCGAGGTCACTCCCGAACTGGGCGAACGCCTCCTTCTCCCGGAACTGGGCGAGGTCAAGTCGCAAGGTTCCTGCGACCTGTTTCATCGCCTTCACCTGCGCGGCGCCACCCACCCGGCTCACGGAAATCCCCACGTTGATCGCGGGGCGGACCCCGGAGTTGAAGAGGTCGGCGGTCAGGAAGATCTGGCCATCCGTGATCGAGATCACGTTTGTTGGAATGAACGCAGACACGTCCCCCGCCTGCGTTTCGATCACCGGAAGGGCCGTCAGCGAACCCGCGCCAAGCTCGTCGTTGAGCTTGCAGGCGCGCTCAAGGAGACGGCTGTGGAGGTAGAAGACGTCCCCTGGATACGCTTCGCGTCCCGGAGGTCGCCGCAGCAGCAGCGACAGTTGGCGGTAGGCCACAGCCTGCTTGGAAAGATCGTCGTAGATGCAGAGCACATGCTTGCCTTTGTCCCGGAAGTACTCGCCCATGCTCACTCCGGAATACGGGGCGAGGAACTGGAGCGGGGCGGGTTCGGAGGCGGTTGAGGAAACCACAATCGTGTAGTCCATGGCCCCAGTGTCCTCAAGCAGCTTGACGATTTGTGCCATCGTGGAGCGCTTCTGGCCGATGCCGACGTACACGCAGATGACGTCGCCCCCCTTCTGGTTGATGATCGTGTCAATCGCAATGGCGGTCTTGCCGGTTTGGCGGTCACCGATGATCAGCTCGCGCTGACCGCGACCGATCGGCACCATCGAGTCAATGGCCTTGAGTCCAGTCTGCAACGGTTCATGCACTGACTTGCGGGCAACGATGCCTGGCGCGACGACCTCAACCCGCCGGAATTCCGTCGTCTCCAGCGGCCCCTTGCCGTCGATGGGCTGGCCGAGCGAGTCAACGACGCGGCCAATGAGCGCATCGCCGACGGGAACCTCCGTGATGCGTCCCGTGCGTTTCACCTCGTCGCCTTCCTTGATGTGCCGATCTTCTCCGAAGAGTACGATTCCAACGTTGTCTTCCTCAAGGTTGAGTGCCATGCCAATGATGCCACCGGGAAACTCCACGAGTTCACCCGCTTCCACGTTGTCCAGCCCGTGGACCCGTGCGATGCCGTCCCCCACCTCTAGGATGGTGCCGACCTCAGTCTTAGTGGCCTGCTTGTCAAAGTTCTCGATCTGCTTGCGGATGATTGCGCTGATTTCTTCTGCTCGAATCTTCATGGGGACTCAACCTTGGATGATGGATTGGCGCACTTGCTCAAGTTGGTTGCGGAGACTTCCGTCAATGACTTCCGAACCGATGCGGGTGACAACGCCGCCTAGGATGGCGGGATCAATTTTCACAGAAAGGCTCACGTCCTTCCCGGAATACTCTGAAAGTTCTTTTCGCAACCCCTCTAGGGCTTCCTCTGGAAGCGGATGGGTGACGGTGACCTCGGCCTCAATACGGGCGAGACGTTCCTGCATCAAGCGGTGAAATGCACGGTGGATGTCCGGAATCAACGACAGGCGGCGCTTCGAGAGTAGAAAGCGGGCGAACACGTCCACCTGTGCGGGAGGGGTCAGCACGTCCAGAATCTCTGCCAGAATCGACTGTTTGGCTACAGACGGCACTTTGGTACTGGCAAACGCACCTTGCAATTCCGAACTCGACTCATACGCTTCTGCGAGTTCGGACAGGCTTTGCTCCATTGACTCCAGTGCCTGATCACGACCGGCCAAGCCCAGTAGCGCCTTTGCGTAGCGACGGGCAATCACTCCTTGACTCATGCTGCCTCCTTCGTCTCACCGAGTTGCTTTAGGTAGCTCTGCACGAGTTGCGCTTGCTGCTGTTCGTTCATCTGTTCGCTGACCTTGGCTTCGGCTTGCCGGATGGTTTCGTTGGCGACCCACTCCTTCAGTTCGTGCTCGGCTTTGCGGTACTCTTGGTTGATTACGAGCTTGGCGTGTTCAGTCATGCGCTGCACCTCGGTACGCCCTTCCTCGATCATCCGGACCTTCTCGACCTCAGCGTCTTGCTTCGCCTGCGCAACCATTGCCACCGTTTCCTGCTCCAGTCCCTGAAGCTTTTGCTTCATCTCATCAAGCTGCACGGAGACCTTACGCTCGGCTTCACGGGCTTCTTCCAGCGAGCGTTTCGCCGATTCCGCCGAGGTTTGCAGACCATCGCTCACCGGCTTGCGGCCAAAGCGGTAAAGGATGTAGAGGAGGACCGCAACGTTAACGACTTTCCAGAGAAAATCCAAAGAGTCGCCACCTTCTCCTTCGGCGGCGTAAAGCTCCGTGGCACCGCACAGCAGGAAGGCTAGCGCGGCTGAGCGCAGGGGCATCAGGTTCATCAGGTCCAGTGTTTGGTTTAGTGGTCGGTGTTGGTCCGCAGCACAGGTGGGGTCAACTCAGCAAGCGGGCAGCGGTGTTGGTGGCAATCTCGACGCTCACGGTTTGCAACTCCGCTTTGGCGGCGGTCACTTGCTGCTGAAGTTCGGCACGGTTTTGCTCCAGTTCCTCCTCCAACTTCTCCAACTCGGTGTGGATCATGACCTCCTTTTCGTGAATGCCCACGTCTCGGGCCTCATTGATGAGGTGCATGACCTGTGTTCGGGCCTCATGCAGCTTGTGATCGATCTCCACACGGAGTTTTTCGATCTCCTCGATGGCACGAGCCACTTGGCTTTGACTGTTGTCAATGACCTGTTTGCGGTTGTCTAAAGTGCGCAGCACCGGCTGAAACAACAGTTTGTTGAGCGTGAAGATCATGATCAGCAGGATCAACAACACAACAAGGGGTGTGGCCAACTGCAAGTGCAGCAGCCCGTAGTCCATGCTGAGCCCCCCCCAAGCGTTTTCGATGACGGCCTGCTTAAAGTCCATGCGATGCGTGTTGTGACGTTCTTGAAAAAACTTATATTTATAGCACAATATCGGTTCACCGGTCAAGTTTGATGGGCTCGCAAGAAGTCCTCTGAGGTGATAAATTAGTCGATTTCTGGGGTCTCTCAAACATTCGAGACACCCTTTTCGTTCAACCTGCGGCGTTTTGAGCATCCGAATTTTTTCAGAAGTCGGTGCCCTTGGGTTCTTGCGAGACCATCA
>CAJWCD010000063.1:0-20417 GCA_913020725.1 uncultured Pseudomonadota bacterium
TGGCCATGAACCTCAAAACTGCACTGGCGAGAGTCTGAAGCAGCCCCATCCCGGCAAGCAACCTCGAAACGGCCTCGGCGAGGACGCAAAACGGGACGGCTGCGGTGAAACATGAGTCAAACCGTCCCTCGACCCTGTCTGCCGACAGGCAGGGAAAAGCACCCGGAGGCTCCGTCAGACTTTTTCAGCAGACCCTATTTACTGATCGGCTTGATTTGCCTTAGCCTTGGGCGTAGATCGCTGGACTGGGTGACACCGTTTGATTTGAATCAGGAAATTCGGTAGTCCCCCTCTTGAGTGTTGTTCCTCTGAAAATCGGGAACAATAACTGTAAACCGGGGGAAACGTACCGGAAAACGCCGTCTATTTGCAAAATCCCAACACTTTACAGGGCGCATTTTGCTGAGGACAGGCACCAACACTCAAGAGGGGGACTATCTGATTCCTGATGGTCTCGTAAGAACCCACCCATTTTCGTCCAAGGTGCCACTGGCCCCAAATCGGCGTATGATGAAACTGCTTCACGATTGAGAAACCATTCCAATTCGGGAAGCAACTATTTCTACAAAGCCCAACGCGATGTTCATGAACTGGGAAGACCGCATTTCGATTGATCCGCAAGTCTGCCACGGCAAACCCTGCATTCGGGGCACCCGCATCATGGTGTCTATCATTCTGGATTACCTTGGGGCGGGGATTCCGTTGAGGTCATCCAACAAGAATACCCAACCTTAAAAACGCAGGACATTCAGGCGGTGTTTGCCTACGCAGCATGGCTGGCCCGTGAGGAGGATCAGCAACCTCTTCACACGGTTCAGACGAGCTTGTTTTGGATTTGAGGCGATGGCCCTTTTGTGCGTGTCCTTGCAAGGGTTGACAGTGGAACCGCACCAAGGCATGATGGTGGGGTACTGCAACCGACTTCACGGCACACAAACCCATGAGCGCACTCACCTTCGACACCCATGCAGTCATCAAGGACTTGACCAATGCTGGGCTCTCCCCGGAACACGCGGAGGTGTTCACCGGAGCCATCCAGACCGCACAGGACACGCATCTTGAGCAGCTTGCCGCCAAAGCGGACCTCTGAAGGACGCCATCATCAAACTCGGTGCTGGACGCTAGGAGTCGCCTCCCTTACCGTCGCCGTACTCGTCGCCTAATCTGGAGATGAAATTGGAATGAACCCGCCCCATCAGAACACTCCGTAAAATGGACATGAACCAAACTGAATCTCCAACCATCCAACTCCGCAAGCTGCTGGCCCAGCCGGGTCTTGTGGTGGCTCCCGGATGTTACGATGCCGTGTCCGCGAAGCTGATTGAGCGGGCAGGGTTTGCGGCGGCATACATGACAGGCTTCGGTAGCACGGCTTCGGTGTTGGGACTTCCGGACGCAGGCATCATGGACTTCACGCAGATGACCACCCATGCAGGCAATTTGGCAAATGTGCTGAACATCCCCCTGATTGCCGATGCGGACACCGGATACGGTAACGCCATCAACACCCACCGCACGGTGCAGACCTACGCCCGTTCCGGAGTCGCGGGTATCCAGTTGGAGGATCAGGTTTCGCCAAAACGCTGCGGCCACACTGCAGGCAAGGCGGTTATTCCCTTGTCGGAAATGTTGGGAAAACTGCGGGCAGCGCGGGATGCGAGCGCTGAAATTGTGATTGTCGCCCGCACGGATGCACGGGCGGTCGAGGGTTTTGACTCCGCCTTGGAGCGCTGCCTTGCTTTTGAAGAAACCGGAGCCGATGTCATTTTCTTTGAGGCGCCCCGGAGTTTGGAGGAAATGCAGGAAATCGCCAAACGCCTCCACAAACCGCTGCTGGCCAATATGGTGGAAGGCGGGCACACACCGTTTCTCCGCGGCTCGGAATTGGAAACCCTCGGTTTCAAGCTCGCCATCTATCCGGTCACGCTGCTGCTCAGTGCAGTTCATGCCATGCAGAAGCAGTTGCAACGCCTCCGCGAGGAAGACCACGAGTCAATGCGTCCGGAGCAAGTCAGCTTTCAGGAACTGCAAACCTTGGTGGGCTTTCCGGAGTACGACGCGATGTCGAAACGGTACCAAGCCTGAAGCATGCAAATCACAAGGATTGATCATTTTGTGCTGACTGTCGCCTCCATCGGGGCGACCAGCGAGTTCTACCAAAGGGTGTTGGGCATGGAGGTCGTGACCTTCCGGGGGGGACGCAAGGCGTTGAAATTTGGCCAGCAGAAGATCAACCTCCACGAGGTGGGCAAGGAGTTTGAGCCAAAAGCCATGCGTCCCACCACAGGTTCCGGGGATTTCTGCCTGCTCGTCGAGGGTTCGCTTGCTGCTGTGAGTGCGCACTTGGAAGCGTGTGGTGTGCCCATCGAGGAGGGGCCGGATGGCCGCACTGGAGCACTGGGGCCAATCACATCCGTGTACTTCCGAGACCCGGATGGAAATCTGCTGGAAGTCTCCAGCTACGACTGAGTTTCAAAAAATTCATTTCTTCGCTTGTCAATTCCCCAGTGGCGGGTTATCACATTGGATGTTCATTGAATCCCACGCCGGGATGCAACGCCACCTAGAAGGAAACGCTTGGCGAAACTGCTTGAAGTTCAAGACCTCAAAACCCAGTTCTACACCTCCCAAGGAACGGTGCTTGCCGTGGACGGCATCACCTACGATGTCGAAGCAGGCGAAACTGTCGCCATTGTCGGCGAATCCGGCTGCGGAAAATCGGTCGGCGCCCTCTCCATCCTCAAGCTGATCCCCGATCCCCCCGGAAAGACTGTCGGTGGCAAAATCAACTTCATGGGGCAAGACCTGTTGAAGCTCAGTGATGCCAAAATCCGCAAGATTCGCGGTCGGGACATCAGCATGATCTTTCAGGAACCGATGACCTCGCTCAATCCGGTCCTCACGATTGGACTCCAACTCACGGAGGCGATGGAGTTTCACTTGGGAATCAACCGCAAGGAGGCGGAAACGCAGGCGGTGAAGTGGTTGGAGATGGTGGGAATTTCGGAAGCAAAGCGGCGACTGCGGCAGTACCCGCACCACCTCAGCGGAGGGATGCGGCAGCGGGTGATGATCGCGATGGCCCTTTGCTGCGAACCTAAGCTGATCATCGCGGACGAGCCGACCACCGCGCTCGATGTCACCATTCAGGCGCAGATTCTGGAGTTGATGAAAGACCTCTCGAAGCGACTGGGAGTGGCACTCATCATCATCACGCACAACCTTGGGGTGGTCGCCCGTTACGCGGATCGGGTGAATGTGATGTATGCCGGCAAGATCATCGAATCCGGAACCGCCCACGACATCTACCACCGACCGTCCCATCCGTACACGCTGGGATTGCTCAACTCGGTGCCGCGACTCGACCAACCCCGCAAGGAGCGCTTGCAGCCCATCAGTGGGCAACCTCCGGATTTGACCCATTTGGACAACGGTTGTGTGTTCCGTCCGCGTTGCAGTTTCATGGTGGCTCAATGCGCGACGGCGTATCCGCCCTTGGAGGAGGTGGAGACGGCTCACAGCTCTGCGTGTTGGGAAAAGCACAAGCTCGGCGAACCCGTTGCTGCCTGACTCTGTCCTTTCACCTGAATGTCGTTGCCCCTAAACAAGATGGCCACCACCACCACTGCCTCACACGCACCGAACAGCAATCCGCAAGACAACGATGTGCTGCTGGAGGTCTCCGGACTGAAAATGCACTTCCCGATCAGCGAGGGGTTGATTTTTCAGAAGGCCGTCTCGGTGGTCAAGGCGGTGGATGGGGTCAGCTTCAACATTCGCAAGGGCGAGACGTTGGGGCTTGTCGGCGAATCCGGCTGCGGCAAGACCACCACCGGCCGCTGTATCCTCCAGCTTGAGAAAGCCACCGAGGGGCAGATTCTCTTTGAGGGGCAGGATTTGACCCAACTCAACTCCAAGGCTCTGATTCCGCTACGGCAGAAAATTCAGGTCATTTTTCAGGATCCCTACAGTTCGCTGAATCCGCGTTTGAAGATTGGTGACACGATCTCCGAGCCGATGAAGGTGCATGGCGTGGAACCCGATGCAAGCCAACGCAGAAAAAGGGTCACCGAGTTACTGAACATCTGCGGGCTGCCTGCAAAAATGGCCGACCGCTATCCCCACGAAATGAGTGGTGGACAGCGCCAGCGTGTGGGCATTGCCCGTGCCCTGTCGCTGCGTCCGGAGTTCATCATTTGCGACGAGGCGGTTTCGGCACTGGACGTTTCGATTCAGGCCCAGATCATCAACTTGCTGGAGGATTTGCGCGAGGAGTTCCAACTGACCTACCTCTTCATTGCCCACGACCTCAGCGTCGTGCGTCACCTCTGCCACAAGGTGGCGGTGATGTACTTGGGCAAGATTGTGGAACTGGCCGACTGCGATGAACTCTACAACAACCCCCAGCATCCGTACACGAAGGCACTGCTGACTGCAGTGCCGGTTCCGGACCCGGAGGTGGAGAAGCACCGCGAGCACAGCATCATGAGCGGCGAGGTGCCCAGCCCCATCAACCCGCCCCCCGGCTGTGTGTTCCACCCGCGCTGCTCCTTGGCCGTGGAAGGCTGCAAGCAGCAGGTTCCGGATTTGAGAAATACCGTTGCGGACCACTTTGTGGCCTGCACCGAGGTCTGACTGCCAGTTCCGGCAGTTGGCGGGCGCATGCGCCTGTTTTGGGAGGTGAACTCCCGCAATCATCAGTTCAGGAGGAGTGATGACAAGATTCAAAACCGCATGGGCATTGGCTGTCGGCGTGACGCTGGCCTTTGCCCTCAGTTCCGTCACCGTGGTGGCGGCAACCCCAAAACGGGGAGGTACCCTCAATTTTGTGACAGGGTCGAAGATACCTTCCTACGACCTGCACCGCGAAACCACCTTCGGGGTGATCCACCCACTCCGGCCGTTCTACAGCCTGCTCATCCGGGTGAATCCCGACAACCCTTCGTCGCCCACAGATTTTGTCTGTGACGTGTGCGAGGGCAAGGTGGATCCGTTGGGTACCGAAGGCGGGACGAAGTTCACCTTCAAGATCCGCAGGGGTATCAAGTTCCACGATGGCACGCCGATGAACGCGCACGACGTGGTGGCCACGTTCAACAAGATCATCTTCCCGCCGGAAGGCATTCCGAGTTCCCGCAAGGCGTTCTTCAAGATGGTTGCAAGCGTGACCGCGCCGGACGACTACACGGTGATCTTCAAGCTGGATTATCCGTCCGGTTCCTTCATTCCCGCCGTGGCAACCCCGTTCAACATCATCATGTCCAAGAAGGACCTGGACACGCATGGGTATAGCTGGCACAAGAAGAACATCAACGGCACGGGTGCGTTCCGCTTTGTGGAACACCAGCCGGGTTCCTTCGTGAGTGGTAAGCGCTATGAAGGCTATCACCATGCGGGCCGCCCGTATCTGGATGGGTTCAAGTCCATTTCGGCACCGAAACTCGCCGTGCGCGTGAACGCCATCCGCGGGAATCAGGCGGCCATCGAGTTCCGGGGATTCCCGCCCAAGCACCGGGATGACCTCGTCAAGGCGCTTGGTGACAAGATCACGGTGCAGGAAAGCGACTGGAACTGCGTGCTGCTCTTCACGCCCAACCAGAAGCGCAAACCCTTCGATGATCCCCGTGTGCGCCGTGCGCTCAGTCTGGCAGTGGATCGCTGGGGCGGCTCGAAATACCTCTCCCGCATTGCCATTGTGAAAACGGTCGGCGGAGTGGTCTTCCCGAACCACCCACTGGCGGCGACCGAGGCCGAGCTGGTCAAGCTTGCCGGCTATGGTAAAGACTTGGCAGCGAACCGGGCTGAAGCCAAGCGACTGCTCAAGGAAGCCGGGCAGGAGGGTATGTCCTTTGAGTTGCACAACCGTGGCGTGGACCAGCCCTACAAGGTGCTGGGCGTTTGGCTGATTGACCAGTGGAAGCAGATCGGACTCAAGGTTTCGCACCGTGTGCAGCCGTCCGGGCCGTTCTACGACACGCTGCGCAAGAAGTCCGATTTCGATGTTTCGATCGACTTCAACTGCCAGTCGGTGATCAACCCGATCGCGGATATCACCAAGTTCCTTGGCAGTGCCGGCAACAACTACGGGCAGTACGATGATGAGGTTTTGGAGTATCTGTATGACAAAATCGCCCGCTCCCCGGATCCGGCAGAGCAACGCAGCCTGATTCGTCTTTATGAGGACCGTGCTTTAAGTGAGATGATGCACGTCGGCATCACCCTCTGGTGGTACAAGATCAACCCGCACCGCTCCTATGTGAAGGGTTGGAACATCGCGCCGAGCCATTACCTCAACCAGCATCTGGATAACGTCTGGCTCGATAAGTAAACCCCTCACCCTCCCTCTGTGCGGCTTTCGACGGCACAGGAGGAGGCCAGCAATTTGGTGGGCGGAGCACTTCTCCGGAAAGCTCCGCTCCACGCTTTGGAATTCTAATAATTTATGTTCGCCTGTTTAGGCTAAAACCTATTCTTCCAGTATGTACCAATACATACTTAAGCGTATTCTGTTGATGATCCCAACCCTGTTTGGGGCTGCGGCACTGGTGTTTTTTTTGCTGCGGTTGATTCCGGGGGACGTCTGCGAGTTGCGGCTGGCGGGTACAGGACTGTACGCCGATCAGGAAACCATTGACATCTGCCGGGACAATCTTGGGTTGAACGAGCCGGCAATCGTACAGTTCTTCAATTTCTTGTGGGGAATCGTGACCTTCGACCTCGGCGAGTCCATGTGGACTGGGCGAGCGATCTCTTACGAAATCGCCCTGCGTTTCGAGCTTTCTCTGCAAGTCGCCATCATGGCGACCATCACGGCGGTTCTGATTTCGATTCCTTTGGGAACCATCTCCGCAATCAAGCAGGACACTTGGATTGACTATGTGGTGCGCACCCTCAGCATTGCAGGAATTGCCATTCCCTCCTTTTGGTTCGGAATCCTCATCATCCTTGGCCTGCTGATCTTCACACAATCGTGGTTTGGTGAACCGTGGATGCCACCGCTCGACTATGTTCCCATCTGGGTGGACCCGTGGCGCAATCTTTCGCAACTCATCTGGCCTGCTATTGCGACGGGCTACCGCTACTCCGCCGTGGCCACACGCATGACGCGCTCCGCCATGCTGGAGGTGCTGCGCGAAGACTACATCCGCACCGCCCGCGCCAAGGGCTTGCTGGAAAGAATCATCATCAACCGTCACGCCCTCAAGAACTCCCTGCTCCCGGTCGTCACCGTGATCGGCATCGAGTTCGCGTTTCTGATGGGCGGCTTGGTGGTCACGGAGCAAGTCTTCAACCTCAACGGCTTGGGCAAGCTCTTTGTCGAATCGGTGCTCAATGCGGATTACACCATGACGCAGGCGCTGGTGATGGTCGTGGTGATCATCTTCGTCTTCACCAACTTTGTGGTGGACATTTTATATGCGTGGCTGGACCCCCGCATTCGCTACGCCTGACTTCCCCGCCAACCCTTCGATCCTGAGCCTCCATGTCCGCCACTGCCGAAGCTACCCTTGAACTCCAAGAGGAACTCCCGGAAAAAAAGTCTTGGACAAAGGTCGTGCTTGGCCTGATCCGTAGTAAACCCCTCGGAGCCGCAGGCGCCTTCATCGTCTTGGTCATGATCCTCATGGCCGTCTTTGCAGAGATCGTCGCTCCCTTTGATCCGGAACAGAATTCTTATGAACTCATGCTCATGGCTCCAGATTGGACCCACCTGTTCGGGACGGATCAATTTGGGCGGGACATCTTTTCTCGAATTATTTACGGTGCGCGTACAGCTCTTTTCGTGGGTTTCGTCTCAGCTCTCGTTGGGGCAACCACCGGACTTGTCCTCGGCGTGAGCAGTGCGTATTTTGGAGGCAGGTTCGACCTCATCTTTCAACGGGTGATGGATATCTTCATGGCGTTCCCGTTGATCATCCTCGCTCTCGCAGTCGTAGCGATTTTCGGAACCGGCACTCAGAACGTGATACTTGCGATCACGATTCCCTTCATCCCGCGTTGCGCTCGCGTGGTGCGTTCCAACGCCTTGGCCATCCGGGAAATCCCGTATGTGGACGCAGCCCGAGCCTTGGGGTACAGCCACACCCGCATCATCATGCAGCACATGATCCCCAACGTGATGGCTCCATTCCTGATTATGATCTCCGCATTTGTGGGTCAGGCGATTCTGCTGGAAGCCTCGCTTTCCTACCTTGGGCTGGGGGTGCAGGAGCCTATTGCAGCCTGGGGTTTGATGCTGCAAGGTGGCGCAGAAGAGTTTGCCGAAAGTGCCCCGTGGATCCCCATCTTTCCCGGAGTCGCCATCAGCCTTGCCGTCTTTGGGTTCAATCTCTTTGGCGATGCCATCCGGGACGTGCTGGACCCCAAGCTGCGCTCTCAGTGATTGGTGGGTTTGCTCCCCTGCCTTGTTGAGAAAATCCCCCCTCAATCCCCCCTTTTCCAAAGGAGGGAAGGCGAAGCTGGAGGGATTTTCCTTTGCGAAAACTTGTCCAGCAGCAGAAAAACCGGGGGCATCAGCACCGACAGAAAGAGCAATCGGCAGAGGTGCAACGAAGCAACAATCCGCAAATCGCCCCCCAAGTCATCGGCCACGGCGGTCAAGCTGGCGGCCCCTCCAGGAACGCTGCTGAGCAGGGCGGTGACCAGGTCGAGCGGCGTGATCCAGTACAGCACGAATCCCATCAACACGCCCAGAGTCACCAACACTAGAATGATGCAGGCTGCCGGAAGCAGGACCTGCTTGAGCGTCTTGAGGGTTTCGGCATTGAGGCGGGCACCCACTGAAACGGCGAGCAACATGATGGCGACCTGCTTGATGGCTGGGTGCAGCGGGCCGAATTCATAGAAAAAGAGGTTGATTCCGCCTGTGATCAGCAACGGAATCAGCATGTCCGCGCCAGGAAATTTGAAACGGTTTGTGAGCAGGTAGCTGCCCAGTCCAATCATGGCCACGAGCAGCATCGTGGTGGGCGACATCGCTGCTACAGGCGTCAACGCGATGCCTCCCCCGGCGCCAAGCGCAAAGGGGGTGACAATCGTGATCAACGTCGGCATGGTGAAGACGATCACTGTCAGCCGGAAAAAGTGAATGACGGCGACAACGTGAACCTTGAGGTTCAAATCAGCCGCCAAACCCACCATCACCGGCAACCCTCCAGGCAATGAACTCAAGATTGAGGTGGCACGATCCAACGCGGTCCATTTTGAAAGCAGTATCCCCAGCAAGAACCCGGTCGTCACCAGCACGATGATTTGCACCAAGACGGGAAGCAGGGCAAGTTTCAACGGTTCCAGCACCTCCTGCTGGAAAGAGGTGCCGATGACGATGGCGATGAGGATTTGCCCCATCTTGTGAAATGTGTTGATTCCTGCAATCTTGACGGTGGAGAGCATCCGGTACATGCTGCTGAACACCATGCCGCCCATGAACAGGCCCGCAGGCACCCCAAAGCGCATCACCAGCCAGCCCCCGGCAACGCCCACGAGGAGAATGGCCACTCCATGGAGGCGGCTGCGGGAATTCTGGAACCAGAAAGAGGGTATGATTTCGAAACGTGGGTTGAGTGTGGATGCCTGCCTGCACGGGCATGACAGCAAAGGTACAATTTTTCACCCGTATCATTCATTATTTCAAGAATCTTTCAGAACGCAACTCGACGAGGTCTCGTGACTCCAGACATCAACAAAATTCTCTCCGAGAAAAACGAGCGCATCGGGCGCATCATTTTCAATAATCCGGAACGCCGCAACGCCATGTCGCTGGCGATGTGGCAAACCGCCAAGGAGGTGCTTCAGGATTTCATTGACGATCCGGAAATTCGCGTGATTGTGCTTTCCGGAGCCGGGGGCAAGGCGTTTGTGTCCGGTGCGGACATTTCCAAGTTCGCTACCGAACGTGCTACCGTGGAGGACACGCAACGCTACAACAAAGCCACTGGAGCCACCTCCGACTTGCTGAGCACCTGTCCGAAGCCGACCATCGCGCAGATTCAGGGCTTTTGCATGGGCGGCGGTCTCGCGCTCGCATTGTGCTGCGATCTGCGGATTTGTACGGTAGCCTCTCAATTCGGGCTGCCTGCCGCCAAACTTAGTGTGGGTTACGGCTTTGGCGGTATCCGACGCCTCGCTGAAATTGTGGGTCCGGCCTTTGCGCGGGAAATCACCTTCACCGGACGCCGCTTCAGTTCTCAAGAAGCCGAAGTCATGGGCTTGGTGAACCGCATTGTTCCGGAAGCCGAACTGGCGTCGTATGTGAGCGACTACGCCACGACCATCGCGGACAACGCCCCGTTGACGATTGCAGCGATGAAGAAGATTTTCGTGGAGTTGGGCAAGGATCCGGACTCACGCGATCTGGACGGATGCCAAACCCTGGTGGAACGCTGCTTCGGCAGTGAGGATTATGTCGAGGGGCGGCAGGCGTTTCTGGAAAAGCGGAAGCCGAATTTTCAGGGACGCTGAGGATTTCCGGGTTTGGTCAGTGGCCACCACCACCACCTCCGCCACCTCCGCCACCTCCGCCGCCTCCACCGTGACCACCGTGACCACTTGAGGGCGTGAGCGTGGCCGCAGCGACGGCTACGCTGAGGGTGGCTCCAAAATTGGCAATGAATGGATTAGGTGAAAGAGGGTCTGTCAAGTCAACCCCCTCCAGCCAATCCGGAGTGGAAGGCAAATTGTCAGCGGCGTCTTTCCATTTCTTCTCAATGCCCAAGGCAATCGTATAGGGTAACCATTCTTCTGAAGCCGAGCGTCTCACACGGGTTCCGGAAAACGATGGCACGGCCTTGGGTTGCTTTTGCAGCAGATGCTCCCGAAAGCCTTCCAACTGGTCCATCACCTTGCGCCCCTCAACCGTGTAGGGCTGGATCTTCCCGCAAAACCAGCGGTTCAGCAACCGTAGCACGAGCATGAAGACCAGCACCTCCGGACTGAGGAATTTCCAAACCAAGAAGAGCGTAACCCCGCTAAAAGCCAGAAAAATCAGGGTCACAATAACCTCACCAACATGGATTTTTGAGCGACTGGTCAGTTTGGAAACCCCATTGAAAAGCAACTCCATTCCCACAAACCCAAAGACAAGAGGCCCAAAGAATTCAGCAGACATCCCACCACCGTGCAGCCACCACACGGCTCCGGAAATGACAACCAGATAAAGCGCCATTGCCAGTAAGAAGAGCCGAAAATGATACTGGACATGGGACTCGTCCAACTCTGCCTGAAGCTGTTCCAAATGCTCGGAACTCACCTGTTTGAGGTGTTCCCGGTTGTCTTGGGAAAGCGTCACGGTGGACTCATGGTTGAAAAGCTGCTCGGATACGGCTTTCTCATCAGCAGACAACCCCTTGTCAGAGGCATCGTCCTGCTTGCGGACATTCCAGAGGTAATCCGCAGAATACGCAGTCTTGGGTCCAAGGCACTGGATTTTCAGAAACTCCTTGCTGGCGAGGCTGACCAAGGCACAAACCAAGGTGAGGTCGTCATATCCCTTGTTGGCGAGGTAGTGCGCGGCGGCGGGAGAAATCCCATCCGGAGGGGTGGTTCTTGATCGGGGCAAGCCTCTGGGAGGCTCACGCAACCAGAATAGCCAAACCAGCGAATAGAACGCCGCCACACTGCTTGCCACCCCGGCGAGGATCAGCGCATTGGTCTGCCGATCAAATGTGGGTAACTTAGGGGGTGAGGTATCGGGCAACCAGTTATCCAGAAAACCAAAATCCGGCCACCAATTCGGAAGTTCCACAGAAGCCCACCAGTCCTGCCAATGGTGATCCGCCGAGGCCAGCCAACCCCGCCAACCCCGCTCCACATAGCCCGGCGCCCACTTCACAAAGATTTGGAAGCTCGTGTTGGCGAAGGTCGGAGCCGCGATTTCAAAGAACAGCGGAGATTCCTCGGCGGCGGAGTCCGAAGCCTGCACTTCCTCCGTTTTGGCGTAGCGCAAGTTGTCGAAACGGATCTCGGTTGCGCTTTCGCCGTTGGAGTGAACCACGAAACCGACCCTGCGGCTACGGAAGTGGGGCGACTCCTCGATACTTTCCAGCAACTCGCCATTGACCCAAAAGCTGAGGTTCTCTTCACGCTGCTCGATCTTCAAGTGGTTCTCTTGATTCCCCGTGTGAATGTGTGGAGAGAACGCCCACTTCCCGGCTTGGTTCTGGAAAACCGAGTTCTCCAGCCCTTTGAGGATGGCATAGTTGCCCTTGCCGCTGATGAGAAACCGGATGGAATTTTCCTTGTTTCCGCCCAAACGCAGTCCGTATCCCCAACCCTCACCCCCGCTGATTTTTTCGGTTTCTGCCGACAGTTCGCAGGCTTCGCATGAACCCGTGGGCTGGGTGGCGAAATACGTTTTGTAGCCGGAGTTCTCATAAAACTTGATGACGTACTTGTCGTTGTAAATCCCGACTCTGGCCTGCTCACTGTTTTCCTGCCACCAGCGGTTTGAAGGGATCGCAAAGGTTTCGTTGAGTGCAGGGAATGACTTCGACCGTTGATACCAATAAGGTCTAATGGTCCTCCTGTTGTCTCCGGAGTCGAGCAGGTGTAGTTCCGCGTCGGGCGGAACCACCACCCGTGCCGTGATCCGGTCAATCAGAAACGGCCAGCGTCCCGTCACGTCCCACTGCAACTCGTCGGCATCTTCGCTGAACAACAAGTGGTTGTCCACTTGGTAGCGCAGAGTGTAGGTGTATTTTCCGGGAGTGAGGAAGGGTGGGCCTTCCCCGATGTAGATGCGGTTGTCTTCGATGCGATAGGGTTCCTCAACCCCGTCACGCAACACCTCAAGAACCTCAAAATCAATATCGGAATGCAACTCACGGTAGATGCCCCGCTTGATGCGGACTTGGCGGGCAACCACAGTGATTGTTTCGGTCACAGTCAGGGAGGCGTTTTCTTGCACCTCGATCACGCTGTCGAAGGCAAGGATGCGCTCCCCATGGGGCAATTCCTCTGCTTGGACGAAACCCGCAATCATCATTCCCAAGACGAGAATGATTCTGATTGCCGTGTGTTGCATCGCCCTCCCGTGTCGTTTGGATTGGCTACTGATTGTTCCGCAAGCTACCACCCGGTTCGTGGGGAGTCAAGCCTTGGGCATTCATGCTTTCCAGCAACCAGCGTGGGTTCCGGGTCTCCGCTACGCTCTGCCCGGAATGACAGAAGGAAGTTTGTCATTGACAACCAAAGCACTGCCGATATTTTAAGCCTAAAATCTTCTTGCCTTTCCAGAGGCCGAGGTCTAGGATGACTCAGCATTTTCCCACAGGTCTGAGACGGCCCTTTTCGATACGGTGATGCTTGGAGATTTTCATGCCGGACCCCAACCTTCTTTCCGAATCATCGGGCGATGCCCCCATTTTTGACCCGGAATCGTGGCAATTGACTCCGGAACAGGTCCAACTCACCGCACAGGCCCGCGAGTTGGGACAGTCGAAGTTTGCCGGACGGGCCGAACTTTGGGACCGTGAGGCGATTTTCCCCACCGAGAATTACCACGATCTTGACGCCGCCGGATTCCTTGGGCTGTGCATTCCGAAATCCGAGGGCGGGATTGGCGCAGACCTCAAGACCTATGCGTTGGTTGCCGCCGAAATAGGACGCTACTGCGGGGCGACCGCGCTGACCTTTAACATGCACATCAGCTCCACGCTCTGGAGCGGTGACCTGACCAACGATCTCGATCTCACAGACGCGGAACGCGAAAGCCACCACCAGCACCGCGCCCTGCACTACGACCGCATCCTCAACCAAGGGAAAATCTACTCGCAACCCTTCTCCGAAGGCAACGCCGCCGCCGCTGGGAAAATGCCCTTTGGCACCTCGGCCCGCAGGATGGACGGCGGCTGGCTCATCAACGGCAAAAAGGTCTTCGCGTCACTCTCCGGACACGCCCACTACTACGGCGTGCTTGCCACCGAGGACAAGGCCGAGGCCAGTGTACGGGACACGCTTTACCTTGCGGTGCCTGCTGATGTCGAGGGGGTCTCCGTCGTGGGTGACTGGGATCCGCTGGGAATGCGCGGCACGGTTTCGCGCACCTTGATTTTCGAGGACGTCTTCATTCTGCAGGAGGCGCAGTTGATGCCTCCCGGAATCTACCACCAAGCCGCCGTGCGCTGGCCGCACATGTTCACCACGCTGACGCCGACCTACCTGGGAATCATGCAGGGCGCGTTTGATTTCATGGTCAAGTACCTGCGCGGAGAGGTTCCGGAAGCCCCACCGATCAAACGACGGATGCACGGGGTCAAACAGGTTGCGGTTGCGCAAATGCGGATCATGCTGGAGCAGTCCAAGTCGCTCTGGTTCCAGACGATGAGCGAGGCGCAGGTGGACCCCAGCAAGGAGTCACGCTTGCGGGCCTACGCGACGCAGTACACTGTGATGGAAAACGCGAACGAGATGTGCCAGTTGGCCATCCGCACCTGCGGGGGGCACTCCATGCTCAAATCGCTCCCGCTCGAACGCCTCTACCGCGACAGTCGCTGCGGGGCGCTCATGCTGCCGTGGACGGCGGAAATCTGCTTGGATCGGCTGGGGCGCGAAACGCTCTACGAAAAAGGCGAAACCGACGACTGAGACATGCTGCAAGATCGCATTGAAGGAAAGTGGATTGACGTCTTTATAGAGGTGTTTCGCAACTGCGGAGTCGGCGAAGGCGACGTGGTCGCGCTGCTGGCGGAAACACAATCTCGCCCGTTGAACGTCCACCTCGCGGAACTCGCGCTACACCAGTTGGGCACCCGCGTTTTCCGGATCACCATGCCCACGCCTCGGCAGACCGCGCCGGTTCCCGTGCGCTCCACGGGTGCGTCCGACGCGCTTCAGGGCATCGGTCCGGTCGTGCAAGCGCTCGCCTCCAGCACGCTCGTGGTGGACTGCACGGTGGAGGGGCTGCTACACGCCCCGGAACTTCCGGACATCCTCAAGGGCGGCGCGCGGATGTTGATGGTCAGCAACGAACACCCGGAGGCGCTGGAGCGCACCGTGCCGACCCCGGAACTTCAGGCGAAAGTGAAACTCGCCGCTAAACGCGCCAAGGCTGCGTCCGAAATGCGCGTCACCTCTGCCGCCGGAACCGACCTGACGATCAACCTCACGGACGCCCCGGTTTCTGGAGTCTGGGGCTTCACCGCTCGTCCCGGAACCGTCAGCCACTGGCCGGGCGGCTTGGTGGTGATCTTCCCCAAAGCGCATTCTGTCAACGGCACGCTCGTGCTTGACGCAGGCGATGCGAATCTCACCTTCAAACGCTACCTCGAACGTCCGGTCACGCTACGGATCGAGGATGACTTTGTCGAGGCTATCGAAGGCGAAGGCACCGATGCGGAACTGATGCGCCGCTACTACGCCGCTTGGGGCGACCGTGAGGCGTATGCCGTCTCGCACGTCGGTTGGGGCATGAACCCCAACGCCCGTTACGAGAGCTTGGCGATGTACGACCAACGCGACTTCAACGGCACCGAACTGCGGGCCTTTGCGGGAAATTTTCTCTACTCCACCGGCGCCAACGAGTTTGCCGGACGCCACACGCAGGGCCACTTCGACCTCCCCCTGCGCGGCTGCACAATCACTCTCGACGGCAAGGTGATCGTGCAAGATGGAGCGCTGCAAGGAGAGTTGACGTGAGCCACATGAATCTTGGATAAGCGAAAAACTCTACCACCGCTTATGCAAAATTCAATGAGTGCGTACTACCGATTGGGAAAATTGTTCAATCCAGTCGTGACGGATTTTCCCTTTTGGAGAGAAAAGCTTCCCATCATTCCCGGAAATGTAAATTTCTTCCAAACCAACTCCGGCCATTTGCGCGCATCCGATGGCGGTCAATTCAGGAAGATTGGTCACTCGGATTTTTCGTCCCAGAACATCGGCTAGAAATTGGCAGATGTAGTCATTGTTGGACAAGCCGCCGTCAATTGTAAGTTCTTCGCCAATTGAAACACATTTATCCATTGCCAGAATTACTTCGGTAATGCATAGGGCCACGCCCTCCAAAATAGCCTGAACCATGTCCAACGGTTTGGTATCTAGCGAGAGTCCTTCAAAACTAGCCCGTGCATCGCGTCGCCAGTGGGGGCAGGCCAGTCCGGAAAGTGCCGGAATAAAAATCAAACCTTGTTCAATGGCCGGAGGTTTTTCAAACGAGTCGATTTCGTGGTATTCGGAAAAAAGCCCCAACGATCGCGCCCAATTCACCGCCGAAGCCGCATTATAAACTCCGCCGTCCAAAGCAAAAACCGGAGCTTCATTTTCCAAACACCATGCCACTGTCGGCAACAACCCATGCGGATTATTCATTTCTGGAGCATCTCCGCTGATGGCCAGCGCAAACGCACCCGTACCGAGCGTTACTTTCGCGTCGCCCGGCTCGCGGCAACCATGACCGTAAAGCGCCGCCTGCTGATCAACCACGCTGGCACGAAGCGGTATCTTGCGGCCTTTCACTTTCACCTCGCCAAACTCGGATTGAGTCGCCAGAATCTGCGGCAACGCTTCGATTGGGACGCCGAACAATTCACAAAGCTCAGGATCCCACTCCAGTGTTTGCAAATTCATCAACGAGGTTCGCGAAGCGGTCGTCACATCTGTCACGCACCTACCAACCAGATGTTGCAGAAAAAAAGCATCCGTGGTTCCAAGTGCTAAACGTTTTTCCCGAAAAAGTTTTTTTGCAGCGGAAATATTTTCCAAAATCCACGCCAACTTAGAAGCAGAAAAATATGGGTCTAAGGGAAGTCCGGACAAGGTTTTCACACGTTCTTCGTGGCCTTCTGTTTTCAGTTTTTCCGTTACATCTGTAGTGCGATTGTCCTGCCAGACGATGACTGGGCTGATCGGTGCGCCGGTTTTGCGATCCCAAGCCAAACAACTTTCGCCCTGATTATCAATTCCCAGTGCATCAACACTTTCCAGCGCAGTGGCGCAAGCCAGTACATTTTTCAGTAATTCCTGCGGATCGTGTTCTACCCAACCTGAATGTGGATAAACCTGCTGATGCGTGAACGTGGCACCAACTTCGGCTTTTCCGCCGCACAATATTAAAGCACGGGAACTGGTTGTTCCTTGATCGATCGCGCCAAGTTTCATTTTTAAGCTTATCAATGAATTAGATTTGTCCTCAAATAACAGAAAATCAGAACCTCCTCCTTTTTCTCAAAGGGGGAAGTTTGTCGGGTGATAAATCTATTGGATGATTACGGAAGACTTCCACTTAAATCTTTGGCGATGTTTTTTGCTGTGGTTCGACCTTGACTCCAGCACTGACCTGCATCGTCCACCGGATTTGGAAAATTTTCGGCAGTATAAAAAATTGGAACTTTTGCTTGATTGCGAGAAGCTTGCACAACATTCCCCGCTGCATAATAGGTCGGATCAGAACAGCGTCCAAACTCATCAACTACCGGACTGTTTGTTTCCGGATCAAACTCAAGATGACTGACTCGCACCAAGCTGGATTCCGGAGTGTATTGCCCTGTGAACAAAACGCCATCACAAACAATTTCACGAACCTTTCCGTTTTCATCAGAAATTTGAACCGCCTCCACACGCTCGTTTCCTAAAATATTGACGATTCCTGTTTGCAATAATAACGGCACACCAAACCAGCGTGTCAGTTCATAAATCGGCCAACGCACATGCGGACGCCGTTTTTCTTCCAACATCGCAACGGGCTTAATGCCCGCATTCCGGCAAGTGAGAAGTGCGGAAAAACTCACAATTTCAGTGCCAATCACGACCGGACGGCGGAACGGAATCTGGTTTTTCAGATAAACCATCGACTGGAGTGCCCCGGTGGTGCAAATACCCAAAGCTCGGCTTCCGGAAACCATGCGGGCCGAGCGGGGAGTTTCCCGGGTTCCTGTGGCGAGCAGAATACGTTTTGCGATCAATACCTTTGCGCCTTCAGGTGAGACGATGCTGAGTTTTCCCCCAGTTCCTAGCATTGTCACCGTGGTTTTAAGTGCGATGTTTACTCCGGCATTTTGTGCTGTTTCCACATTTTTTTTTGCATACTTCGGACCGGTCAACACTCGTTGAAATTCGCGGATTCCAAAAGGAGGATGTCCACAATGTCGCGGGATGCCACCGGCTTCAGACTCGCGCTCCAAGACGACGACCTGCTGAATCCCTGATTGCTTCAACAGGGTTGCCGCCGCAAGTCCGGACGGTCCGGAACCGATAATTGCGACATCACAATTTTCGATTTTTTCCGTATCAGTCATGGCATGTTACAACGGCAAGAGGCTCTGCAAATTTCCCTGCGGTCAGTTCGGCAAGTCGAGCGGAGCAATAGAAGCCTTGGCAGCGCCCCATGGTTGCACGCGTGCGCCGTTTTAAACCCTCAAAATTTCCTGCCGGAACAATGCTTTCGAGCGCAGAGCATATTTCTCGTTGCGTTACCATTTCACAATGACAAACAATTTCACCATATCCAGAAATTTGCCAGTCACGCGGAACTGGAAAGTCTGGGTCTGAATATTCTGCAAGATTGGGAACACATGGCACAACAGGGTTGTCGAGGGATTCAAACTCAGCCCCTTGCTTTTCAAGCAGATTGTAAACGTGACGGGCGAGACCAAGAGCAGCGGTCAGTCCGGTGGAACGGATTCCGCCGAGTGTGATCCAGTTCCGGTCAAAATCTTTGAAAATCCGGTATTCTTTTTTTTCGGTGGCAGGTCGAATTCCGGCGTAAGTTGCCGTGACTGGAACATTGGCGAGTGCAGGGATTTTTTTGACAGCCTGAGCATGAAGTGCTTCCAAATTTGTTTTGTCAACGGAAGCATCGGTTCTGCTTTCCTGTTCTTCTGCAGTTGGCCCGACGGCAAGGTTTCCAAAAATGGTTGGAAAAATCACAATCCCTTTTGTGCGTTCGGTTGGCACAGGCAAAATAATTGATCGAATCAAGGAACTCGCCGCCTTATCAAACACAACGAACTGCCCTTTGCGCGGCTTGATCGTGAATTCGCTTTTTCCTAAAATCGCATCATCTAAATGATCCCCATAGAGTCCGGCGCAATTGATGACGTACTTAGCTTTGATTGTTCCACGCTTGGTTTGCAGCAACCAATGGTTTGCTGAAAACTCACCGCCTGTAATTTCCGCATTAAAAATCGCCTGCCCTCCATTGGCAACTGCTTGAGTCAAATAAGCCAGCGGAGCAGACCACGGATCAATCACAAACTCACGTGGAACCAGAACGGCGGCCCGGATAGTTCCAGAAAGATTGGGTTCCAAGTTGAGGGCTTCGGATTGACTCAATAAACGCAAATCCTCAATGCCGTTGTTTCGCGCCTTCTCCAAAATCCCTGCAAGTTTTTCTTCTTCCTCTACCGTCCATGCGGCAACCAATGCACCAGTTTTAAGCAATGGAAGATTGAGGCTTTTGCGGATTTTAAGATATTCATCATAACACTTCCGGACACATTCCAATTCTAAAGAACCTTCGGGTGCATCAAATCCGGTGTGGAGAATGGCGCTGTTGCCCTTACTGGCACCGCTTAGAATATCCGACGCTTTCTCAAGCAGCACAACTGAGGCTCCTGCTAATGCCACCCGACGTGCGACGGCACAGCCGACAACGCCACCTCCGATGACTGCGATATCAACATTCGCAAGCAACGAATTGAATCCGCGGTCCGTTTCAGCATCATACGCTTTTGATTTCTTCTGCCGATGTTGAATATTCATGCCTGAACGGTATCATAAAATGCCTGAATGGGCAATTAAAATTTGAACTAGGCGAAATTATTTATGGTTCTCGTGGGTATACTTGGGATGGATGGAAAAAGAGGCGCTTGCTTTGTGGCCTATGCTTGATCGGCAATGATAATGTTCACGTTGGCCTCTAGCAGGGCTTTTTTTATTTTGTCCGAAGGAGGCTGGTCACACACGAGATTGGTAAGCCGGTCGAATCCACAGACTTCAAAGGACGCAATGCGAGCAAATCAATTCCACGATAAATTCGATCTACTTTTGACACCTACACTTCCAATTACAGCTTTTAATATTGGTTTGGAGATTCCAGAAAACTCTGTCTATGGCTGGTGGCCTGAATGGGTGGCTTTTTGGTATCCTTTCAACCTTACTCGGCAACCAGCGTATTCGATACCTTGCGGCTTCACAGCAGCAAAACTGCCAATTGGTCTGCAAGTCATTGGTCGTCAATTTGACGATGTAAATGTGTTAAGAGCGGCAACTGCGTTTGAAGTAGTTTACCAGCAAAAAATGCCAGTGGCACCAATTTCGGCCAATTGACAGGATTATCTATACTGATTGCACAAATCAGGTAACTATTCAGGTCTTAAATTGAAGTGTTTGAGTGCTCAGATATTCAGAGTCAAGCGTGGGTCTGCGCCACTGAAGGCAGCTTGGAGGTAACTATTCAGGTCTCAAGGAGGGTTGTTTGAGTC
>CAJWCD010000064.1:0-20390 GCA_913020725.1 uncultured Pseudomonadota bacterium
GCTTTGAAAACCGCACCCGTTCAAGGGCATGGCCGGGCATGGCACCAACACCGCCGGAATACTGGAAAACCCCTGGCATGAAGCGATAGCCGCCGGAGGACATCTCCTTGGTTTCAGTCATGGGAACTCCGTCTTTCTTCTTGTCTGTCGTCCACCTGTGGAGGACATTGCTGTTGTGAATCAGTCGCAGCGGCAGAGACGGTTGGTGTCTAATGCCGACAAAATCTATCTCCGCCTGTTGCTGTGCCGGGCCGCGATACGGTCAGTGCCTGTGAGACTGACTGCGGCTGCTTGGGTTTGACATTGTGACAAGCTCCTGAAAAGGAGCAAGGCTGGTCCACAATGCCTGGCGAGGAAAAACTCGACCGTGGGGTTACCGAAAAGTGTGGTGCTGCCCACATTTTTGAGACAATGAGTTAAGGTGTTTTTTCCTTTATGAAGAGGAGACACCATGACTCAGAAACAAATCCGTCGCAGTTACAGCAACGAAACAGAGAAGGATTCAGAGAGGGGAGAGAGTGATTTGGGGAAGTGAAGTTGGATTACCGATTGGGAGAAAGGGATGATTGATAGGGAGAGGAGAGTCTAACAGTTGTCTTGAGCAGGTCACCACATTGTGGGAGAATTAAATTTAGAGTGGACGATGCAGTCACACTTTTCACCGACCTTGGGTTCTAACCCACGAAAAGGGATTGAAAATTGTTTTTGAATATCAGTTAGATGGATAAGATCAAAAGAGTTCTAACTAAAAAATGCTCATCTCCTCTCACCCCGACCATCACTGTTCCTGTGAATCCTGTGGACTCCTCCAGTTTTTGTGATGAAACCCATGAGCATCTTTTTGATTTTCGGCAACTCCAAGCAAAGTGAGCTGTAATGGCAGGCGTTTATTTTTACGACAACCAGTGGTTTGAGGAATGCCCCAAACTCATCGGCCCCACCGATCATTCCTTTTGGTTAGGCTCCTCTGTCTTTGACGGCGCACGGGTGTTTCAGGGGCTTGCTCCGGACCTAGGCCTGCATGTCGCCCGGCTCTTCAAATCAGCCTGCAGCATGGGCTTGGCACCCAAGGAAACTGAAACGGAGGTGGAACGCTTGTGCGTGGAAGGCATCCGGAAGCTGCCCAAAACCACCGAGTTGTACATCCGCCCCATGTTCTTCGCCCGTGGCGGGTTCGTGGTTCCAGAACCTGAGAGCACCGAATTTTGCTTGTCGGTTTACGATGCTCCACTTCCAGAATTTGACGGAATCAAGATACGTTTCTCTGCATGGCGACGCCCTGCGCAGGACATGGCCTTGACCAACGCCAAGGCCGGAGCGCTTTATCCAAACTCGTCACGGGCACTGCGGGAAGCGCTTGAGTTGGGCTTTGACAACGCGGTTGTCAAGGACGCCAACGGCAACATCGCCGAGCTTGCTACCGCCAACCTGTGGATGGTGAAGGACAATGTGGCAAGCACTCCGGCGCTCACCGGCACCTTTCTCGCGGGTGTGACGCGCTACCGCGTGGCGTGTTTGCTCCGGGAAAACGGGATTGCTGTTGAGGAAACCACCCTGACCGAAAGTGATTTGTGCAACGCCGATGAGATTTTCTCCACTGGAAATTTTGCGAAAGTGCAGCCCGTGGTGCAACTGGAGGATCGCACATTGGAAATCGGTCCCATCTGCAAACTGGCCTACCAACTCTACTTTGAGTACGCCAAGGGTTTTGATGTGTTTGCGACTCAGAGCGAATGAGTGCGGATTTAGCGCAATTGGGCTGACCCCATGACGGATCAGGAATGGGTTGCGTATTCAAAATACGCATGGGAGATCACCACCCGCTCGCCCACACTGGCTCGGAAGACGGCACGTCCGGGCGTGGTGTTCCATGCCTCTACCCGCAAGGTTTCCCCCGGAAACACCGGAGCCGAAAAGCGCACTCGCAGTTTTTTGAAGCAGACGACTTCGTTTTTGCACAAGGCGTTCAGCAGTAGTTGCCCGCAGAACCCGTAGGTGCAGAGTCCGTGCAGGATCGGGGCGTCAAAGCCTCCGGAGCGGGCCGCGTCCGGGGCGATGTGGAGGGGGTTATAGTCTCCAGAAAGTCGGTAAAGCATCGCCTGATTGCCGGGGATGTCCATTTCCTGCACCACATCTGGTGCGCGTTCGGGCGGCATGGTTTTTTCGGATGCGGAGGTTCCGGAGCCTACAAAGGCTTCGATGTCCCCCAAAGCGTTCACGCCTCGGCGAAAGGCTCCGTTGATCATGCGGGCGCACACCTGCCCTTCCGGGTCGGAAACCAGCGACTCGAACTCGACGAGCGCGTTTCCAGTGCCTCGCGGATGCGCGGCCAGCAGTCGGGATTTCACGGAAACTGTGCCCTCGGTGGGCAAGAACTGCAGGATTTCGAGGGAGCGTTCGGCATCCAAATCCATGGGGCCTGAAGAGTCCGGAATCAATTCAGGATTTACGGGCACCCCCTTTCCACCCCAGCGAATCGGGAAAGTCGGAAACACTGCGAACTGCGGATGGTCCTCGTGGACAAAGCGCAAATCGGTGCTGCCGATTCCAATGGCGTAGAGCAACACATCACGCTGAGTGTAGGTGATCGGAACGGGAGTTCCCCACGGGCCGGGTTCCCCTCCGGGCAGTGCGGCAAGTGCGTTGTAGGTTGGCATTCAAAAACATCCGGATTGCTTCAATATCCTTCAGTTTGTAGTGGCTTCAGCAAAACACAAGCTCGCATCATGCGGTGTCCTCCAACGCAGGAGGTTTGAGAAACAACGCAGCTATCGCACAGATTGCCGGAAACACCGCGAGGACACGCAAGGCGGGGTCATAGTTGCCAAGATAATCCAGTGACATGGCCAAAGGCAGTGGTCCTAGCGACGCTCCTACAACGCCAATCATCTGCCCTATCCCCTGAATACTGCCCAAGTGCTTGCGTCCAAAGTAGCGCGGCCAGAAAAACGCGAAGTAGGTCATAGTCACACCATTGTTGAGACCAAAAATCAACGCGTACACGATGGCGCCAGCAAGGTCGCTCACAAAGGTCACAGAGAGCAGCGACATGCTCATCACCAGCAAGCCTCCAGAAAACATCAAGTGGGTTGGGAAGCGGTCAAGCATGCGCCCGATGATCGGCATTGTGAGTGCCGCCATAATTCCAGAAACCGTGAACATCAAAGTTGCGGTTTGCGGTTCCAGACCATGCTGGCTGAGGATGCCCTTGTTTTCGACATGCAACGAAGTCACCAGCCCTGCGAGAAAAAACAGGCCTGTGCAAATGATGTAAAACGCTGGAGTCCGCAGAGCTTGAGAGAGCGTCAATCCGGTGATCCCCGCTGATGCAGATGGATCATCTTCCAGAAGCAATCCATCCGGACGCAGGTTGATTTCCTCCGGTTTGCTGTAGAGCAGCATCAGGGCGGGAGGAACAATCAGCACCCATGTGATGAGGCCAAACCAAATCCAAGCTTGCCGCCAGCCGACTTGTCCGATCAACCACTGCGCCAACGGCGGGTGCACCGCCATTGAAATCGGAAATCCCAGTGACATCAAACCCAAGGCAAAACCACGTTTGCGGTCGAACCACTGCGAGACCATGTTTACACAGGTGAGCATCATTGCTCCTTGTCCCAAAAACCGCAGACAACCAAAAGCCACCGCCAAAAGCACCCAGTTCGAAACCAGACTGAAGACCATTGCCATCAATCCTAATCCGGTAGCCAGCACCCACAGCAAACTCGCTGGACCCCAGCGGTCGATCAACTTGCCCACCTGAGGCAACAGCAACGCAGCCATCAGGGTTGCACTTCCATAAGCTGCAGCGATGGAGGTCCGTGGCAGGCCGAGTTCCAACGAAATGGGGTCGAAAAATATCCCGATCAGGTGGGATTGCGCAGGGCCTGTTCCGAACATCCCCAACATGGCCACGCAGAGGATGACCCAACCGTAGAAAAATTTGTGGCCCAAACGCTGAACGGCAGCACTGCGGATTGATTCCAACATTAATATATGATCGTGCAATGTTCGATGACAAAGGAGTGCGGCAGGATGTGCACCTGCTGCTGACGAGCCGAAACTCTGATCTACTGGCTGGTCTAAACTCAACAGCCTACCAGAATTCAGGGAATCAGAAAGGTTTGTGAACGATGTGGGTCAACTCATCACTGCGGATGCCACCATGCGGATGCCCGCGACAAAGAAAGCCGCCAGCACGACATTCCGGAAAAGTGGACCCGAGAGGTGTTTCCGCAAGCGAGCGCCCACCCAGAAGCCAAGCATCGTGGGCAACACCATTGCCAACGACTGCGTGGCCACCTCTAGTGTCAGCAGTCCGTTGAGCGTAAAGCCCAACGCCAAGGGCAGGCACCCGGAGAAGAGCAGGATTCCGGTCGCAGTGATGAACTCATCTTTCTTCACACGCTTGGAGATCAAGTACACCAGCATCGGCGGAGACCAGATCGAGGTGAGTCCGCCCAAAATTCCAGAGACCGATCCGGCAAGGAGTTGGGCAACGCCGTCCCAGCGTTGTGGAATGTTGGGATTGGGCATCGTGTAAGTGGTGACACAGAAGGTGCAGATGCTGAGTCCAATCACTAGCTGGATTTGGTTGGAATCCAGCTGTGTAGTGAACAGGGTGGTCACGAAAAGGGTGGTTGGCAAGGTGAGGGCAACCCGCCAGTAACGGCGCAGAACCTGCCCCCACTCCGGCATCGACAGGAACTGCTGGAGATTGGTGATCACGAGGGGCAACACAACGAGGGGCAGCGCCAGTTTTGGATCGAGGAAGAGGGTCATCAGCGTGATCGCTGCCGTCGGCAGCCCAATGCCCAATGTGCCCTTGACGGTGCCCGCCAGAAAAAAAATTCCTGACAGCAACAGGAGCAGAGGCCAAGCGGCAAGCAAAGTTTCAAGACTCATGAAATTCGAAGCGTAGTGTTAAGCAGTCAACAAAACAGAATTATCCGAACCCATCCGGAAGTCCAGTCCTTCAACTCAAGCACTTTTTCTTTTTCGTTCGTCGAAGATGAAATACACTGCCTGTATGAAACCGAATTCATCCATTTCCAACCACAACCAAATAAACCCTTGCCCTGCCTTGCGGAGGGTGCTAGAGTCGCCCGAACTGAGTCACGCTCTCGTTATGAAGAATCCCATCGCTCCACTCGATTACGCCCGCCGTTGGTGGATGCGACTCACGCTGCTGGGCGTGTTTGTCTTCCTCTACGCTCCCATCGTCACACTCGTCGCCTTCAGCTTCAACAACAGCCGCCGCAACATCGTCTGGCGCGGCTTCACCTTCAAGTACTACGAGAAGGCGTGGAACAACGACTCGCTCTTTGAGGCGTTCACGAACTCGCTCACCATCGCCTTCGTCAGCACACTCATCAGCACCGTGTTGGGGGCACTGGTTGCGGTGTTGCTCTGGCGTTTTCGGTTTCCGCTCAAGAGCGTCTACGAGGGGGTGGCGTCGCTGCCGATTGTGATTCCGGAAATCTGCATGGGGGTGGCGATGCTGGCGTTTTTCGCCCGCAGCGGTTGGCCTTCCGGATTGCCGTGGCCGCTCAACCTTGGGGCCATCACCATCGCGCACATCTCCTTCAGTTTCCCCTTCGTGGCAGTCGTGGTGCGGGCGCGGCTGGCGAGTTTCAACCGAGAACTTGAAGAAGCTGCCCGTGACCTTGGAGCCAGCGAGTGGCAGACTTTCCGGGATGTGCTGATCCCGCACATGCGTCCGGGGCTGGTTGCCGGGGCGCTGTTGGCGTTCACGCTTTCGCTTGATGATTTCGTCATCACCTTCTTCACCTCGGGGCCGGACACCGTGACCTTCCCGGTCAAGGTTTATTCGATGGTGCGTTTCTCCGTGACCCCGGAAGTCAACGCCGCCTCGACCGCCCTTATCGTCATCACTTTGCTCCTCACCACCCTCGCCCTCTGGATGCAGAACCGCAGTCAAAGCGGCACCCCAGAACCCGCATGAGCGCAGCACCGTCAATCATCCAAATCCGCAACATCGTGAAACGCTTTGGAGCGCAGGTCACAGCGGTGGACGACGTTTCGCTGGAAATCCGTGAGGGCGAGTTTTTCGCGCTGCTCGGCCCGTCCGGATGCGGAAAGACCACGCTGCTGCGGATGCTCGCGGGTTTCGAGATTCCAACCTCCGGAAACCTGCTGATTGACGGACAGGAGATGGGCGGGGTGGCACCGAACAAGCGTCCGGTCAACATGGTCTTCCAGTCCTACGCGGTCTTCCCGCACATGTCTGTGTTCGACAATGCCGGCTACGGACTCAAGGTCACAGGTACGCCAAAAGCGGAAATCCGGAAGCGGGTACGTGAGGTGCTGGCCCTCGTGCATCTGGAGGGCTACGAAACTCGCAAGCCCGACCAACTCTCCGGCGGACAACGCCAGCGCGTCGCCTTGGCTCGTGCGCTTGTCAAACGACCCCGTGTGCTGCTGCTCGACGAACCGCTTTCCGCGCTTGATGCGAAACTCAGGGAGGCGATGCAGCTTGAACTCGTCAAGCTTCAGCAGATGGTGGGCATCACCTTCGTGATCGTCACCCACGATCAGAACGAAGCCCTCTCGATGGCCGACCGCATTGCTGTGATGGAAGACGGAAAAGTCCGGCAGATCGCCACGCCGACCGAGCTTTATGAAGACCCCAACTGTTACTTTGTCGCCGACTTCATCGGCAAGATGAACCTGCTCTCCGGAACCGTGCAAGCGTCCGGAAAGGGCACTGTCACGGTCGCAGTCGAAAAATTGGGGACATTGACGGTCCCTTGCTCCACCGAAACTTCCGGAAACCTGCACCTCGCCATCCGGCCCGAAAAGTTGCTGGTCTCAGAAACTCCACTGCCCGACCATTTGCTCGCTTTCTCAGGGAGGGTAGCAACCTTCGCTTACCACGGCAGCGAAAGCCATGTCTTCGTCACGACCGACTCCGGAGTCACGCTCTCGGCCACCCTTCCCAATCGCCACCGCCACAGCGCCGCCTTCGAGTCCGGGCAAAAACTCTGGATCGGCTGGGAGCCGGAAGATACGCTGGTGCTGACGGAGTGATTCCGCAACAATCCTTGAGGAGCCGTCCAAGGAGAGCGCAGACTGGGATTCCCGGCGCTTCTCCGCAGACAATCGGGTGTTGGTGGTGGAGGATCCCGCTCTCCAGTTCACGGAGAGACTCCACCGTGTGGGCTTCCGCTGCGTCCGCCGTGCGGCAGTTCCCGTCCACCTGCTCGACGACATCAAGAATCTCACTGAATCTCGAGAGCAACTCCGGGTGCTTGTGCAATCTCAGGGCGAAGCCCCTCGGCTTGTGATGAATCCATCTGCTTCCTTTCTGCTTGTGGGCGGACAATTCAAACCGCTCACTCAACACAAATGATAGGCCGTTGTCCAGCCGCTTCAACAAAAAGTCTCACTTTTACTTGCACCTAGCGACTGCTACAGCCCGCTGGGGCTGGTCTTCGTCACAAAGTGGGGCAAAATTCCGAGCCCAGAGGCAGAGAGGCTTGCACTTTGCCTCGTAGCCCCCATGATGGATGTCCATGAAGATCAATGATATTCTACTGCTGATGCTGCCCGACGATATGCAGCCGCTTGCGTTTCGGGAGGAGTTGTGCGTGCTGGACAGTACGCTGCGTGTGGTGCTGGATCATGAACCGCATGACCCTGCGGAAGTGGGGTTCATTGTGGGCTGGAAGCGTCCCGAAGACGGCTGGGACAAGTACCCCAACTTGCGAGCCGTGCATTCCTTTGGGGCCGGAGTTGATCAATTGCTCAAGGGCGGGGGATGGCCGGAAGCACTTCCGCTCGCCAGAGTGGTTGATGAGAAAATGGCCGTGCAAATGTCCGAATACATCCTCACGGCGGTTCTCTTGTTCAAACGCCATTTTCTGGAATACGCCCATGCGCGGGGTGGCTGGAACTGGGGAGATGAATGGCCACTGACCGGAAACCGGGTGGGTATCCTCGGCATGGGACATTTGGGGCAGGCGACTGCGGCCTTGCTGCAAAAAGTCGGGTTTGAGGTCCACGGTTGGGGACGTTCCGAAAAAGTCCGAGGTGGTTTTCCGTGTTTTTGCGGCAGGGACGGCTTGGGAGATTTTCTGCGGCAAAGCGACTACCTTGTTGCGATTCTGCCCAACACCCCGGACACCATTGGCCTGTTGAACCGCGACCGTCTACAACAACTGCCCTCCGGCGCCGTGTTGATCAACGTCGGTCGGGGAGCGGTGCTGGTGGAGGACGATTTACTCACCCTGCTGGACGAAGGGCACCTCGTTGGAGCGTGCCTTGATGTCTTCCAAACCGAACCGCTGCCGAGCGAGCATCCCTTTGTGAATCATCCCAAGGTGTTGGTCACACCCCACGTTGCCAGCTTGACCCCAACGGGTTCGGTGGCCCCCACGATTCTTGAGAACTACCAGCGTGCTTTACAAGGACGCCCTTTGCTCAATCAGGTGGATCCGGCAGTCGGGTACTGACCGGCCCCTGTGGCTGACGTGGGTTCTCGTGAGCCTGCTGCTGAGTGCCTGTGGGCTGAAAACACCACCACAGCCACAGATGGCCCCACCAGAACTGAAGTGGGTGAACACGCTCTCGGTGCGGCAACGTGGCGAGGCCATCCGCTTTGCTTGGAGTTTGGGAGAGCAACTCCCCCTTCCCGTCAACTCTAACCAGCCCCTCCGTTTCCGGATTCTGCCCTACCGCCTGACCTACCCCTGCCTGGACTGCGAACCTGTCCCGGAGCCCGCCCTTGAGCTTTCGCCGGAACATGCGGCGCAGCTTAAATCCGGACGTGAATGGCGCTTGGATTTCCTCATTGAACCGGGTGATCTCCACACCCCAGCCTACGCCTTGGAAATCTGGCATCCGCAGGAGGGGCTGGTGGAGCGCACACCCAGCGTGGCTCTACAAGCACGGGCACTTTTCCCACAACCCGCCCCACCGCTCTTGCAGCGGCTGGCTTCCGGGGCCGTGCGGATTTCGTGGCAAAGCCCCGGCAATCCAAGGCAATTCACAACAAGCCAGAAAAGCCTCACTGCACAGGGGTATGCCGCCAATGTTTACGGATCCTCAGAACGTGAGGCATTCAACGAAAGTTTGCTCAACACCAAACCGGTTTTGACCGCAGGCTGGCTGTTTTTCCCTTCCAGAGGAAGTGGTGCAATCGAGAAAAACAAACAGAAAATGACCTCATTGTCGGGAACTCAACGACTCGCCCGTTCCACATTTTGGATTGCTTTACCTCCGCCTCCAGAGGATACTTGGTACTTTTCACTTCGCTGGGTTGATCGTTTTGGAAATGAGAGTTTGGCTTCCGAAGCGGTAACCATTTCCCTACCCGCGACCGTCCCACCGCAGTCATGGCGGATGTTTTGGCCCTTACCACTTGTTCACTGAAAACCCGACACAGGGTTATTCTGATCGGCATATTGGTCGGAGTGCTGGCGGCTTGCACGTCAACGCCCCCACCCCTCCCTCCGCTTCCAGAAACCCCTGCGCAGTTGCAGCAAGTGGTGGTGAAAACCCAGCAGCAACTGCTCGAAAACCCAGAGGGCATCCGGCTTCACCAGCGGGTGGCCCAAGCGCATCTCATGCTTGGAGAGTTTGAACACGCAGATCGGCAGGCACGTGAAGCATTGCGACTGGCTCCTCTGGATCCGGACTTGATCGAGTTGCAGGGAACCATTGCAATGGCACTGGGAAAGAACAGCCGTGCGCTCAAATTCTTCCAGTCTGCCCTGCGGATCAAACCGGATCGCCCCTCGCTGCACCGCAAGACCGGACAGGTGCATGAACGCCTGAACGAACTTCCGCAGGCGGTTTCTGCCCTAGAGGAAGCCTTGCAGCACGACCGCAACGATCGGGTGGCTCTTCATCTGCTCGCGCAGATTCAACTGCGTCAGCGGCTTTTCGAGGATGCTTTGGAAACCGTCCAACTCTTGCTGATTCAAGAACCGGGAGCGGCGGCGGCACGACAACTGCGCATCCGGATTTACTTGGAGCAAGGCAATCTCTACTACGCAAAAACGTTGATTGAGCAAGGCTTGCAGGACACTCCAGAATCGATTGACCTGCAACTGAATCTACTGCGGGTGCATTATCTTCAGGAAGAGTGGGATACCGTGCTGTCCTTAGCCAGCACACTGGAGGCGAGTCAACCGTTGCCGTCCGAAGCACAGGTGATCCGGGCACTGACCTATGTGCAGCGGCGCGAGTACGAGACGGGCCGTCAACAGTTGGAACCCTTGGTTCAGAAAACCCCGCTGGATGCTGAACTGCTGCTGGCAATGGGCTTTCTGGAATTGGGGGAAGGGAACCTCCGTGAAGCCACCGTCTGGCTTGAACGTGCGGTGCAGGTGAACCCAAAGTCTGCACTGGCGCATTACCTGCGGGCTTCGGTTCACTTGCGGCAAGGAGATACCCTGCAAGGCAACCTCGCCTTACAACGGGCATTGGAACTGGACCCGCACAATCCCAAGTACCGACAGTTGCACCTGCAAGCCCTGCTGTTGGATGGGCAGTTGCTGCAAGTGGAGCGCACGCTGAAATCTTGGCGCAAGTCCGAACCCCTCAATCCGGACCTGATGTTTCTGGAGAGCCAGCACCTCTTGCTGAAGCGCCAGTATAGCGAAGCCGAAACCCTCGTGCGGCAGGCGTTGGCCATTCAGGGGAGCGAACCGCTGAATTTGTTGCTGGTGCAGGCGCTTTATCTCCAAGGCAAGTACGCCAGTGCCCTAGAAGGCTCGGAAGCCCTCTTTCTGCAGCAACCGTGGCACTGGGAGATTGTTCACCTGCATGCTCGAATCTTGGCGCGAGTGGGGCGGATGGAGTCTGCGAAAAAGCTTGGAGAACGCTTTATTTTTCGGCAGGATTCCCAAGGGCAGGCCCATCTCTTGTTGGGGGATTTACACCGCGAGCAAAACGATCCGGCTCGTGCCATTAAGCACTACCAAACCGGGCTGGAACGTTATCCGGAACACACCGCCTTGTTGGATGCCCTCAGTTCTGCTCATGCCGAAGCCGGGCAGTGGACTGAACTTCGGGACTTGTTGGAAATCCGGGTCCGACGGGATGCGGTACAGGATTCTGCCCTCGTTTTGCGCTTGCTCGAACGATTGATTCTCGCCTACCGGAACCTTGGAGAAAACGAGCGGGCGCGGGAAACCTGGGTCCGATATCAAGAACTCAACACCGGACGCAACGGGCAGCAACCACTCTTGTTGCCCGATCCTTTCATTCTGCCCTCGCGGATCCGGAGTCGACTGGGTGCCGAACTTTCCGGCTAAACCATTGTGCTGCCCGTGTGCAGGATAACGTATTGCCTGATGACCCGAGCTTCAATGTTTGTTAGAAGCTGTTGACCGACATGACTTATTTATGACCAACAAAACCAAACCGTCTTCAAAGAGAACCCGCAACGCTTTCCGAATGGCGGAGGCGATGTCGCATGACCTCGCCCTGAAATCCCGACGCCCCAGCACGGGAACGGATTCCGGCATTCTCGGTCTGCTGCCGAACAAGATGATCCGCGAGCAAATCCGGGAACTGCGGCGTTTGGATGTGGATGCCTACATCCAGCGTGTGGTGCTACCTTCTGAGAACCAGAAACGCCTCAGCACCCAAGAGGTGATCCAAAAACTGGGGGGCAAGCTGATCTCCGAGGATTCCGATGGCCCGTTGTACACGGCAGAACTTGAATTCCTGATGAGCGGGCGACTGCGTCGCATTGGGGTGCTGGCGCAGAATCACAAAGTCCAAAACGGCATCTGGTACCCCCATCACCACCGACGGGCGGCAGAGAAAATCCGCTTCTTCGCGTCTCACTCCATGCCGCTCGTGACCTTCATGGACACCCCCGGAGCGGCTGCAGATTCTGATGCCAACCTGCAAAACCAGGCACACAGCATCTCGTTTCTAATCGCCGAGATGGCTAACCTCCAGCTTCCGGTGGTTGGCGTTGTTTTCGGATGCGGCTACAGCGGAGGCGCGATTCCGTTGGCAACAGCGAACGTGCTGCTCTCCATCCGGGAGGGGGTCTTCAACACCATCCACCCTCGCGGTTTAAGCAACATCGCCCGCAAGTACAACCTCTCGTGGCAGGAATCCGCCAAGTACATTGGCGTGTCCTCGTATGAGTTGTGGGATCAGGGCTATTTCGATGGCATTGTGGATTTCAGCCTCTCGGATTCGAAGCGGGTCTTGCCGCTCAAGACCGCGATCCTCAGTGCGATTGAGCATGTGGAGGAGAACGCACGGGACTTCCTGAAAGAAAACCCCTTCTTTTTTGAGCACTACCGCGACAGCATTCAGCGCTACCTCAACCCCTCCGAACTGCTGATCGAGAACAACCGCAAGACCGACCGCACTCCGACCGGCACCCTCAACATTTTCGGGGTGGTCTATCGTTACACACGCTATCTGGGGTTGCGGCAACGTATCACCAGCCGCTCCGTTCACCAATACTCCCGGCTCAGCCATCGCAAGACGCCCAGTGGGATGCTGCTGGAACGGCAAGCCCGAGAGCGGGAGGAGAAGTTCACGCGCTGGCTGGAGGCTCCGCTGGAACTGCGCTACCACGATGGGCTCAACAAACGCTTCCAGCAGTATCAAAACGCACAGGACAACCGCAGCAAGGAGCGCGGACGCTTCGCAGCTTTTTTCATGGGCGACCCTCGCGAGAACTACGACAAGGCGCTGGATGACCTCGTTTTTGATGCGTTGTTTTATCTCTACAATTTTTGGAAGGACAGCATCCACGAGAACCTCCTGAACCTCAATCAGCACCTCGGCACCCTCGCTGTGTTGGAAACGCTTCCTGAGCAGCCGGACTTGCTGACCCTCCTGCGCCTTCCGGAAGTCCGGGCACGCTTCGAGGAGAACTTTCCGAACCTCCTGCTCTTCGACCTGCTCTACAATCAAGTGATTGACGGCCTGCCTTCGATTGCCGGAGAACTCAAGGGCAGCAACCGTATTTCGGAAGAGTCGGTGGCCAAGCTCTTTGACGAAGCGCTGGAGCGGGCGCTTGCCCAGCTTGAGCAATCCGAACTTCCCGTGGACCGTGAGCAAACCCGCAAGCGCTTTTTCGACTGGCTCAGCGCCTTCATCTCGCAGAAAACCTGTGACGAGGTGATGGGAACGATCAGCGCGTGGAAGCGGGTGGTGTTTCCGCGCATGAGTCCTCCGCTCTTTGGGCTGGTGCGCTACTACTTCTCCGGACTGCTGCCCTCGTTGCACACCGCCCAGCAGGGCAGTGGCAAGTTCGACGGCAAGATCACCCCCAAGAACATTGGCATCAAGGATTTCTGGAACCGACTGGACCAAGCTTACAAGGACCTCCTCATCCAAAACCTGCTGCGCTCCTGCAAGCGCAAAACCATCGCCCCCAACGACATCATTGACCGCTTCTTCGCGGGCTTCCAGGAGTTTTACGCCGACCGCATCACCGCGAACCCCCTCCAGTTTCCGGGCTTCCGGGAGGCCATCGAAAGAGCTTTGGCCCAAGGCGTGGTGCCCTGCGGGGTGGTGACCGGGCTGGCGCAATTCACTCCGGACTCGCAGGCGGAAGGCCGTGCTGCCGAAAAAGCAGCGGCGCCCTTCCGGGTGGGGCTGGTGGTGAGCAACAGCGCATTTCAGGCCGGAGCCTTCGACATGGCGAGTTGCGAGAAAGTTTGTCGCTTGCTCGACGAATGTGCCCGCCTCAAGCTTCCCGTCATCTTCTTCATCTCCTCGGCAGGAATGCAAACCAAGGAAGGCGCAGGCGCTCTGTTCTCGATGGCGATCATCAACGACCGCATCACGCGCTTTGTGAAGGAACTCGACCTGCCCGTGGTTTGCTTCGGCTACCGCGATTGCACAGGTGGGGCGCAGGCGAGCTTTGTCACGCATCCGCTGGTGCGGACCTACTACCTCTCCGGAGCGCAGATTCCCTTTGCCGGACAACTTGTTGTCGAAAGTCATTTGCCTGCGCATTCCACGCTCGCCAACTACCTCTCCCGGACTCCGGAGACGATGGATGGACTCGTGATCAATCCCTTTGACGAGGGGCTTGACGAGCATCTCCGGGAGATTGACCCCGACTTGCCGGTTCCGCAAAACACGGTGAGTGAGGTGATGGGGCGGGTCTTGTCCGGAGAGTATCAGTTGCAGGTCGGCGTGGAGGCCGAGGGGGGCAGCCTCAGTCAGGAGCAGCTCAACACTGATCCGATCCGTCGGGTGCTGATCCACGCCCGAGGCTGCACGGCGACCCGTCTGATCCGGGCCTCCCAGTCGGCGGGCATGGAGGTCGTGCTGGTCGCCTCTGATCCGGACATGGAAAGCTACCCGGCCTCGCTGATCCGCAAGCAGGACCGCCTCGTCTGCATTGGCGGCAGCACCCCGCAGGACAGCTACCTCAACGCGATGAGCGTGATCCGCATTGCGGAGCAGGAGGAGGCGGATGCGATTCACCCAGGAATCGGCTTCCTCTCCGAATCGCCTCGCTACGCCCGCATTTGCCGCGAACACGGTTTCAATTTCATTGGGCCGCGTGCGCACAGCATGGACCTGATGGGCAACAAATCCAATGCGATCGCTACCGCCCGCAGTCTCAAAATTCCGGTAGTTCCGGGTAGCGAGGGAGCCTTGGTGGACCCCGTCCACGCAGCGGGGGTGGCGGAGGAAATCGGCTTTCCAGTCTTGATCAAGGCGACGCATGGCGGTGGTGGCAAGGGCATCCACATCGTGGATGCCCCGGAAGAATTCCCGGCCATCTTCTCCCGGATGTCCCAAGAGGCGTTGAGTGCCTTTGGAAACGGCGATCTCTATCTGGAGAAGTTCATCGGCTCGATGCGTCACTTAGAAGTGCAGGTGATCCGGGATTTGCAGGGCAACTCGAAGCTGCTGCACATCCGGGATTGCTCAGTTCAGCGCAGCTATCAGAAGCTCATCGAGGAATCCGCATTCGCCCTGCCTCAGGAAATCCGCCACGAAGTTTTCGACCACTCACTCCGACTCATTGATGAGATGGACTATGTGGGCGCAGGCACGGTTGAGTTCATTTACGATCTCAAGGACCGCTGCGTGTATTTCATGGAAATGAACACACGCTTGCAGGTTGAACATCCGGTGTCGGAGATGGTCACAGGGGTGGACCTCGTGAAGCAGCAATTCGGCATCGCCTCCGGCGAGAGCATCGCTCAGCTCAAGCCCCGCAACGATGGACACGCCATCGAAGTCAGGATCAACGCAGAGCGTGTGGAAATCACCGATTCAGGTGAGTTGCGCTTTGTGCCGGCTCCGGGAGAAGTCACCGATTTCGACTTTCCGGAAGAGTCCCATGTGCGCGTGATCCCTGCTGTGCAACCCAACTCGGTGGTTTCCCCGCACTACGACAGCCTCATCGCGCAGGTCATCGTTTGGGGCAGATCCCGCAAAGAAGCCGTCTCCCGACTCAGCGATTACTTGGGCCGAGTGCGCATCCACGGAGTGCCGACCAATCTGGAACTACAACGCATGATCCTTGACGATGCCGGCTTCCGACGCGGACGCTTTGACACAGCCTTCCTCAAGGGATTCTTTGCACGAATTGAGGTGGAAGAACTCATCCGCCGGACGCAGGAGGCCACCGGAAAGGCGGCGGATTCCATGGATCGCAGTGCCATCGAATTGGAAGGCGGCAACGAGTTGAAGGTGCTGTCTCCACAGATGGGCGGGTTCTATCGCTCTATTTCCCCGGAAGAGGAGGTGCTGGTGGCGGAAGGCAGTGTGGTGGATGTCAACCAGCCGCTCTGCTTGCTGGAATCTATGAAGGTGTTCTCTGAATTGAAACTGCGCTCCTTCCGCAGTGCGGCGGGGGAGGGGCTTTACCCGGAAACCAGCCACTACCGCATCACACGCATCCTCGCTGAAGACAAGCAGACCGTGAGTGCCGGAGATTTGCTCTTTGTCGTGCAGCCGGTTGAAACCCGTTAGATTTGCCCGAAAAACCGTTTATTGGCTGGGTGTGATACGGGGTTGTGCGGGGTCAGGTGGCATGAGATTCGCGAGGTTGCCGTACTTGACCATGCTCTGAAGCAGACGGTAGTCGATCTTGCCCGAAGTTGTCCCCTTGCTGCCCTTCCGAGTCATCAGCCATGCCAGCCGCCACACGCTGCGCGTGATTGCTTCTTCGGTCATGGGACGCAGCACAGCGGCCTGTGGATTTTCCCCGGCCTGCGCCGCTGCTTCTTGACCCACGACGGGAGCAGCACCCACTAGCAGCAAGACAAGGGCAAGCAGCAGTCCGTAAGTTTTTGTTACCTGAGTCATCCAACTTCCATGTTTGATCATTCGTCAGGATCGGTTTGTGCCAAGAGATCCTGCATTGCAAAGGATCTCAGCGTCCGGGCTTGCAGACGAGTAGTGCCCGCTCGTACTTGCCAAAACGCTGGGTGCTGAGTACTTCAAAATCGCCGTGACAGCGCTGCACCGCCTTGGCCTGAAACTCGCTGAGATCCCCTTCCTTGTAAAACACCTCATCCACTTTCGGGGCACACCCGAACAGCAACAACACCGCCAGCAGCACCCCACTCGCATCTCTCCCCGTCACTGACGCACAACCACGAGTTGAAGAACCGTCCGGGACCATGGGTGCGTTTTATGGGGCACGTGTTGTTTGAAGGCTTGGGCAATCTCCTGAAAGGTGGCTGGGGCCAGCAACGACCGGAGTTTCCCAAAATACCCCGTGTTGTTGCGAGGCTCAAGCCATTCTTGAATTCGGTGCGCTGCAAGCCGCAGTTCGGTCGTGTAAGATTTTTCGCTGCAAACCACTATGGAATACCCCACTTGCAGGCGTTCGCCAAAAGCTTTCTTCGTCAGAGTGCCGTCTTTGTTCTGAAGGGGCTGATAGATTTCCTGCTCCGCGTCCAATAATGCCTGTTTTGTTGATGCATCCAATAAATTCGCCGCCAGCAGACTAGAAAGCCGAGGAGCCTTGCTGGGTAAAGAGAGGGCGAAGAGCAATCGTCCTGCGGGGGCAAGTAAGTCAGAAAGTGCGGCCAACTGCCCGGAAATCGGAGGCTCCTGCTCAGTAGGAAACCAACCCAAGATGCGCTCAAAGCGGATATTCGAGGAGGCCAGTTGCTCGGTGATATTTTCCAGAGTCCCCTCATGCCAAACGCAGGCCGGATGTTCAGATTCGGCATCGGGTCCGGTCCAAAGTGCGCGCTTGCCCCCTGTGGGTAGCCAGACGTGGACCCCCTCGTCCGGAGTTTGCCGACGCAGTTCAGGGGTGAGCAATCCGGAGGCGGGTTCTAGCGCAAGTGTGAGGGAATTGCGTTGCAGTTGGGCGTGCACAAAAAGATCCGTGCGGATTTGCGACAACACCTCCGTGCTGGTGTCGTAGGTTCGTTCTTCCCAATCCGGACCCTGCGATTTGGCCTCGCTTTCCAGCAGGGCCGCGATCATGGCTTCGCGCCGGCGTAGCACTTCTACTCGCAGGTGCTGTTCGTAGCCTTGGTCCGACGGCTGGTAGAATACCCGCCCTTGCAAGGCATCCGGGAGGTACTGCTGCGCCACCCAATGATCCCGGTAAGCGTGGGGATAAAGATAGCCTTCGCCATGCCCGAAACTTTCCTTGTCCCGATTGGCGTCCTTGATAGGATCAGGCACCTCGTCCTTAGATTCGGACTCCACTGTCCGCAGCGCGTCAAAGAACGCAAACGCGCTGTTGCTCTTGTGGGCGGTGCTGAGGTACAAGCAGGCTTCTGCGAGAAGAAAGCGACCCTCCGGCATCCCCACATAGTTAAAGGCCTGCGCGGCGGACGTGACCACCGAGAGGGCTTGCGGATCGGCCAAACCCACGTCTTCCGCTGCAAAGATCGTCATCCTCCGAAACAGAAAACGGGGTTCCTCACCACCGAGGATCATCTTCGCCATCCAGTAGAGTGCTGCATCCGGATCAGAGCCGCGCATGGCCTTGATGAACGCCGAGGCGGTATCGAAATGCACATCACCATCCTTGTCATACAAGACCGCCCGCCGCTGGATGGAGTCCTCAGCGACCTCCAGTGTGACTGGCACCACACCGTTTGCGTCCGGAGGAGTGGTCTGCACCGCGAGTTCCAGCGCGTTGAGGGCCGAGCGGGCATCACCGGACGCCACCTGTGCGAGATGCGCGCGGGCTTCCGGAGCAAACGCCACCTGATGTTGTCCAAGCCCGCGTTCGGAATCCGCCAGTGCCTGATCCAAAAGGCGTGCGATATGCTCAGCCTCCAGCGCATGCAATTGAAAAATCCGGGAGCGGCTCAGCAGAGCCTTGTTGACCTCGAAGTGCGGATTCTCAGTCGTTGCACCGATCAGCACGAGGGTACCGTTCTCAACATGCGGGAGCAGTGCGTCCTGTTGCGCCTTATTGAAGCGGTGGACTTCGTCAATGAACAACAGGGTGCGAATCTGACGGGTGCGCCACGCCTCCTGCGCTTGCTCCACGCACTGCCGGATGTCACTGATCCCGGCAAGGACTGCGTTGATCGAAAGAAAGTCGGAGCGTGTGGTCTGCGCGATGATGTGGGCAAGGGTCGTTTTGCCACTTCCGGGAGGGCCAGAAAAGATGACACTGGAGAGTTGATCCGCCTCGATCGCCCGACGCAACAGCCGTCCGGGAGCCAAGACATGAGCTTGCCCCACGAATTCCACCAACGTCCGGGGGCGCATGCGCTCAGCCAGCGGGGCCAACTGTTGACGCACCTTGTCGGCAGCGTGATCCAAGAGTGGAGCGTTTGGGTTGCGTTTGGGCATAAAGTCACGGTCTCCCGACCAGATTACGCAACTGAGAGGCTCACGGCAAGTCCGGGATCATTTCTGAGAAAAGCTGGTTGACTTTCCAAGAAAGATTTTCTAGACTAATAAGTTGGCGCGGGAGTAGCTCAGTTGGTAGAGCATCAGCCTTCCAAGCTGAGGGTCGCCGGTTCGAACCCGGTCTCCCGCTCCAAGCCAAGCTTATCTCATCAGTCCCTTCTGATCGCGGGGTGGAGCAGTCTGGTAGCTCGTCGGGCTCATAACCCGAAGGTCGCAAGTTCGAATCTTGCCCCCGCAACCAAATAAATCCAATAAAATCATTAGATTAAAGAGATATTTTTTAACCTCTTGATTTGGTATAAATCTGTACCCCACACTATACCCCACATACTTTAACTCTTTTGGATATACCCCTCGCATTTGAGTAAAAGATACCTTGAGCACACTATCGCCAAGTCAGGTCAGAGCAAGCGCAGTCAAGCCAGAATGATCCTCTCATTGAGTTGATACCCTCTATCACCTGAAACCTTCTGGTGTTGAAATCATTCCTCAAGCACCTCAGTTCGGTCTGATGGCACCGATCGTGGGATGGAAGCGATCCCTACAGTTTCATCCTTCCAACAGTCCTTCCGCAATAGTATAATTAAAGCTCCAGCTTGGCTCCATGCCTGACTGCCCAAAAGAAGGGCAGGGGGGAACAAAACAGCCCCCAATGCTACATAGTACATTCCCTCCCTCTATTCGGGGGGAGGATTTTGGTGTTCAGCCCATTAACATTTTTGAGACTTGAAATGCGGCGCTTTGGAGAACTCTCAGAACAGCGGCAGGTGTTTGTTCAGGAATACTGCAGGCTGGGAGATCATGTGGAGGCAGCCCGTCGAGCGGGGTATTCGGAAAAGACCCTCAACAATCAGGCATGCAAGCTCAAGCGCGAGCTCTCAGGAGAAATTGAAAGCGAGTTAAGGTTTAATTTCGTCAGCCATGCCCCGAACGCCTTGAGAATACTGACAGAGCTGGCAGAACACTCCAATTCGGACAGTGTAAGGCTGCAGGCCGCAAGAGATCTTCTGGACCGTGCCGGATACAAGGCAGTTGAACGAAGAGAGGAGATCACCCAGCGGCCGTCCACTCAAGAAATTGAATCCGAGATTGTCAGGCTGGTCGGCAGGGAAGGAGCAGATCTGCTGCTTCAGAAGAAGTCCCTTGCAGACTTGATGCAAGAGAATAGAAAAGATTCTGGGGTGGTCTCTGAGTTGGTGAACTGAACCTCTAGGACGGACCAAAACTTCTGAAACACTTCTTGATCTGTGTAACTGGGATTAACCAGAACCACGGTCAATGCCCCTCTCCACATACCCTCAAGAGAAGACTGGCTATGCCTTCTTGGGGGCAAACCACTTCGGAGAGAATTCAGCTCCGCCAGATAATATCTGCCAGCATGTGATCCTCCCTGAGAATCTAGGGAAAATTAATAAAGGTTTGCAATGAACCGGGTGGGGTGGTAAAAAGCCCTTGGTTCGTTCAGTACTTGAATGAGCTAATGCGTTACAAACTGGGTTTTCCGCTGTGATTTACAGTCAATCCTCTAGGTGTTACAATTGTCATTCGACTGCACCAAGTTTGGGGCAGGCTGTGATTTA
>CAJWCD010000065.1:0-20372 GCA_913020725.1 uncultured Pseudomonadota bacterium
CCTCAACCGTGGCGATGCCCACCGTGGGACACTGCCAGCCGGGCATTTCCTCGTAGGTCGGCTCGGCGGCCTCCACGTTCCGGGAGGGCAGCGTGGCGACAATTTCTCCGCTGGGAATCCGATAGCCCGTGGCAATCCGGAGGGTTTCCAGCGCATCCAGCACGTCGAGCTTGGTGACGGCGAGGCTGGTGATGCCGTTGAGCCGCACGGCCTGTCGCACCAGTACGGCATCAAACCAGCCACAGCGCCGGGGTCGTCCGGTGGTCGCGCCGAACTCGCGGCCTTCCTTGCGCAGAAACTCACCCGTTTCGTCAAAGAGTTCTGTGGGAAACGGCCCCGTGCCCACTCGCGTGGTGTAGGCTTTCACGATGCCCACTACATCCGTGATGCGTGTGGGGCCGATGCCACAGCCTGTGCAAACTCCACCTGCCAAGGTGTTGGATGAGGTCACGAAGGGATAGGTGCCGTGATCCACATCGAGAAACGTGCCCTGCGCTCCTTCAAAAAGCAGGTGCTTCCCGTCATCAATCATGTCGTTGACGAGGATTGAGGAATCAACCACATAAGTTTGGATCATTTCGTACTGCCGCTGGCACTCTTCCAGAACCGGTTCCAGTTCAAAAGGAGGTTCGTCGGCCTCAAAATTCGTGAGCAGGCGGTTTTTCTCGGCAATCAGGAATTCGAGTTTCGAGCGCAGGTCTACCGCATCTCCCAAGTCACCCACGCGCAAGCCTGCCCGTCCCACCTTGTCTGCATAGGTTGGGCCGATGCCGCGTCCGGTGGTGCCGAGCTTGTTTGTGCCTCGCAAGACTTCCCGGAGTCGGTCGAAGGTTTTATGCCAGGGCATCACCACATGCGCTCGGTCGCTCACCTTTAGCGTGTCCTCGACCGCGATGCCCGCCTTCCGGAGGTTGTCGATTTCCTGCGCCAAGCTGGCAACGTCCACCACCACGCCGTTGCCCAAGATCGAGGGCTTGCCCCGCAGGATTCCGGAGGGGATGAGGTGGAGGATGAAGGTGCGATCCTCGAACATCACCGTGTGCCCAGCGTTTGCGCCTCCCTGATAGCGCACCACGGCATCCGCGTGTTCCGTCAGCAGGTCCACGATCTTGCCTTTGCCCTCGTCGCCCCACTGCGAACCGACCACCACCACACACGCCATGTCCGAAAAATCCCGTTAGAGTTACTGCTAAAAACTCACCACAGAGAGGCACAGGGTGCACAGAGAAAAATAAAAAAACAACCCTCTGCGCCCTCCGCACCTCTGCGGTGAATCAAATTACCGAGCCAGTTCCTTGGCTCGTTGATAGGCTTTTTGCAAGCCCTCTTGCAGGTGCTGCCCCACGGCTTGCGACTCGAAATGCGTCACTGCCGCCTCGGTGGTTCCTCCCGGCGAGGTCACTTGCCGCCGTAGGGTTGCTGCCGAAACGCCTTTTTGCTCCCAGAGCAAGATAGCCCCCCGCAGCGTTTTTTGCACCAGCGTTTGCGCTGCCGATTCTGAAAACCCCAAATCTTGCGCTGCCACCATCATCTGTTCGGCAAGGTAAAAAACGTAGGCGGGTCCACTTCCGGAAACCGCCGTTGCCGCGTCAATCGCGTCCTCGTGGTCCACCTCCAAGCACGTTCCACACGCACCAAAAACCGCCTGCACTTGCTTGCGACTGGCTTCCGGAACCGCAGGATCGGCGTAAACGACAGTCATGCCTTCCCCAAGTTGCGCGGGCGTGTTGGGCATGGTCCGGACGAGGCGCTCGTGCCCCAGTCCGTTCCTCAGCGTGGTCAAACTGATGCCCGCCATCACGGACACCACGGTCTGCTCCGGAATCAGATGAGACCGGAGTTCTGCCAGCACCAATGGCGCTCCCTGCGGTTTGGTCGCGAGTAGCAGCAGTTCGTATTCGGAAACACGCCCGTCCATTTTGGACTGCACGGCGCATCCAGTTGCTTCCGAGAGGGCTGCGGCTTTTTCGGCTTCCGGCTCGACGAGCAGCAATCGTTCCGCAGGCACGATCCCCTGCGAGACCACCGCCCGCAGGATCGCACCTCCCATGTTGCCACCGCCAATCAGCGCCAGCGAGGCTCTTTCCATACGTTTTCCAAGAAGTTGTACACGCTCACAGCTTAGCAGTTCCTGACCAAGATTCCAGTAGAAAACCAGCGGAGTTTGACTTCTCCGGACACCTCTGGTGTGCTAGTCCCATGATATCCACGACCCCACCTGTTGAACTGAATCTGCCCCATCCGCAGGGTTTCCTGTACTTTGTTGCGGATTCTCACCTCGACACTCAGGACGCTCCGTGGGATGAGTTCGTCACTATGCTGGATGCGCTTCCGGACGCCCATGCCCTGATCTGCCTGGGAGACCTCTTCAAGGTCTGGCTGGCGCACCCGAAGTTTTGGGTGAAAATGCACGAGGAGGTGATGGCGGGATTCGCTAGGTTGCGGGAACGGACGGCGGCGGTAGCTTTTGTGGTCGGCAATCGGGAGGTGCTGGTTCCCGGCAACGCTCGCAGCTCGGACCGCGACGCCCTCCCCTTCACCCACATCGCACATGACGAACTGCGACTGCACTGGGGACCGCGCACCTACCGCTGCTTTCACGGAGACACGCTCAACACACGGGATCGGCAGTACCTGCGCTGGCGGACCATCTGTCGGAGTCGCCTGTTCACGGGTTTTTTCCGGAACCTTCCCGGACCACTCGCCCGCAAGATCGCAGACCGCGTTGAGGCCAGTCTCAACCACACCAACCGCGAATTCAAGATCGTCTTTCCGGAAGACGAAGTCGAACACTTCGCCGCGCAAGTTCTGCCCGGAACCGACGGCACCTTCATCGGGCATTTCCATCTCGACCGCGAAATCCGCATCTCCGACTGTGACGCGACCCTCCGGATTGTTCCGGACTGGCTGGCACAACGCACCGTGCTGCGACTGGATGCAGAAGGTCAAATTGAGCGATTGCGGTTTGCAGACGGGCAGTGGTCAAGCCCTCTAAATGATCAAGACTCTGGAGCGTAAGGGATCATGCCTTCCGGAATGGTGAAATCCAGCGGAACTCCCGAGGTTACAGGAAATACAACCTCCGTGAAGGCCAGCACGAGACGATTGTGGTCAAGTGCCTCAGTGATGAAAACTTTGCGAGGAAAGGACTGTCCGGAAAACGTTTGATAGCCGGAGATTCGCACCGTGTATTTCTCGAGGCCGTCCACCGCTTTCGTCAGCGTTTGCAAGTGACTGGACTCGTCGAGGGTGATGCGGAGAGTTGCGGATTCACGCTGGAGGGTTTGCGCTCCTGTATCCGCACCGATCACCTGCCATCCGGACATCGATGGCTCTGGAATACGCCCGCGCACGATCCATCCCAGTTCCTCCAAGGACAAATCCATCCCCAGCCACTCCTGCCGGACTTCCGGGGTGTTCTCGTCCAGCCAGTAGCGAGATTCTTGATGGTTCAGCACCAGAAAACGCTTCGGATCGCTACGCAACTCGTAGAGCAATGACCCCACCAACGGTGCGAAAATTTGCAAGCGGAGGTGGTTGTCCGGACTCAGTTCAAGCGCCAATTCACCGGTGTGTTTTTCGCCACCGACGGCAAGGAGGATGCGCCCCGAAGCGCGGAGATGTCCGGAGGAAAGTGAGGAACTTGGGATTTGGGGAGGAGCAGGGGTACGGCACCCTGCAATTAGGAGGATGCCGATAAAGAGAACGAGAACGCCACGCAGGCGGGGCTTCACGCCTTGTCCTGTAGGAACACCTTCTCGACAACGTAGAACAGTGCGAGGTAGAGGGTGCCCAGAACAAAGACCGTGACCAGAACGTTCATTTCATGCATCGTTTCAACTCCGAGATTGGATTGGATTGACAAGCAATCGTAATTCTGGAGTTATACAGGATTCGGCCTTAAGATTCAATCTCTTCCCGCAATCAAAGATTTTCCGCTCCAGATGACCCAATCCGAAACCACCACTGGGCTGCTCTATGCCGTGCTGTGCTACAGCTTCTGGGGTTTCGTCCCGCTCTACTGGAAACTCTTTGGCACCCTGCCTGTCATCGAGATTCTTGCCCACCGGATGGTTTGGTCGCTTGCTTTTGTGCTGGGGATACTGGCAGTGCAGGGGCGCTTTCAGGAACTTCGGGAGGCATTGTTTCCCTCCAAACAACTCCTCATCCTTCTCACCACTGCAGTCCTGATCACCTGCACCTGGAGCCTCTACGTTTACAGCGTTCTCACCGATCAGGTCATTGAAACCAGCATCGGCTTCTACATCAATCCACTCGTGAGCATCATGTTCGGCTTCCTTTTCCTCAAGGAGCGGCTCAACCATTGGCAAATGCTGGCAATTGTCCTTGTGTTTGCTGGAGTGGCGAACCTCGTCTGGAATTTCGGAACATTACCGTGGATTGCACTGGGGCTCGCTTTCAGTTTCGGACTTTACGGACTGCTCCGGAAAATCGCGCCCGTTGCCCCGCTGATTGGCTTGACAGTCGAAACCCTGTTGCTCACCCCCGTTGCTTTGCTGGCCATCGGTTACTGGGTTTGGGACGGCTCCAGTCATTTTGGCAAAGGTGAGTGGCTCGATCTGCTCTACCTCGGCTCCGGAATCGTCACCGCCCTTCCGCTGCTTTGGTTTGCCAACGCTGCCAAGCGCTTGCGGCTCTCCACGGTCGGGCTCTTCCAGTACCTTGCCCCCAGCATCCAGTTGATCCTCGCCATTCACTTCTACCACGAACCCTTCACCTCTACCCATCTGGTTACTTTCGGTTGCATTTGGGCCGCGCTCGCCCTCTACTCCGGGAACTCGATTCTAGAAAACCACCGACTCCGTGTTGCCAAGGCGCGAACGAGCGTGGCGCTAATGTAGGGGCTGCGGTTCAGATGGAATGAACCTGCTTCTCATTGATGTCAAGTGCTGGTGCAAAGGCAGTCATTGCCATCCGTCACATAACCCACGATAATGGACGAGCGTTTGCACGGATTGACACATGCCTATCTTTCACTACCAAGCCCTTGACCCCAGCGGCACCCTGCACAAGGGTAGCCAGGACGCGACCACAGAAACCGAGGTGCGGCAGTTTCTGCGTGAAAAGCAGTGGTTCCCCACCGAAATCCGGACAAGCCGTTTTACGTTCTCGCATCGGAAATCCGGGAGCGCCTCGAAAACGTCTTTCAAGCTGCCCAAGCTCTTCAGTCGCAGCAACCACCAACGCTCACTGACGTTGTTTACCCGGCAGATCGAGGTGCTGCTGGATGCGACGATTCCCTACGACAAGGCGTTCCAACTCATCATCCCGCAAACGCAGGATCCCAAATTCCAGAGCATCCTTTCCGATGTCCGGGGTCGTGTGGTGGAAGGAAAATCGCTTGCCGGTGCGATGGCTCAGCATCCGGAAGCGTTTCCGGCGATGTATGTGAGCATGGTGCGCTCCGGGGAGAACGGCGGCACCCTTGGTGTGATTATGCGGCGGCTGGCGGAGTACTTTGAGCAGCGGGAGCAACTCCGGGGGCGGCTACGTTCTGCGATGATCTATCCTGCATTCATGACCGTCTTCGGAATCGCGGTGGTCGCGTTCATGGTGACGGCGGTGGTGCCCAAAATCGCGCAAATCTTCGAGGCGCAGGAAGCGGCCCTGCCCTTGCCCACTCGGATCCTACTTGGTCTCAGCGAGATGGTGACCCAACACTGGTGGGCACTGCTGCTCGGATTTGGACTGATTGCCACAGGATTTTCCACGTTCTGGAAGAGTCCGATCGGACAACGCTGGCAGGATCGGCTGGAGTTGACCCTTCCGGGGCTGAGTCAGCTGCGCATCAAGATTCTGGTCGCCCGCTTTTGCCAAACGCTGGGGCTGCTGCTGAAAAGCGGGGTGGACCTCAAGACGGCACTGGAAATCTCGAAGTATGTGGTTGTCAACCGCAACTTCATTGCCCGACTCGACCAACTCATCATTGATGTCCACAACAAGGGAATGCCGCTCTCGGCAGCAATGGCGAGGATTGAACTCTTTCCGGAATACGTCCGCCATGTCGTTGCCATCGGCGAGGAGGCGGCGCGGCTCGACGAACTGCTGGAACGGGTTGCGGAGCGGATGCAGGAGGAAATCGGTGGGCTGCTGGAAGGACTCACCGCACTGCTGCAACCCGCCCTGATCCTGCTCATGGGTGGAGTGGTGGGCTTTATTGCGCTGGCGGTGTTACTGCCAATGCTCTCCATGAATCAGCTTTTGAGGTAGCCGCTGGTTCATTTCCGAATTGCAATTCTGGAAAAGATGCGTTCTTCTTGAAGAAAGCTCACCTGCGACAAAACGACAATGCGAGTACTCCAAGGGCTGCTGCTGTTGGCCCTACTCCTGCCCGCGAGCCTCTGCGCGGAAGAAATCGGCAGCGTGGACACGGTGTTCAAGCTCATTGGTCCTGACCACAAAATCGTCATCGAGGCGTTTGACGATCCGGTGGTGGTGGGTGTCGCCTGCCACCTCAGCCGCGCCAAGCAGGGCGGGATCACTGGTGCCTTGGGCTTGGCGGAAGACACGTCTGACGCCTCCATCGCCTGTCGGCAGATTGGCCCCATTCACTTCAAACGCGAATTCAAGAACGGAGAAGAAGTCTTTAGCAAGCGCACCTCGCTGGTTTTCAAGACCCTGCAGGTGGTGCGTTTTCTCGACAAAAAGCGTAACGTGCTGATTTACTTGGTGTACAGTGACAAGCTTGTTGAGGGCAGCCCCAAGAACTCGATTTCCACCGTTCCCATCATGCCGTGGAAGAATCCGTAGCCTTTTGGAAAAATCTGCAACTGTGAACTTGACGTAGCTGTCCCAACTTTGCTAACGTGAACTTAACTTCCGGATTGTCCAACAATGATTCGGACTTCCCAACATCCCCACCGAGACTGATCTATGCGCATCGTGATCCTCGTCGTCATCGGACTGCTCTCCTATTTCGTTGTCTTCCTGCCCGGCTACTTCCTACTGGTGCCTCGTGATCCCGATCTGACTTACGAAGAGGCAATGACGCCAGAGCCGATGCCCCTGCCTGCTGATTCCGCAGTAAATCAGTAGAGGTCGTTTGTCTTTGCAGGCTTTTCCGAAGCTTGCTCCGCTGGGGGTGCCTGCCCCCAATCTCCTCACCCTCGTTCATGGAGAATGCCCATGTCGATTCATCTGGAATTCAAGAACGTCCGCAATTCTGAAGCAGTAACCACCCACGTTCACGAGCTTTTCCGGGAACTGATCCAAATCACGGAGGATCGGTTTGCTTTCCATGTGAGTATGAGCAAGCTTAACGAACAACACCAAGTCCACATCAACTGCACCTACAACCAGAAAAAGCTCGCCAGCAGTGCAGAACATGTCAACCTCTACAAGGCGCTTTCCAAAGGCGTTGATGCCATGAGAACCCAAGTGATCCGCAAATCGGAGCGGGCACGGGCTGCCTGATCACCTCACTCTCCGGCCCGCCCCAACGGCGGGCCGCATTTCCACGTCAACCGTTCACCATAAACATGGAAGATCGCATGATGAAGTTGGTGGTCGCTGGGGCGGTCATCCTTGTGTTTTTCGCTGTCCTCCGCTGGTCCGGACTCTTCGACGGTTGAGTCCTCTCACATTGCGCTGAGGCCACCGTCGAGCACAAGCTCACTTCCGGTCATCAGCCGGGATTCCTCGGAGGCAAGATAGAGGACGGCATGTGCGACATCTTCGGGCTTGCCGACTATTCCCAACGGAATCTGGCGGGCGAGTTTGGCGAGCAGTTCTTCCCGAGATTGGTCGCCTTGAAAAGTGTCGAGAATGGGGGTGTCAATGAAGACCGGCAGGATAGCGTTGCAGCGAATCCCGGTGCGCTCGCGGGCGCAGTGCAGGGCAACAGAGCGGGTGAGGTGCCGAACCGCCGCTTTGGCGGAGTTGTAAGCCGCCGTGTTGGGCGCGGCAACGAGTCCAGAGATTGAGGCGATGTTGACCACCGCTCCACCCCCGCTTTTCCGCAGATGCGAAATCGCGTACTTGCAGCCGAGAAACACGCTGTCCAGATCAACCGCGTGAACCCGTCGCCATTCCTCCAAGCTGAGATCCTCCACACTCCCCAAGGAGGCGATTCCGGCGTTGTTGACCAGAATGTGCAATCCGCCAAAGTGGGACACCGCCTGTGACAAAACTTCCTGCCATTGCAATTCCTGAGTGACATCGTGTTCCAAGGCAAGTGCCACTGCACCCAACGAATCCGCCACCTCCCGGACCTTGGGGCCGTTGATGTCTGTGAGGACTACTCGTGCGCCCTCACGCACCAGCATTCGTGCGATTGCCTCACCCAGTCCTTGGGCGGCTCCGGTGATGAGCGCAGTTTTGCCTGCGACTCGTCCTGATTGATTTGGTGCCGTCATCTCATCTCATCTCCTGTTTGTGAACATTGGGAAGTTTTCCCCGATTGCCTTGCGAGGACAAGACGAATCCACAGCCCGGTGGTGATTTGCGGCCAAGCCTGAGCTAGAATTGTAGTTTACTTCATGGTTGCACGAATCTTGAAACGGTTTTTTTAGCTCACCTTTTCACGAGAAAAAGAAAAATGCGACAATTGACACGAGGGCTACTCGTCGGCTTGATGCTCGGCGTGGCCGTGCTGGGATCGGTAGGGGAATCCCAAGCGCAACAACTCAAAACGGTACTCGTTGATGGCCTCTGGGGTTCTGCAATTGGAGGGCTGACTGGATTGGCCATGTGGGCCTTGCAGGAAAAGGACGGCACAGAAAAACTGGGCAAAGGCTACATCCTGCGGGGTGCTGCCTTGGGAGTGTTTGCCGGGGTGGCTTACGGATTTTGGGATGCGCAGCAAGGCGATGCCTTCAGCCAGCACACGCCCAAGGGCTTGCTGCACTGGAACCACGGCGCTCAACAGCTTGCCTTGCGGCCTGCACAGTTGGCTCCGGAATGGTCTGTCGATGCGGATTCTGGAGTGTCCCAGTATCAGTTTCGAATCTTCACCGCCGAGTTCTGACCGTCATCAGCGGCAAAGCATTGTCGCAGGCGATCCGGTTGCACAACTTCATCCATGCGGCCTAAGCTTGTCGGAATCTAACATGTTTCATTCTTCCTTAAAACCGGACTCGGCCCATGCCCGACCGGCCCCTTGTCTTGCAGGATGCGCTGCTTTCCAGTCCGGATGGGTTGGTGCAGCAACAGAACCGTCTCTGGTTCCACTTCCAGAAATATCCTTGGAGTCTTGACTCTCCAGACACAAACCCAAGCTCCGGGGATCACCAGCGGCTCCTGCAGCAGCGACTCGTGAAAGGACTGCCAAACCCCAAGTTGGCCCAGCACCTCTCTGGTGCTTTTCATCTCGGACTCAGCCCTCACATCCACAGCTACTACCACCTGCTCACCGACTTGCTCCCACACCTACTTGCCCCCCCTCGGTATCCGGTTCTTGTTCCGGAAGGTTGGCCTCAAACCTTTGCGGATTTTCTGTGCGATGCGGGATTTGAGCTGAAACCTCTGTCTCCGGGAGTTTTCCGTGTGGACAAGTTGTGGATACCGGCAATGGGTCCTCCGGACTGGACTTCGGAGAAACGACAAGCGCTGCTCGCGTTTTTCGCAAAAGCAGTACCGAAGACTGAAAACCACTCACCCCGAAAACTTTACCTCTCTCGGAGCAACGCCAAGCGGCGACATTTAGTGAACGAGATAGAACTGCTGCCGCTGCTTCAGCAGCATGGCTATGAACTGGTGACCGCCGAAACCCTCACGATTCCCGAACAAGTGCAGCTCTTCCGGGAAGCCACGCATCTCGTGGCCCCACACGGAGCCGGGCTGGTCAACGGATTGTTCATGCCCCGCTTTGCACGGATCCTTGAAATTCGTCCAGTTCCGGAAAGCGGCGCGGGTTGCTTCGATGCACTCTTCCAGCTTGGTTGGCCCGGACACGAGGTCTTGGTGCCTCCCGATTCAGGACGGTTTGCACTTCCCCCCAAACAACTGTCTGCCGTGCTGGAGCGCTGGCGGCGAGAAGAAGCGCCATGAACAGAATCTTGCTCTTTCTGTTGCCCCCGGCTCTGCTGTGCTTTGGGACCGTCGGCTATGTCCTAGTCGAAGATTGGAACTGGCTGGATGCCTTTTACATGACGGTCATCACCATCTCGACGGTCGGCTATGGCGAGATTCATCCCCTGAGTGAAAGCGGGCAGACGTTCACCGTCGTGCTGATCTTCCTAAGTTTCGGCACTTTTGCCTACAGTGTTGCCGCGCTCACGAGGTTTGTTCTCGAAGGCGGTTTTTCCCAATCCTTCCGGAGATTTCGCATGGAACACGCCATCGGTCAACTCAGTGGGCATGTCATCGTCTGCGGTCTGGGCCGCAAGGGACAGGCGGTGTGCCGACAGCTTCACAGCCACGGAGTCCCCTTCCTCGTCGTCGAACACCAGGAAGCAACCCTTGCTGAATTACAGCACCTTGGCTACTTGCAGATGCAGGGCAATGTCACCGATGACGACTTCCTTCGGCAAGGCCGGATTGAACACGCACGGAGCTTGATCGCCCTGCTTGGCAATGATGCGGAGAATGTCTTCCTGATCCTCTCCGCCCGGCAGCTCAACTCGGACCTTGACATCATCGCTTGGGGGTCCACTCCGGAGATGGAGAGCAAGCTCCGGCATGCTGGCGCCAACCGCGTGCTTTCTCCCTTTGAGCTTGGTGGATTCCGGGTGGTCCACACGCTGCTGCGTCCGAATGTGGTGGATTTTTTCCAGTGGGCACTGGATTGCGACAATGAGGATTTAGCATTGGAACAGTTCGAGGTGCCGGAACGCGCCACCATCTCCAACAAGACCTTGAGCGAACTCGAACTGAGCAGCAGTCTCAACATTCTTGGGCTGGTGCGGGGTGAGGAACGCTTTTTCAACCTCACGGGTTCCAGCCAGTTTGAGGCGGGCGACATCCTCATCGTGCTGGGACCACGCCAAGAACTGAACCGCCTGGGAAATATCTTAGCGGCTTAGCCCTGTGGCTTGGGCAGCAGAGGAGAAGGATTGCCACAGTGAAGCAGCCAAAGCTGGTGGGCGGCGCGAGTCACAGCCACATAGAGCAGGTGACGTGAACGCAGGTCAGAGGGGTAGGTTTGTGCATCAGCATCCGCCACCACGACATAATCGAATTCCAGTCCCTTCGTCTGGGCCACGTCCGTGACTTCGATCCCGGGCGTGAACGGAAATTCCTGATCGCGGATGCGCCGCAGGTTGTAAACATCCGCCCGCACCAATCCCTCGTGGATCGCGTTGGCGGTTTCCGGATGCCGCGTCAGGACCGCAACACTGGCATGAGGCTCCCGGATGGACAAGCTCTCCAGCGCTTCCACAAGAAACATGACCAGCGCGCCGGGTTCCTGAAACACGAACTGCCCGATCGGCGCCCCGTGCCGAGTCGCCTCCCAGTCCTGATTCACGCTGTACTCGCCAATCACCGCTCTGGCGAGTTCCATGACCTCGTGGGTGGAGCGGTAGCCAATACGGAGGGGTTCCAGTTCCGTGACGTTCTGTTCCAAAGCTCCCAGCGCCTCGGTCCAGTTCTGGTGCCGCCGACCCGCCATGATGCGCTGATCCATGTCGCCCGCCAGCGTCACGCTCGGACGTTTGGGCGGCGTCAGGTTCAGCAGCAGCTTGAACTCGGTGGGGCTGAAATCCTGTGCCTCGTCCACAAGCAGGTGGCGGTACTGGAGCAATTTGCCCTGCTTGCGTCGAAGCGGGCCAATCGCCATTTGGTAAAGCAACAGCAACAAAGTGTCGTCCTCCTCGTCGAGCATGGGCTGCTCTTCCTGAAAGCGTAGCTGCGGGGCAACTTGCTCCTGCTCGGCTTCCTGCTGCAAGCGTTTCCATGCAAAATCGTTGCGCATCCGTTCAGCTTCGAGACGTTTGTGGTACTGCCGATTCGCCCACGCCCAAACACTCTCCAGTTCCCCCTCGGAGAACTCTCCGGGAGCAAACCGTTGGGCGGCGCTGACGAGTGTTTCTTTCCGGATCAGGCAGTCGTCCCACACCTGAATCACGAACTGCTCCGGTGCTTCCTCTAATTCCGGGATCAACTCCTCCACCAGCTTTTCCCAACACCGCAGCACCGCAGGTGTTTGTGCCGCCTGCAGTTTTCCAATCCGGTCTCGCCCCTGAATCCACCGTCCGAGGTGCTGCATCCTCGGCACCCACAGCGTTCCCTCCAACTGCTCCCACGCTTTCAGCACCACCTGCCCCTCGCTGATTCCGGAAAAGTGATGCTCCAGTTCCTCTCCAAAGTCCTGAACTCGACTCGCTACTTCTTCCGCAAACCAGTGCAGGACAAAGGCGTGGCGTTTCAACTCAATCGCCGCGACCGGAGTGTTTTCTGTATAAACCCTGGGCAGTTTTTGGAAGAGACGTTGACGCTGCCGCGACACCCATTGCTGATAAATTTTCGCAGGAACGTCCTCCACCCCCAACGAAGGCAGCACTTTGGAAATGTAGTTCGCTAGTGCCGGGCCAAACACGACAGGCATCACCGAGTTCGTGAAAAAATATCCCGGTTGTTTAGACATCAGGTAGGCGAGCCGATGCAACGCCACCGTCGTTTTTCCTGATCCCGCCCCGCCTTGAATGAGCAGGATTCCAGATTCCGGATGCGTGATCGCCTCAAACTGTTGGGGGTCAATCAGGGCCGTGATTTCCTGAAGGTGCTTGTCCGCTTGATACCCAAGCGTGGCCGATCCGGTGCCAAATTGATCTGCGGCTGTTGCGTAATCCGGACGCATGGCCACTCCACCACCGCCCTCCAATTGAGGTAGATTTACCTCCGAGCGCTCCCACTTGGAACCGTTCCAGAGAAAAACGCCTTCCGCCGTCACCACCTGAGTCAGTTGCCCCTCGTTGATCCGCAGGACGCGACGCAGCAGCACCTCGCCTTCAACCTCCCGCTCGCCGATTTGCTCCACATACTCGTCCCCTTCACGGTAGCGGTAGAAGACCTTGCTGATGGGCGCGTTTTTCCAGTCAATGATCGGGCAGGGCAGGTGCCGGGAAAGGCTGTGGTGACTGCCCAGCAGCAGGTCGCGCACCCGTCCATTTTCGCGGATTCGCATGTGGGCGAAGTAGGGGGCGTTCACGTCCGGCAACGGGGTTTTCCGGAACTTGTCCTGCTGGTGCGTGATCAGGATGAGCCGCTCCATTTGTGCCATGATCGCAGGAACATCCTGCCTCTGTGCTTCCCCCAGAGAATCGCGCAGCTCGATGATGTCGTGATATAAATTGGCAGAATCCTCTTCTGCCGTCAGCGTCAGCAGGCCCTGCTGCACCTTACGGAGCAGTGACAGTTCTTCGTCTAGAACCGATTGTAATTCTGGAGCTAAGGAGGCGGACAATGAATCTTTCACTAAAGGAAGTGCATGAGAAAAAAATGAACCCAATATGATAGCCCATGGTCCCAAACGCCACAAGCAGAACTGGCAGGCTGGGCTGGGAATGCCCCGTTAGCACTGGGGAGGCTCCAACTCATCCAGAGAATACGGCACGAGCGGCACCGGACTTTCCCCATGTCCACGCAGGTCGTAGGACACGAAAGTAGACCCTATCGGTAATAGAACCACCTGTGCTACACTGGGTAGGCACGACCAACACAGGAAGCCCCAATGATCAGCCACGCCAAGATTTCCCGCCACCAATCCACTGCTTCGCAGCTTCCGCCCCATCACACCGGGGTTTCTCCTGCCCATTCTCGTGCCGCTCTATGTCGCGTGGTTCTTCTACATGCTCCGTTTTACATGATGCCGTGGTTCTTGGGGTATTCCGTGATGGGCATGCTCTCCTTCCCGCGCGAAGGCGAGATCGCCAGAGCCATCTACAAAGCGTTTTCTCCCTAGAGAAGCACTGGCATCTGGCCAAAGTGTGTGGTATTCCTTAACCCTGTCCAGCTTCTCAACCGCTTGCTGGAATGCAAGAATCGCAATTTAAGTTGCAATTTTTCACAAATCCGCTAATTTAGACAAGACTGGAGATGAGCCATGAGTGAAGACACGATCCTAGAGGTTGCCAAGTCCTATCAAGGCAAGGCGTATCTAGACAACGACGCCTACCTGAAGTTGTACGAGGAGTCCATCCGGGATCCGGAGGGTTTCTGGGGGCGGCAGGCGGATCGCCTCGACTGGTCCCGGAAGTGGGACCGGGTGCTGGACTGGGATTACCACAAAGCGTACATCCGCTGGTTTGAGGGCGCCAAGCTGAATGTCTCCGCCAACTGTCTGGACCGCCATCTAGAAAAGCGCGGCGATCAAGTGGCCATCATCTGGGAGTCCGACGATCCGGGCGAGGATCGCAAGCTCACCTACCGCCAGCTTCATACTGAGGTCTGCAAGTTCGCCAATGTCCTCAAGGCGCAGGGTGTGAACAAGGGTGACCGGGTGTGCATTTACATGCCAATGGTTCCGGAAGCCGCCGTAGCGATGCTGGCCTGCACCCGTATTGGCGCGATCCACTCGGTGGTCTTCGGTGGTTTCTCTCCGGAAGCCCTCAAGGACCGCATCAACGATTCCGAGTGCTGTGTACTGATCACAGCCGATCAGAGCATCCGGGGCGGCAAGAAGGTTCCGCTCAAGACCAACGCCGATAAGGCGTGCGAATCCACGCCGAGCATTCAGAAAATGATTGTGGTGCAACGCGGCGGTGCTCCCGTAGAATGGCAGGAGGGCCGAGACGTTTGGTATCACGAGGCCATGGCCAGTGCCTCCGCAGATTGCCCTGCCGAAGCAATGGATGCTGAGGATCCGCTCTTCATCCTCTACACCTCCGGGTCCACCGGAAAACCCAAGGGCGTGTTGCACACCACCGCCGGGTATCTGCTCTACACCGCCATCACCCACCAGTACGTTTTCGACTACAAGGACGGTGACATCTACTGGTGCACCGCAGATGTTGGCTGGGTCACGGGTCACAGCTACATCGTCTATGGGCCACTTGCCAACGGTGCGACTACGCTAATGTTCGAGGGCGTTCCAAACTATCCGGACTTCGGACGTTTCTGGGATGTGTGCGACAAGCATCAGGTCAACATCTTCTACACGGCTCCGACTGCGATCCGGGCGATTGCGAAGGAAGGTGACGCGTTAGTCAACAAGCGTGACCTCAGCAGCTTGCGGTTGCTGGGCACCGTGGGCGAACCGATCAATCCGGAAGCGTGGATGTGGTACCACCGGGTGGTCGGCAAGGAACGCTGCCCCATTGTGGACACTTGGTGGCAGACGGAAACGGGTGGCATCCTCATCACACCACTTCCGGGCGCAACCCGACTCAAGCCAGGATCGGTGACGCGACCGTTCTTCGGAGTACAGCCGATGCTGGTGGATGAGAATGGCAAGGAACTGGAAGGCGCAGCCTCCGGAAATCTTTGCATCAAGCATCCGTGGCCCGGACAGATGCGTTCGATTTATGGCGACCATGAGCGCTTCTTCCAGACCTATTTCAGCACCTACAAGGGGTACTACTTCACTGGCGATGGTTGCCGACGTGACGAAGACGGCTATTACTGGATCACCGGGCGGGTGGATGATGTCTTGAACGTCTCCGGACACCGCATGGGCACAGCGGAAATCGAGTCCGCGCTGGTGCTGCACGAAAATGTGGCCGAGGCTGCCGTTGTCGGCTGTCCACACGAAATCAAGGGACAAGGCATCTACGCGTATGTCACCCTGAATTCGGGGGTGGAAGCCACTGAGGATTTGAGGAAAGGGTTGATTCAACTCGTCCGCACGGAGATTGGCCCAATCGCAACGATTGACATTCTCCAGTGGGCACCGGGCTTGCCGAAGACGCGCTCCGGAAAGATCATGCGCCGCATTCTGCGCAAGATCGCCGAGAACGAGTTGAGCAACCTAGGCGACACCTCCACGCTGGCGGATCCGTCGGTCGTGGAGGATTTAGTGGCCAACCGTCCCGCCGTCTGAACCGACACCCTCCTTAACCCCCGGATGTTTTCCGGGGGTTGGTTTTCCGAAACCATCTTCAATTTCAGTCATCTCCTGAGTGATCCGGAGCAGTATTTTTTCTTTCACCCAAACCAAACAAGGAACACAAATGAATATCAAGGATAAAGTCATTGTCATCACTGGCGGGGGACGAGGACTCGGCAAGGCGTTCGCCCTAGATTTGGCCGATCGTGGTGCAAAGCTGGCATTGGCAGATGTGGATCAGGAAAATCTAGAACGCGTCAAGAACGCGTGCGAAGCCAATGGTGCAGAAGCACGGACTTATGTTGTGAACGTCACCAATGAAACTCAGGTGGTGCAGTTCTTTGATGATGTGGTTGCAGATTTCGGCACGGTGGATGGCCTCATCAACAATGCGGGCATCACCCGGGACGGTCTGCTTGTGCGACGCAAGGAAGGCAAGACCTCCAAAATGTCGCTGGAGAATTGGCAGCAAGTGATTGACGTCAACTTGACCGGAAGTTTCCTCTGCGGACGCGAGTTTTTCGCCAAACTCATCGAGCAGGAAAAGCCGGGGGTGTGCATCAACATTTCCAGCCTTTCACGCTCCGGCAACATGGGCCAGAGCAACTACACCGCCACCAAGGCTGGAATCGCAGAAATGACCGTGACTTGGGCCAAGGAGCTTTCACGCTACGGCATCCGAGTTGGCGCCATCGCCCCAGGTTACATCAACACCGAAATGGTTGCAGCGATTCGTGAGGACGTGAAGCAGAAAATCATTGACCAAGTGCCACTCAAGCGACTCGGCAATCCCAGTGAGATCAGCCACACAGCAGTCTACATTCTCGAAAACGATTACTTCACTGGGCGCGTCATCGAGTGCGATGGCGGCTTGCGCATCTAACCGTCCCCTTACCCCCAACCGGAGTTTCCAAGCATGTCCACAGAAACGGATACTAAACAACCCCTCGATCAATTTCAGGAAATGTGGGGCCAGTTCGCCTCCCAAGCGGAAATGCCGTCCTCCGATCCGATGGGTGCGATGTAATCGTTGCAACGCGTGGCCGAGGCTTGGGCAAACAACCCCCAAGACCTCAGCAACACCATGCGCTCGTGGACGGAAAAGCTGACCGCGACCAATCAACAGATTTGGCAGGATTCCCTCAACCAGCGTCCAGATCAACTGGTCGATGAAAAAGGGACTCCGGATTGGTCGAAACTCCCCTACTTCAAATGGATCCGGGAGTACTACCAAACCTATTCCGGATGGATGGAAGAGAGCATCCAGCAAGCTTCGGTGGAGGATTCGGTGAAGCGTGACGCGATCTTCTGGTCTAAGCAGATGCTCAGTGCGCGCTCTCCGGACAATTACTTCTGGACCAACCCTCTGGCGATCAACAAGTTTGTGGAGACCGAAGGAGAGAGCCTACGCGCGGGGCTGCAAAACTGGCTGGAGGATACGAGCAAAGGAGATGGGCTTCCGGCGACGGTGGACAAAACTCCGTTCAAGGTGGGGGAAACGCTGGCAAACACACCAGGAAAGGTGGTTTGCCGCAACGAGTTGATGGAGTTGATCCAATACTCGCCGCTGACCGACACGGTGTACGAGAAGCCGCTTGTGATCACACCTCCATGGATCAACAAATACTACATTCTCGACTTGGCTCCGAAGAAGAGTTTCATCCGCAACCTTGTCTCAAAAGGCCACACGGTCTTTGTGGTGAGTTGGAAGAATCCCACAGCGGAAATGCGTGAGGTCGGGATGGACGACTACTTGATGCAAGGTCCGGTGACGGCATTGGAGGTGGCACAACAAATCACCGGAGCCAAGCAGGTTCACGCGGTTGGCTACTGCATCGGCGGCACTCTGCTCGCCTCAGCAATGGCATGGTTCAACCATCCGGACAACTTGAAGACGAACCCCGTAGAGGATTGGACGTTGTTGACCTCCCTCGTTGATTTTGAGCATCCCGGAGACTTGGGAGTGTTCATCAACGAGGATACGCTGAAGCACCTTGAGGAAACCATGGCAGAGCAGGGTTATCTGGACGGCAAACAGATGGGCACGACCATGCGGATGCTGCGTCCGGTAGAGTTAATCTGGTACTTCTTCATCAACAACTACCTCTACGGCAAACAGCCTCCGTCCATTGACATGCTCTTCTGGAATGATGATTCCACGCGTATGCCGGAGGCGATGCACAAGTTTTACTTGCGCCAGTACTACCTGCACAACAAACTGCGCGAATCCGATGGTGTCACACTGGCCGGACATCCCATCGACTTACGCCGCATCAAGCAGCCGCTCTATTGCGTTGCGGCGGAAGAGGATCACATCACGCCGTGGACGCAGGTGTACCAGATCAACAAGCTGGTGCAAGGGCCGGTGCGCTTCATGCTCTCGACCTCCGGGCACATCGCCGGGGTCGTCAATCCTCCGGTGGACCCGCCCAAGCGTAGCTACTGGACGGGAGACGGGGATGCCGAACTCGCTCCGGAAGCGTGGCAGGCTCAGCAAAAGAAGGTGAAGGATTCTTGGTGGAACAACTGGGCAGTCTGGTTGGGCGAACGGAGCGGCAAGCAGGTCAAGCCTCCCAAGCTCGGCAGTTCCAGGTACAAACCACTCGCCGATGCCCCCGGAACCTACGTTTTGGAACCGTGACTTTTGTGCCCGTTTGGTCTAAAATATGGAGTTCGAGTGGGACGAGGGCAAACGCTGAAATGTACTGAAACTACACCCTTGAGAGGAAAGATGGGCTACCAAGAGGAATACCGGGAATCAATCGAGCAGCCGGAGCAGTTCTGGCGGCGACAGGCGGAGCAAATCGCGTGGTACGAGTTTCCGCAGAGCATCCTCACGCAGAATGAGCGCGGCTACCACTGCTGGTTTCAGGGGGGCAAGCTCAACAGCAGCTACCTCGCACTGGACCATCACGTTGAGGCCGGGCGTGGCGGCCAACTCGCGCTGATTTACGATTCCCCCGTCACCGATTCCCAGCGCAAGTTCACTTTCACAGAATTGCGTGACGAGGTGGCCAAGTTCGCCGGAGTGTTGCGAGCACAGGGCGTGGAGCAGGGGGATCGCGTGATCATCTACATGCCGATGATCCCGGAAGCCGCAGTGGCGATGCTCGCCTGCGCGCGGCTTGGGGCGGTCCACTCGGTGGTCTTCGGCGGCTTTGCTCCCAACGAACTCGCGCTCCGCATTGACGATGCCAAACCCAAGGCGCTCGTGACCGCCTCGTGCGGGATCGAATTCACCAACGTGATTGAGTACAAACCACTAGTGGATGAGGCACTCCAAATCGCCAAACATCCCCCACAGACCATCGTCCTCCTGCAACGTCCACAATCACAAGCCGCGCTGCAATCTGGACGCGACCACGACTGGGATGAGCTAATGACCTCGGCCTCCCCCGCCGATCCGGTTCCCGTCGCTGCGACCGATCCGCTCTACATCCTCTACACATCCGGAACCACCGGACGGCCCAAGGGTGTTGTCCGTGACAACGGCGGACACGCGGTCGCGCTCAAGTACAGCATGAAGACCGTGTACAACACCGACCCCGGAGATGTTTATTGGGCCGGGTCGGACGTGGGCTGGGTGGTCGGTCACTCCTACATCGTCTATGCCCCGCTGCTGCACGGTTGCACCACCATCCTCTACGAGGGCAAGCCCGTCCGGACTCCGGACGCAGGCGCGTTCTGGCGGGTGATTGCCGAACACAAAGTGACCACCTTCTTCACCGCACCGACTGCGTTCCGCGCCATTAAGAAGGAGGATCCGGAGGCGAAGCTCAAGACGCAGTACGACATCAGTTGCCTGCGCACCCTCTTCCTCGCAGGCGAGCGGCTGGACCCGCCGACCTACGATTGGTTGATGGGGATCATGGACGTGCCTGTGATTGACCACTGGTGGCAAACGGAAACCGGCTGGCCGATCTGCTCCAATCCAATGGGGCTGGAACCGCAACCCGTGAAAACCGGATCACCGACTTTTGCAATGCCCGGATACGATGTGCGAATTTTGGACGAAGCGGGGCAACCCTGCCAGCCCGGAGAAACGGGCAACATCGCGGTCAAGCTGCCCCTCCCACCAAGCTGCCTGCCAACGCTCTGGGAGGACGACCAACGCTTCCGGGAATCCTACCTCTCGCAATTCCCCGGATACTACCAAACAGGCGATGGCGGTTTGATCGACGAGGACGGTTATGTCTATGTGATGGGCCGCGTGGACGATGTCATCAATGTCGCAGGGCACCGCCTCTCCACTGGACAGATGGAAGAACTGATCGGCTCTCATCCGGCGGTCGCAGAATGCGCGGTGGTCGGCATTGACGATGAGTTGCGCGGACAGGTTCCAGTGGGTTTTGCGGTTCTCAAGGATGGGGCAGCACTGGATCAAGCACAGATGCAGCAGGAATTGGTGAGCATCATCCGCAAGGAAATT
>CAJWCD010000066.1:0-19951 GCA_913020725.1 uncultured Pseudomonadota bacterium
TGTGTAGCTCATCGTCTCTGTTTGGTTTGAAGTCGTTGTTAAAATTGGGCACTAGGGCAGACAATTCTCCTTTTGTCTCAGCAACCCCTCCACGGCTGCCGACAGATCCTCCGCCCAAACATCCGGATCGCGCTCGCAGTTCCCATCACTTCCCGCATAACCGGTACGCACCCCGATGGCGGGGCAACCCCACCGAGCGGCGGCTTCAAAATCGGAAGTTTTGTCGCCGATCAGCACAGCCTCGTCCGGTGTGAAGCCAAGCGCGGCTCCGGCTTGTGCGAGCAAACCCGGTTCCGGTTTGCGGCATCCGCACGGGGGGAGAGGGGTGGCGCGAAGCCTCCCGTTTTCCCATTTCGGGTGGTGTGGGCAGTAGAAAATTCCGTCCACTTGTCCACCCACTTCTGCCAGTTCCTTGCACATTTTCTGGTGAATCTTGCCCAGTCCGGATTCTGCCAACTGTCCTCGTGCGAAGACGGATTGGTTGGTGACGATGGCAACGATCAAGCCCTGCTGGTGGAGCCGGGTCACGGCTTCTGCACTGCCGGGGATCCAGATGAATTCCTCCGGCGTGAGCGGTGGACCGGGTTCTTCGTTGAGGACGCCATCGCGGTCCAATAGCACGGCTCGCAGCTTTTGGAAATCAGGCATTGCCCTCCTGCAAAAAAGTGCGCCGTTGACTGCGCTCCCAGCCTTTCATTTCCTTGATCTGCTCATAGAATTTTTGCCAATCCCCGTCTAGTTTTTGGTACAGGTTCCGGAACTGCTCAACGTGCATTTCGTAGCGTCGCACTCCAAGCAGGTGCGCGTTGTTGAGCGGTTTGGCGAACCAGTGGTCGTAGTTGAGGACACGGAATTGTTCGCGTTGTTCGTGGTAGGTGGCTTTGAGTGCAGTGAGGACTTCCTGTTTTTTACGCTGCATTTCCGCTTTCGGAAGGTCGGAGGCGTAGAGCTGTTCAAGTTGCAGCAGTGTGGTCAGGGTGAGGGTCCGGAAACGTTCGCGGTCGGCTTGTGCGAGTCGGTAGCGGGGGAGCTTGGGGGAAGCGTCGCCTTCAACGCTACGCAGGAAACTCGCCACTCCGTCCTGCTCAACGAAGGAGGCGAAGGATTCGTTGAAGGAAGTGTCATCCGGAACATAGACCACCTGATGTGCCATCTCGTGGATGAGCGTGGCGGCAATGTCCTCGTCCCGGCGCTTGAGGAAGGTGTTGAGAACGGGATCGGAAAACCACTCCGGGAGCCAAGGCTGGTTGAGCCAGCCAAGGGTGGAGTAGGCGGTGACGTGGCTGATGGCGACATCCCAGTTTTCGGCTTCAAATTGCTTGGCGAGTTCGAGTGCGTTTGCTTTCTCGAAGTAGCCACGATACTCCTGACAACCGACGAACCAGTAGCACCAGCGCTGGCTGGTGAGCGTGAAAGGTTTGGCGGCGGTGACGGCCACCGTGACGTAGCTGCGCCCAAGGTCGGTGTAGCCCGTGTAGCCCGGATTCTGTGGGAGCTTGAGTTCCGTGACTGCAAACTCACGGACCTGCCTCACCAGTTCAAGCTTGTGGCGTGTTTCGGACTGCGTGTCCGGACTGGCGATCAGTTTCTCGATGTCCTCTTTCTGCGCGAGCAGACTAAGGTGCCCGGACGCCGCCTGCCAGTAGTAGCCAAGGTCGGTGCATCCGGAGAGCAGGGTGAGCGTTGCAAAAATGCAGATGACGGGGAAGCCGCAAAGCAGGGAGCGGGGTTCAGCTCTCTTGGGCATCGAGGAAATTCAGGAATGCTTTGGCCGGTTTGAGGATGCCCGCGTGGCGGGCAAGGACTTGGTTGTCTGCGTTGAGGATGACATAAAACGGCAGTGCGAGAGTCTGGAAACGCTCGACCTGCATGAGTTGGTTGGTTTCTGCGTCCGCACCACCGTCGGTGTAAAGCTGGAGCAAGACGAAATCCTCGTGGAAGCGTGCCAGCACTGCCGGGCGCTCAAACACGTTCTTCTCCATCCAGCGGCAGTTCACGCAGGTGTAGCCCGTGAAGTCGATGAAGACGCGGCGATTCTGCTGCCGGGCAAGCACGAGAGCTTCGTCGAGTTGCGAGTGCCATGTCAAGTCTGTCGGCGGCAAGTTGTCCTTGGATTCCAATTCAACCAGAACCGGGGGCAAGTAGGTGTCCACCCACGGGTTGAGCGGCACACCGCCAAGGCCGCGCCCAAGGTAGAGCGCGAGCATCAGGAAACTGGCTGCGCTCACGAATCCCACCAAGGAGGTGGCCTTAATCCGGACCTGATGCACCGTGAGACTGCCGAGCAGAAAAAGTCCCGTGAGGACGGAAATCACCACCCACGCCGTGATCACAAAATCGCGGTCCAGTATCCCCCATTCCCAAACGAGGTCGGTGTTGCTCAAAAATTTGAACGCCGCCGCGAGTTCCAGTAAGCCCAGCACGACCTTGAGGTGGTCCATCCAATCCCCGGATTTACCCCGCAGTGACTGAATCCAGCGCGGGAAGAGTCCGAGCAAGAAGAAAGGCAGGGCGAAAACGGTCGCGAAGACGAGCATTCCGATCAGCGGCCAAAGCCAATGCCCTTGCGATGCGGCAATCAGCATCGTGCCGACAAACTGGACGGTGCAGGTGAAGGAGGTCAGCGTGAAGACGAGTCCCATCAACAGCACTCCCACTGCCCCTCCGTAGCGGCGGGACCACTGGTCTGCGTGGGTGCCGACTCCGGAGGGCAGGCGGAGTTCAAAGAAGCCCATCAGGCTGAACCCGAAGGCGAGGAAGAGCAAACCGATGGCCAGATTCACCCAGCCGTTGGTGGCCAACTGCACCGCCCCTGTTGCGCCGAGCAGGACGGACAGCCCCATGCCGGTGACCGTATAGGTGCCGATGATGCCGAGTCCAAACAACCCTGCGAGGCGTACCGTGCTGCCGGATTCGCTCTGTTTGGTGAAGTACGCGACCGTGATCGGAATCATCGGGAACACACAGGGGGTGAGCAACGCCAGCAGTCCGGCCACCAGCGCTAGCCCGAGGAAGCCCAGTACGCCTTCCGAAAGCACGGATTCGAGTTCTGAGTTTGATAGACTTTCGGCATCCGGAACCTCGTCCACTGCATACTGCGCGAACGAATACTCCGGACGCACTGGACCAGATGTGATTGTGAAATCGGTGATTAAGGGGACTGTTTTGGGGGGCAGGCAAACACGGTCGCTACAGGTTTGAAAGCGCAAATTTGCTTGCACCGCAAATGTTCCAAGTGGGGCCGATTCTGGAACCCGCAAATTCTGGAAAAGACGCGCTTGTTTTTTGTGGAAGCTGAGCACCATGTCCAACACCGGATCGTTGTCGGTGAGTGGGTTGGATTCGTAAATCGGTCCTTGTGCTTCCAGATTTAGGGTGTCGAGGGTGAGTGTCGTAGAGATCGGTGCGAAATCCCCTGTGGCCGGAACAACTGAGTAGATGTGCCAGCCCGGATGGAACTTCATCCGCACCACGGCCCGCACCTGCTCGCCGAGACGAGGATCAGACGGTTCCAGTGCAAGCTCCGGGAAGACCACCTGATCCGGGATTTCCGGTTCGTCAAACTGGGCGGCAACGGGCGCGGCACCTCCGAACAACAGCAGAAGGATCGCAAGCACGGCGGTCACTGCATCCGAAAAATTTGTCCGGAAAGTCATGCGTGTGAGTCAGGCAGGCGAGTTCGGAGTTTCAGAAGACTGGACGAGTTTCAGTATGCCGGAGCGGTGGCGAACACGCCAGCCCTTCTCAAGGGAGAATTCCCACACCCCCGGATTGGAACGCAGCAATTTCAGAAATTCTAACAGACGTCGATAGGGGAGCGTGGTGCCGGATCGCTCAGTGATGAAGTGATGCACGATTTCCTGCTGCACCAGTTCCGGGAGGCCGTCCAACGTCGGCACCGCAAGCGAAATTCCGGAAGCTCGAACTCCCGTCTCTGCTTGCCATGCCCTCACACAGTCAGCGAGCCAAGTTTGCAGGTGGGTGCTTTGCGTTTCCAAGTCCTCAAGCCTTTGCGGCAAGCCGTTGCGCGACAACTCCTTCAACAACGGAATCAATTCGTTCCGGACGCGGTTACGCAGGTATTTTGGGCTTTGATTGGATTTGTCTTCGCGCCAAGCTAGGTTATTTCGAGTCAAGAAATCTTGGAGTTCCTGACGGGTGCAGGCCAGCAGAGGACGGATGAAAGGCAATGTGGACCAGCGCATGCCGTGCAGTTTGGAAAGATGCGCTCCGCGCAGCCACTTCAGCAGCCATGTTTCAATCTGGTCATCTGCTTGATGCGCGGTGGCGATGCGTTCTGCACCAAGTTGGGTTGCCAGTTTCATGGAGACGGCCTGTCGCCATTCCCGTGCCTTGGCCTGTAGTCCGGAGGTTTCGTGCTGAAGGGATTCACTGATTTGGAGATGGCAAGGAAGCTTCAGGCTCTCGCACAGGTTTTGGACGAATTCTGCATCCGCAGCAGATTCTTGACGAAGCTGGTGATTGAAGTGAACCACTTCGAGTTGGAACTGATGGCAGGGGCTGAGGTGCTGGAGCAGGTGGAGCAGGGCCACCGAATCGCTGCCGCCGCTCACACAGACAAGGACTCGGCTTCCGGAACGGATCAGCTCATGCCGGGTCAGTGCTGCGCTGAGGCGCTGGAGCAGTCCGTCCACATTCGTTGATCAATCGTCGTCGTAGACTTCTTCTTCTTCCGCCCGCTCAAGCTGATTGATGGCGCTCTCCACGCGCTTCTGGAGCGGCATAAAACTTTGGTCCACCGTGACCGCCGCATCAATCGTGTCCTTGCCCAGCTTCATCAGGTGCTTCACGCCATCCTTGGTGAAGCGCATGAGGTCACGATGCACAAAGCCGTATTGCGTGAGGTTGGCGAACTCGGTGAGGACCGGGAGGTCGCCCTTCTTGGGGTTGGTTTTGGAGACGAGCTTGATCGCACGACGATAGGCGACCACCGCCTGATTGAAGGTCGGGGCCATGTTCTCGCGTGCCAACTTGTCTCCGGACTCGATGCGCAGCAGGTGATACTTGAGTCCTTGCATGTAGAGCCGTCCCTCCATCACGAGCGGAAAGGTGAGCTTGCTGTCAATGCGCCCCATGGCCTGCGCCAGTTCCAGTCCGGCTCCTTGAAGCAGGGGAACCTGCTTGATCGCCTCGATCACCTGCACGGTCTTGCCGATGACAACGTTTTCCTTCTGCTGACTGTTCTCGTCTTCGCCCCCGCCAAAGAAACTTGCGGCGGCTTTGCCGTCCGCAGTGACTTCCTCCAGTTCCTCGCGGGACAAGGTGGTGCTCATGGGACGGTTCTGCATGGCCTTGAGCAGGTCGTCCACCTGCCCCACCAAGGATTCGCCCACGTTGATCTCGGTGAGCATGCCCTCCGAGTTCTTGAGGTTTTCGTCGCCGGCTTCGTCGTTCACGTTGATCCCACTCATGTTGACGTTCTTCAGCACCGAGGACTTGATCGCCATCATGTTCTGCTTGTGGACGTTCTGGAGTTTTTCCAGATAGGTCTTGTAGGTGACAATGCTGACTTGGACGAATACCGGCGTGATGTCGCCAAGATAAATCGGCACTGCCGCTTGCAGCATGAGGTCCCGGTGGGTGTCTAGGTGGTGATCCTTGCTGTGGTTGATCACGGCATTGACCAACTGGACGCGGGAGGTGGAGTCGGTGGGCTCCTTGTTGAGCTTGCTGACGAGTTTCTTGACTTCCGAGTTACCCTCTGCCGCAGAACCGATGATGCTGCCGTCAACGTGGTTGCTCTCTTTGTTGCGGCCCAGCATTTTCTTGAGGGGGGATTTCTTGTTGTGTTCCTTGATCTCGCCTGTGATGCCGAGCAACTGCTTCTGGAACGCGATGAAGTTGATGTTGGGCGTGTTTTTGTTTTCTTTGATCTTGCTTGCCATCAGACCTGTTGGGTGAAAGGAGTGACTCAGGAAAACTATTAGGAGTATTGATGGCTCACTTTCCCGCAAAAGTCGAGAGAAATGAGCAGACGCTCAACCTGCAGTCAGTTCGTTGACGGCACGACGCCCCATGCTGTCAAAGCTTTCTGAAAGCGGATGGGGGATGAGGTGTTCACGAGTGCCAATGGCATCGTGTGGCCAGAGGGTGTTGGCCACCCCGTTGATGTACACCTGAGTGAATTTTGGCGCTACCGGGACATCGAACTTCCCGTGTCCCACCCAAATCCGCAGCTTCGGAGGATGCGAGGCCAGCAGCGGAATCTTCAATGCAGCAATGTACTTGAGGAACAGCATGCGGCATTGCTTGCTGTAGAGCCGCAGGAAGAAGCGCGGTAGCTCCTCGTCATGCCCCATCTTCTGATCCGGAGGGATTTTGGGAACCTTGATGTCGCGGATGTCGAAGCTCAGCACGAACTGCTCCCCCATGTTGTCGCGGATGATCAGCGAGAGCATGTTGAAGCGGTTGACATGACAGGCGATGAAGACATCCTTGAGGTAGTGGATATTCTCCAAAAGCTCCTGTGAGGAAGCGTGCATGGGCGCAAAGAACTCCTTGATTTCCGATGCAAGGTCGAAGAGCGCCTGCGGGGTCACGGGGTTGGTGGCAATCTCGCTGCGGACCGTGGCCGGAGGTTTCTCGAAGGAGGAGAGGTTGCGGCTGGAGAAGCCAAGATAGCCGCTGAAGACGCAGCGGGCGATGCCTTCCACAAGATGCGCATCGAACATGGGCATGACGGTGTTGGCGTTGCGCCCCGCCCCGCCCCCAGAGGCTTCGGCGCGGCTGAGCATCGAACTGAAGCTCCACTTGCCGTTTTTTTGGTTGAAGTCCACCTTCACCCGGCTGCGGGGGATGCTCAGACTTTTAGAAATCGGCAGTGGCACCTGAAAGGGTTTGCGCTCGAAATTGCGCTCAAAGTGATACTTGAAGATTACGTTTTCCAAAGTGTCCCCGGCGATTTGCACCTTGGAACCCTCGATGGTGCGCCGCACCCAGTTTTCGTTCAACTCGATTCCGGACTGCCGGAAATAATCCGAGACGTTGCCGATCACGCTCTTGAGCTTCTGGTGGTCCTGATAAATGCTGCGGGCCTGCATTTTCTCCAGCGCGTTCATGGGTTGCTTGCGCTTGACCTTGAGCAACACCTTGCGGTCCTCAATGGCGACCCGCTGGTTGACCACAGCAAGTAAGGGGGAGAGAAATTTTTTGGCATTTTCCAAATCCGCCGAACTGTCTCCCACCTTGAGCAGGTGCTTGGCAATATTATCCACACCGTTGGTGTGCCCGATGCTGCACAGCTTTTTCTCGGTGCGCTGCATGGATTCAAGGAAGAGTTTTTTGAGGATTTTCTCGGTACGGTTGCCGGCATCGTCCCGACCCTGCGAGAAGCGGATCAACTCCAAGCGCTCTTCCGGGTCACTGAAAAAGAGGTTGTAGAAGGCGATCAACGCCCGTGTGCGCCAATTGACGGTGTCATCAATCCAGATGGCCTTGCCGTCGTTGCCATAGTCAATGATGTCCGAAATCCGGATGTGCTGGGCGAAGCAGAAGATGATCTGCTTCTGCGTCACAGAAAGCGTGTTGAGCTCGAAATCATGCTCGGTTTCCTCCGGTTGCTCGTAACTCTCGAAGCGGGCGAGCATTTCAGTGAACTTGAGCCACCACGGATCCAGCGGCAATTCCGGGAAATCCGCTTCAAGTTGCCGGAGTCCTGCCACCAAGGAGCCTTCGAGTTCTTGGCTGACGAAATAGCGTTGGTCCGGATTCCAGAGCAGGCGAGTGAGGCTGCTCGGCGGATCGTCTTCCTTGTCGATGCAGACGATCATTTCCAGCCACCAGCAGTTGAGCAGCGCCTTGGGGAGGTTGCGGTGACTGACCTTCTCGCTTTCTCGCAGGAAGATCGGCGTGGCGTGTTCCAGAAATTTTTTGCGCGGAATCTTGGTCTCACCCCAACTGGGCAGCTTGCGGAGCGCAAAAGTCTCGACCAAATCCTCCCCGGTTTTCTCGCCGTTCTCATCACTTGGGGCCGGAGTGGTCTGGGTGAGTTGCCACTCGTCTTCCGGAAACACCCCGATCTGCTGAAGTACCTGAAATTCGTAGGGCAGGTCAAAGGGCATAGAAGTAATTCCACACAGCACCACCGCCGGGTTGAGCAGGAAGTCGTTGAGCAAGTTCGAGTAGGCCATGCTGCCTTCCGGAGAGACGAGGAAGGGCGTGTGCTGCCCGGCGCGTTGCCTGCGGAGGATGTTGGTGAAGAAGTGGATTTCCGTGCTGGGGTATTTCTTGGTGAGGTACGCTTCCGCCTGAAACACCTTCTGGTGAATGGGAAATTCGATCTCAACTTCACGGAGCTTCGCTTCAAAATCCGAGTAAGCTTGCGCGAGTTGCGTCATGTGGACGCGGAAATGCTCAGCTAGCGTGGCGGACAACTTCTGAGTGTGGTCCTCCGGAAGTTCGACCTTGCCGCAGTGCTGCTGGAGCAGTTGCACCACCTCCGGCAACTTGCCTTGGTAGGTGCTGGCCATGCGGGAGGCCAACTGCTCCAGAAAATCAACTGCAAAAAAAGAGGAGGCTTGGCTGTTTTTGAGATGCCCGAGCAAGGCTTTTTCCTGCTGCGGGCCTGATGCCTTGGGGTCCAGGCCCTGCTGCACCAAAACCAAACGTGCGCTCTCCTCTCCCAAAAAATGCTCGCGGTAGTACAGAGCCATCCAGTGGTTGACCACCTCTCCGGACAGTTTTGCCATCGAGAAGGGAAAACAGCGTTTGCGCAAATCGTCGGCAGATTCCTTTTTGAGAAAACTGAAGAACTGCTTGAGGGCATCGAGGAAAATCTCGCAGTCCGGATACTCCCGGACCGTGTGTGAAATGGGAATGTGGAAAAGCTCACCTTGTTCTTCGGGACTTAGTTTCTGGAGGCGTTCCTGAATAAGCCGATACACCTCCTTGCGGAAACTGCTTTCGAAAATCACATCTGCAACCTTCGCCTCTTCTGCGGTCAGCCCTTCGCCAATCTGTTCCAGTAATGCGTCAACCGCTTCCTGCTTGAGGGCTTTGTGCTCTGCCGGAGAGAGGACTTGGTAGTAGTAGTGATCATGGAAGTGGTTGAGGATCGCCGTGACCAACGCGATGAAGAAATCTCCATCGTTCCAGCTTCCGTCATACTCCGGATTGGTGTCAATGATGATTTGCGCGTCCATGTCGGAATCGGGTTTGTGCCCGATGCCCCCAAGGCTACCGATGGTGGTGAGCGCCTTGATGGGCCGGACCTGTGCCTGCTGGAACTGACCACAAATTTCGGAATACTCCTCCTGAAGGTAGTTGAAGATGCTGATGTCCCCACCTTCGCACATCTTCTTAGGAAGGAAGCGCAACCCCCCCTCAATGCCAAACGGTGCCCCTTCCTTGAAAATCGGATAGGAGAGGGTGCGCATCACCGGTTTGCCGTCCTCGTCAAACTGCTTGGTGCGCTCCTGCACCTCCATCGGTGGAGCGTCCACTTGGTTGATGTCGAAGAGGAAAAGCCCTTCAAACATGGTGTTGTGCATCTCATCGCTTGCCAGCGTGACCAGACTTTCCATGCGCTTGCGGTTGATCTGTCCCATCGCGTCGAATTCCCGCTGCGCGTACTCCTTGAGTTCATCGAGTTGTTCCTTGGAGTAGGAACTGCGCAGGGCGTCCGTGAGGGTGCTTTTCTGGAGGGACTTCAGGATTGTCTGCAAGCCCGACTTGGCGGCATCTCCCTGCGGATTGCAGGGGACGAGCGCATTGCGGACGGAGAGGGCTTCGAGTTGCTGCTCAAGCGTCATGGTGTTGCGATTCCGGCCATTGGATTGGAAGTGACCCGTGGGGCTTCTCTCTGGAGTTGCAGGTGTGCGAGTGGATTGGCTTTTGGACGCTGCTGGGAGCGTTGGTTGATGGTTCGTACCACGCTGGTGACGCGTCGTCCGGTGGCTACGGCTTCTGGAGTCACGGTGTAGCCTTTGCTGCGGGAAAGTTCTTTGGCGGTGTAGCCCGCCGCCACCTCCCGCTGGGAGAGCCTGCGGATTTGCGGAGCCGTGATACGCCGGATCTTGCGGCCGAGCTGCACTTCACGCCTTGTGGTCTTCGGAAGATGAGGGCGGATTTTCACCAAAGGTGCTTTGCGAAGCGGTTTCTCCGGAGACAGTTTGATCCAGCGCATGTCCTGCATCAGTCGTTTGGCACTGCGTCCTGTTTTTCCCTGCTCGGACTGCAGAGGGCGCAGCGGTTGTTTGAGAGGCCGCAAACGGATGGAACCGCTGCCCCAACTCGTGATCCGGATGTAACGCTGCACCGTCTTGGGGTCGTCCTTCGCAAAGGCGGAATCCATGCCCAACCCCAACGTGCCGAGGACGAAGATTCCCGCTCCAAGCATCCGGAGCTTTTGGAGTTGATCACGCAGCATGGTTTCCCGAGGGTTGACGGATTCCGGAACATGCGAACTGCACAGGCGCAAAAAAGCAGCAGATTGTACCCGCTCGCTTGTACGCAAAAGTATCGGTGCTGGCGCTACGATCCAGACTGGCATCAACCTGTCAAATTCTCCTGCGAACCTCAATCCCAAAATGAAACGACAACTTTTTTTCCGGGTGATGCAGAAAAAGATTGCACTGGGCGGCAGTTCGTAATATGTATAATCGTTAACTTTGTGCAACCCTTTGAAAGGAGCTGAACATGCAACACCCCATCCAGAAACTCTTGCTGGTGGCACTTGCCATCGCAGGGCCAGCGACGCTTGCGTATGCAGGCGGAGGTGGACCTGGGGGCAATTACCTGATCGAACCGCTTGGTTTGATGTTACTGGCCGCAACGGTATTTGCGATCATCCTGAGCTACGCCAAGCAGGCGAGCCTGTTCGCCTTCATCATCGTAGGCATCCTAGGAGGTGGGTATTTTCACCTCACCGACCCTGAGACCGCCTTCATGGGCTGGGCGATCAACAAAAACGTCCTCACCGCCTTCGTGGACGTCGGCATCATCTTGCTACTCTTCATGGCCGGGATGGAGGTGGACATCAAAGGGATGATCAAGCGTTGGAAGTTGCTGCTCATCAACGGGGTTGGCCAAGTCGCGGGCCTCTTCGTTATTTGCATCGGCCTTGGCGTGGCCTACATGGGCATTAATGAGGATTATATGGCAGCGGCGGGCTTACCTCCCGCAAACGCAACTGCCGCCTTGCTCTACTTTGCGCTCTGCCTGACGCTTTCCTCGACTATCCTCGTCATCGGTACCCTCAAGAGTACCGGGCAGATGGAGACCGCCCACGGGCAGGTCGCGCTGGGTTTGATGGTGCTTCAGGACATCGTGGCCGTGGTCGCCTTGGCAATTCTTGGTAGCCTCAAGCCGCCCGCGCCGGGCACCGAACCCCCCAACCTTGGAATGGAGGTGGGGATGATTTTCGCGAAGATGTTTGCCTTGGCGATCATCCTCTACTTCGTCACCAAGTACCTCCTCAATCCACTCTTCAAGTACTTTGCGAAATCCGGAGAGCTGCTTTTCATCGGCACGCTTGGCTACGGATTGGGCGTTGCCGCGCTTTGCGAGGTGGTCCACTTCTCCTCCGGAATCGGCGCCTTCTTCGCTGGAGCAACGCTGGCGGCGCTGCCCTACCGTCATGAGATCGAGGACAAGGTCGAACCCCTCAAGGCGTTCGGCATCATCCTCTTCTTCATCGGTTTGGGCTTCGACATTTCCGCCCTTCCGGTGGACAAGCTGATTGGCGGCTTGACCGACGGAGTGATCCTCGCAGTTTTGGTGGTGATCCTCACGATCCCGCTGATGATCCTGCTGGGCTATCTCAGCAAGATGAAGGGGCGGCCCTCATTTATGATCGGAGCGATCATCAACCAAAGCTCCGAGTTTTCGCTGATGCTTGCGGTCTTGTGTCTGCAATACAAGCTGTTTGACGCAAACCTCTTCATCGTCATCACCATTGTCGTGCTGGTGACCTTCTTCCTTTCATCGCTGGGACACCAGTTTCTGGAACCCCTGTATGGAGTGCTTGCAAAGAGCCTCAACTTCGTGGACACCCATGCGGCGGAGGAGGAGGTTGCTGCTGCCGGGTTTGAGATGGAAAACCACGTGGTCATCATGTCGTACAACGAACTGGCGATGGAGATTGCGGATTTCTACGCAAAACGCGGGCAACAGGTGCTGCTGCTGGACCTTGATCCAGAGATCACGGGCTACTTCGAGGAACATCACCACGACAACAACATCCACGCGCACTACTCGGACATGCAGGATCCGGACGTGTGGGGGGACATGGGCTTCGACAAAGCCAAGGTGGTGATCTCGTGCATGGATGGCGGACAGGAGGCCGAGGTGGCGATTGCCCGCTGGTTGAACAAGGAGGGCAAGGTTCCGTTCATCGCGGCCACCTCCTCGCATGAGGAAGCGCTGGAACTCTACGAGGCGGGTGCCCGCTATGTGATCCAGACAGACTTTTTGGCGGCCAAGAGCTTCCGCAGCCTCTTCGAGCAAGAGGTGGACAAGCCCTTGACGGAAGCCTTCTCCGAGTTGGGCAAGGCCCACTGGGATGAGACTCGCAAGATCAAGGAGGGCATGGGTGCCCTCTTTGCCACCGTTTAATCCGGGAACTTCTACTGAGAGAATGGCTATGCTGCATTTACATCCACTTCGGATCGCGGTCCTGTTCGTAGGAACGCTGCTTCTCGCCTCCCCGGCTTATGCCGGAGGTGGGGGCTGGTTGATCAAACCGCTTGGGCTGATGCTCGGCGGTGCTATGCTCATCACCTTGGTGTTGAGCAAAATCCAACAAACGAGCATCCTCTCCTTCATCGCGATGGGAGTCGTGATGGGGTTGGCGATCGGAGGATATGAGGAGGATTATCTCCTTGCGCACTTCCCCGGACTTGATGCTATTGTCTCGGGCTTCCAACAAGTTGGGATCGCCCTGCTGCTCTTCATCGCCGGGATGGAGTTTGACATTGGCAGCATCACCAAGCGCGCACGGTTGGTGCTCACCAACGGCATCGGGCAGATTGTCCTTGCGCTGCTGCTGCTGTTCTTGGTGGCTCAGGCTTTGCTGCAAGGCGAGAGCTTCAGCACGCTCTTCTACTTTGCGCTCTGCCTGACCCTCTCCTCCACCATCATCATCCGCACAGCGCTGGACACACGAGGCGGGGGGGATTCGCTGCAAGGGCAAATCGTGATGGGCATCACCGTCCTTCAGGACTTGGTGGCCATCATTCTGCTGGCCCAACTCCTAGGCTTGAAAGAGACGGGTGGGGTCATCGTTCCTGGGACTGCTCTTCTGATCCTTGCCAAGCTCGTCGGCCTTGCGCTCGTGCTCTGGGGTTTGTCCAAGTACATCTTGGACCCTGTGGTCAAGTACCTCACGAAGTCCCCGGAACTGCTCTTCGTCAGTGCCTTGGGCTGGTGCATGGGGGTCGCCTCGGTGTGTTCAGCCATTGGCATCTCCCCGGAAGCCGGGGCGTTTCTCGCCGGGGTGTCGGTGGGCATCTTGCCCTACAAGCTCGACATTGAAGATAAGGTGGAGCCGCTCAAGTCCTTTGGGATGGTCCTGTTCTTCCTGACGCTTGGGTATGGGCTGACCAAGGTTGACGGACAGGTGTACCAGGATGACATCAAACTGGCGTGCTTCTTTGTCGCCCTTGTCGTGATTGGCAAGCCGATCCTCTCCATCATTTTTGGCTGGTTGACGAAACTCAAGGGTCGACCGTCGTTCATGATTGGCGGCTACCTGAACCAGTGTTCCGAGATTTCACTGATCATCGCTCTCATCGCAAGAGAAGCGGGGGTGTTTAACGACCGGATGTTTGCGCTGGTTGTCCTCACCGTCATCGGTTCGTTCATTGTCTCCTCTTTTGGACATCTCTACATCAACGAACTCTATGCGATGATCCGGGGAATGTTGCGGTTTGTGGACAACCATAGTGCGCCTTATCAGGTCGAATCCTTCGACTTTGAGTTCAAGGATCATGTGGTGGTGCTGTCCTACAACGAGCTTTCCGGAGAGATCGCGGATTTCTACGCCCAGCGTGGGGAGAAGGTCTTGCTGATGGACCTCGATCCGGAGATCACGGAGTTCTTCAAGGGCAAGGAAAACAGCAACATCATCCCGCTTTACGCGGACATGGAGGATCCGGACGTGTGGGAGCAGTTCGCCTTTGACAAGGCTAAGCTGGTCATCTCCTGCCTTGATGAAGGGCAGGAGGCCGAAATCGGCATCTCCCAGTTCCTCAAGCAGCGCTCTCCGGATGTACCCTTCCTCGCGGCCACCTCGTCACACGAGGAGGCACTGGAACTCTACGAGATGGGAGTGCGCTATGTGATCCAAACCGACTACCTCGCGTCCAAGAAATTCCGGGAGGTGTTTGGGGAAGAAATCGACAAATCTGGGTCTGAAGCTTTCAAGGAGAAAGGGGAGGAACATTGGAAGGCCACCCGTGAAATCAAGGAAGGTCTCGGCGAGATCTTCAAGTTCGTCTGAGAAAACTCTCAGCGTTGTTCAACCTGCACCGGCATGGACGCTGGTGCAGCACACACACGACCGGAGGCAGGGACGCCGTCCGGATCGGGCCATTCCCGTCCTTGTGCCCGATCCAATTTACCCACACTGGCGTTCAGCGTCCTCCGGCAGACAGGGACGTCAATGCAGCAATCCGGCGCTTTTGCCGAGAAGGAACCCGTGTTGGGTTTCTCGGAAGACATGTTTCTGGAGCAGATGCTTCAGGAAACCCTCAATCCCGCTTACGAGGGGCCAGAACCTCAAGCCGTTCCAGTCGCCATCAGACGGGAGCAAGCCCTCCACGGACTCCGGAAGCGGGCAACTCACTACGCCTTGCAGTTACAACCGCTCTTGCGGTTGTGGGTGTCTCCCACCGTGCGGGTTCAACTCAAGCAACGCAAACTCCTGCCCTTTGCGGAATTGTCCGGACTCGCCACCGGGCGTTCGTACTTCAATCTCGTCAGCATTGAGGAACCTCGGTCGCTGTGGACCATGCACTGCTCCCGGAGTCTTGCCGAAGGTTTGGTCCAGCAGCGGCTCCGCCAGCGCTACGGCTGGCTGAAAGACGTGGAATTGGAGGGCGAGGGGGCGCACTCGACGGTGTTTCTGGAGATTGGCGAGTTCCTCCGCAAATCCCGGGATGCGATGCTGGAAGACTGGGGGGGGCCACTGGTGATTGCGGGCTATCGTCCTGTGCTGCGGCCCCGTTTCACGAAGGAGGCCTCTCCAAGTGACGAGTACGCTCTGCTGAGTTATCGGGTGGAGAGTCCGGAGGTTTCCGGAGACCTGCACTGGGCGATTCCGATGAATGCAATTTTGGAGATTTTTGGGAAAACACTACAGCCTCGGGATGAGCTTTCCGGACTGGGACGTTTGCAAACCCTCCGTCCGGTCTGAATAAACAGGTGGGGCTAACGTTCCACCTTCAGCACCGCCATGAAGGCTTCCTGCGGCACCTCCACGGTGCCGATGCGTTTCATGCGCCGCTTGCCCTTCTTTTGCTTCTCCAACAGCTTGCGCTTGCGGCTGATGTCTCCGCCGTAACACTTGGCCGTGACATCCTTGCGCAAGGCGCCCAGCGTTTCCCGTGCGATGATTTTGGCCCCGATGGCGGCCTGGATGGCAATCTCGAACATCTGCTTGGGGATCAGCTCCTTGATGCGCTTGGCCAACTCGCGGCCTTGATAGTACGCTTGGTCGCGGGGGACGATCAGGGAAAGCGCATCGACCGGATCGCCATTGAGGAGGATGTCGAGCTTGGCGAGTTCGCCACGCTTGAAGCCGCTCAGTTCGTAGTCGAAGGACGCATAGCCTCGGGAAACCGATTTGAGGCGATCGTAGAAGTCCATCACGATCTCGTTGAGCGGCAGTTCATACTCCAGCATCACGCGGTTCGGGGCCGGATACTCCATGTGAACCTGAGTGCCTCGACGTTCCTGCGCGAGTGTCATGATCTGTCCGACAAACTCGGTCGGCGTGAAGACGCGCCCCCGGATATACGGCTCCTTGGCCCAGTCTGTCACGGAGGAGTGGCACAACGCGCCGCGCAAGCCCGCGAGGCTCGACCCCGGCAGCATGGCCGCGAGCTGGCCTAGAAAGCCGTCGATCACCTCCGCGTGCTTCGGCGCGCCGAGCGCATCGGCGAATTGAAATGAGGGCGGCAACCTGGGTTGAGCGAACCGATTTACAGCTCCGCGGCCTGACCCCGTTTGTCTTTACATTGCTGATGGTGCTGGCCAGCGCGCTGCCCTGGCATTTGCCGAGTTTTGCCCCGGTTACGCCAGCCTTCACGGCGATGGCGATCTATTATTGGAGTATCTACCGGCCCGACAAACTGCCCTATGCCGCCACATTCTGTCTTGGCATGTTGCTCGATCTCCTCACGGGAGCGCCGCTTGGCCTTTCGGCGCTGGTCTATTTGCTCGTTCAGATCGTTCTGAATTCGCAACGCACCTTTTTTCACGGCAAGCCGTTCCTGGTGGTGTGGTGGGGCTTCTCGCTGGTCATGCCGGGGATTTCATTGGTGAGCTGGATTATTGCCTCGCTATATTACAATGCCCTTGTCCCGCCGATGCCGTTCGTCATTCAGGCTGTCCTGACGATATTGCTCTATCCGCTGTTTGGCGTGCTGTTGAGCGCCCTGCACCGGCATATGGCCCGAGGCGCGTAGTGGTGCCCCCCAACACCATTCAGTGGTACGTAGGACGGCGCTCGGAGGGTCCCGGCGAGGAGCGCGCCGCGCCGCGATGCCACGGCATCACAAGTGGCGCGCGACGACATCCGGGGGCCTCCGAGCGCCGCCCGCCGGGTCGCTTTTCCCGCTCCCTCGGGGCGTCGGGAACGCTCGCCGATGCGCCCACATCGCCTTCGCGTCCCCTCCTGCCAAGGAAACGGGAAATGCGATCCTACGCACCACTGAATTGTGATAGGCGGCACTAAGCATGCAATCCACCAGCCATGATTTTGTCGACCGTGCCCGTGAGGGTTTGGCCGATGCGGACTTACAACAGGCATTGGCGCGGTTTGCGACCGGCTTCACGGTCAAGCGGGCCGAGGTGGCGGCGCGCCTGCCGGAGTTCGAGGCGTTGCGCGACGCAGCGGTGGAGATCAAAAACCATAGCCTCGAACATCTTGATTTCTATCTCGATCGTTTCGCCGCCAAGGTCGAGGAAAGCGGCGGCGAGGTGCATTGGTGTGTGACCGCGGAAGAGGCGCGTCAAACCGTCTTGCAAATCTGCCAGGCTGCCGGGGCGCGCACGGCGACCAAATCCAAATCCATGATCAGTGAGGAAATCGCCCTCAATGCGTTTCTCGAGGAAAATAATATCGAGCCGATCGAGACCGATCTTGGCGAATATATTGTCCAACTCGCCGAGGAATATCCCAGCCATATCATCGCGCCGGCGGTGCACAAAACCAAAGACCAGGTCGCCGATCTCTTTTATGAACACCACAAAGACAAAGGCGCGGAGAAGCGGCTCGACGATGTGCCGGCGCTGGTAAGCGAAGCGCGCGCCATGCTGCGCGAGCGTTTTATCGCCGCCGATGTGGGCATCACCGGCGCCAATTTTCTCGTCGCCGAGACCGGCACCACGGCGATTGTCACCAATGAAGGCAATGGCGACCTGACGCAGATTCTGCCGCGCGTGCATATCGTGCTCGCCACCTTGGAAAAAGTGATACCGACGCTGGAGGACATGACCACCATCCTCCGCATATTAGCGCGCAGCGCCACTGGCCAGGAATTCTCGACCTACACCACCCTCTCCACCGGCCCCAAACGGCCCGACGATCTCGACGGGCCGGACGCCTTTCACGTCATCCTGCTCGACAATGGGCGCAGCCGGTTGCTTGGCTCCGAATACCGCGAGATTCTGCGCTGCATTAAATGCGGCGCCTGCATGAATCACTGCCCGGTCTATGGCACGGTCGGCGGCCATGCCTATGGCTGGGTCTATCCCGGCCCCATGGGCGCCGTGCTGACGCCCAATCTTGTCAGTCTGAAAGAGGCGCATCATCTGCCCAACGCCTCGACCTTCTGCGGCCGTTGCGAGGCGGTGTGCCCGGTGCGCATTCCGCTGCCCGGATTGATGCGCAAATTACGCGAGGAAGAATTCGATGCAAAATTGCTGGCGCCGCGCTATCGCTTGGGTCTGGGACTCTGGGCCTGGCTGGCGCGCCACCCGGCTCTTTATCATATGGCCGCCGGGCTCGGCCGGCGCGCGCTGCGTTTGATGGGCGCTCGCCGTGGCCGCATCACCAGCTTGCCGTTTGCCTCCGGTTGGACGGCCGGGCGCGACATGCCGGCGCCGGAAGGCGGCTCGTTCCACGCCGAATGGCGCCGCCACAGACGTCACCATGGCGACCGGACATGAACGCGCGCGAACGCATTATGGCTGATGTGCGCAGCGCGCTCGGACGTGGTGAATTGTCGGCCGAAACACAGGCTGCGTTGGAAACACGCCTCAACAGCGGCAAGTCTAATCTGATACCGGCGCGGAGCGACAAGCCGCATGATGCGCAGATAGCGTTGTTCGCCGAAATGGCAGAGGGCGTTCAAGCCAGTGTGGCACGCGTATCGGACGACAGCGATGTGCCGGGCGCGGTGGCCGATTATCTGGCGCAGAACAATCTGCCGAGCGATATCGTCATGGCGCCCGACGAACGTCTCGACGCCTATCCGTGGGCGGCGCGGCCGCTCCTCAATCTGCGGCGCGGCAAGGCCGAGGGCGCCGACCAGGTGAGCATCACCGCTGCCGAGATGGCGTTTGCCGAAACCGGCACCGTGATGCTGACGTCCGATGCCGCGCGCCCCTCGACGCTCAATTTCCTGCCGGAGAATCACATCGTCGTGCTGCGCGCCGAGCATATCACCGGCGCCTATGAGGAAGGCTGGAAACACCTGCGGGCGCAAGGCACGGAGAATGACTATATGCCGCGCACGGTTAACTTGGTGACCGGCCCGTCACGCACCGGCGATATCGAGCAGACCATCCAGCTTGGCGCCCATGGCCCGCGGCGGCTGCATATCATCATCGTCGGGAAATGAAGAACCCGGCGATGGCAGGCAAGCGCAAAATAAGCCGTGCGGAGGAAACCCTGTGGCGCCAGGTGACGGACGGCATCAAGCCGCTTTCTCCAGGTGCCGAACCGACGGAGTCGCAAACGCCGAGCGACGACATCACGGTAAAAAAGGCGCGCGCGCCTGAGAATAAAGACAAGGCCAAGCCGGCCAGAAAAACACCACCCCCCGCTGCGCCAGTTGCGGCGAAACCGCAGCCGGAATTGGCGCCCGGCAAGAGCGCCGGCCTCGATAAGCGCAACGCGCAGCGCCTGAAACGCGGCCAACTGCGGCCCGAGGCGCGCGTCGATCTGCACGGCATGATCCAACGCGAGGCCCACGCGGCGCTCAATGATTTTATCGCCGAATCCTATATGGCGGGTCTCCGCAACGTGCTGGTGATCACCGGCAAGGGAAGGCGGGCCAACTTATACGATCTGGGCTCAGACGATTTAGGCCCTGATAACCGCGGATGGGGGGATGAAGCCTATCGCGGGCCGCGTGGCGGCCTGCGCGAGGCGGTGCCGAAATGGCTGCAAGTAGGTGCGCAGCGCAACCAAATCCTGGCCATTGAGCCCGCCCGCCCGCAGCATGGCGGTGACGGTGCTTTCTACGTGCTGCTCAGGCGCAAACGCACCTAAAGAATAAATTTGGACAGGTCGGTGTCCTTGGCCAGCTCGCCAATATGCGCGCGCACGAAGGCCGCATCGATGCGCACCGTGTCCCCAGGCCGGTCGGTGGCGGTGAAACTAACTTCGTCCAGTACCCGTTCCATGACCGTGTGCAAGCGCCGCGCACCAATGTTTTCAATCGCCGAATTCAATTCGGCGGCGATGGTGGCGATCTCGTCGATGCCATCCTCGGCGAAGTCGAGGGTCACTTCTTCCGTGCCCATGAGCGCGACGTATTGCTTA
>CAJWCD010000067.1:0-19524 GCA_913020725.1 uncultured Pseudomonadota bacterium
CCCCAGAAATCGACTAATTTATCACCTCAGAGGACTTCTTGCGAGACCATCAACTGTGACTTCTCGTTGAGCGCAACGCGGAATTCTTTACAATGAAAAGAGCACAACGACTTCACGGTCTGCTTGTGTTCGTGCCTTTTTCTATTCTCAAACATTTCTGCGGATTTGCCAACCCGCAAATCCACATCGGAAAGCAACGGCGAGCGTACCACAAAAAACAGAGGATGCCAGCAACTGAGGAAGATTTACGCCACATGCGCCGTGCGCTGGAACTCGCGGAGCAGGCGCACGGTCGGACAGGTGACAATCCGTGGGTGGGGTGTGTGATCGTCAAGGACGGTAAAATGCTGGGCGAAGGCTACACGCACCCTCCCGGACAGGACCACGCTGAGGCGGCAGCACTCCGGGAGGCCGAGGCTTGTAACCACGAGCTTCGGGGCGCAACGCTCTACTGCACACTCGAACCCTGCTCGTTTCACGGACGCACCCCCTCCTGCGCGCAACTGCTCGTCCGCAAGGGCATCGCCCGTGTGCTCGTCGCTCTGCGTGATCCACACCCCAAGGTCAACGGGGCTGGACTCGAAATCCTGCGCGATGGTGGTGTTGCCGTCGAGGAAGGCTTGCTCGCAGAGGATGTCGCCCGCCAGCTTCAGCCGTGGCTGACAAGGCCCCTCGATTCACACGGTTAGATTTGTTGGGATGCTCAAAAAAACGGAAAGGACTTCAGAGGGCAAGAAACAGGTCTGTTAGGACAACCAGCGCACGGCTTCAAAGTCTAGGGTGCGCTGGAGGACATCGGCCCGTAGCAGTCGCAGTTGCAGGCGGTCGCCGACCTGCACGAGTCGTTGTCGGCGTCGTCCGAGCAGGGTGAGGGTTTCTTCGTCAAAGGAATACCAGTCGTCCGTGAGTGCTTCCAGCGGCAAGAACCACCCCAAATTGTGGGGATCAAGTTGCACTTTCAGTCCTGCGTTAGACACGGCTCGGATGGTTGCAGTGAAGCCTTCGCCGAGGAAGCGTTCCAGAAACGAAACCTTCAGCAAGTCGGTGCTTTGCAATTCGGCTTTTTCGGCCTTGCGCTCCTGTTGCGAACACTGCTCCGCGAGTTCCGGCAGAACTTCCGGGCGAGGCACTTGCAACTGCTTCCGTGCTTTGAGATCCAACCCCTGCAGCCGTTGCTGGGCAAGCCAGTGCTTGAGGCCACGGTGGACACAGAGGTCCGGATAGCGGCGGATTGGTGAGGTGAAGTGCGCGTAAAATTCGGCGGCGAGTCCGAAGTGTCCAAGGTTCTCGGTGCGGTACACCGCCAGTGCCATGCAGCGCAAGAGCAGCACCTGCAACTGCTCTCGATTGGGGAGTTCCCGGATTTGCTCGCAGACCTCGTTGAAGCCGCTCGGCTTTTGCAACCGCGCCATTGGCGTCGTCACCCCAAAGCGCCAGAACACCTGCTGGAGTTTTTTGAGTTTCAGGGGATCCGGAAGTTCGTGGACGCGATAGAGTGCTGGAAGTTTGTGACGCACACAGTGCCGTGCCACCGTTTCATTCGCTTCCAGCATGAACTGCTCGATGAGTCGCATTGCAGAGTTCTGCTCACGATAGCTCACTCCGGTCATGCGGTTCTCCTCGTCCAACTCAATGGTCTCCTCCGCAAAGCTGAACTGGATCGCCCCACGCTCGCCCCGCTTGCGTTCCAGCAATTGCGAAAGCTTGTGCATGAGTCGCAGGCTCTCCTGAAGCTCTGGACTCCGGATCGGCGAGGGGCGGCCTTGCAGCAATTCCTCCACGTCGTCATAAACAAGCCGCGCCCGGCTGCGGATCAATCCCTCACAAATCGTGTAGTCCGCAACCTCGCCCTCCGGAGTGATCTCCAGCGAGCACGCCAGCACGAGTCGGTTCACCCCCGGACGCAGGCTGCACAACTCATTGGAAAGTGCTTCCGGAAGCATCGGCACTGCGTGGGTTGGAAAATACACGCTGGTTGCTCGCTCCACCGCCTCGGCGTCCACGGGGTCTCCGGGCTGGACGTAATGGGCCACGTCCGCGATGGCGACATGCAAACGATAACGGCCTCCGTCACGTTGCTCCACTGCTACCGCATCATCAAAATCGCGGGCCGTGCGTCCGTCAATGGTGACGAACGGCAGGTCGCGGAGGTCGGTACGTCCGGACTGTGGATCAAAGACGATGCGCGTGGAAAACTGTTCGGCATAGGCCAAGGCTGCTTCCGGGTACTCGGTGCGCACCTGATTTTCCTGGATGATGCGCTCAAAGGCGAGTTCGTGGAGGTTGACCTCCGCCAAACTACGCACGATACGGCCTTGCGGAAACCGCCCCGTGCCTGATTCCGTTTCAAGCAGTTCCACCTCAACAAGCGTACCGTCCGGAATCTCCAAATCATCGTACTCCCGTGGAATGCGTAGTTTCGCAAGACCGGAGTTCGTGTTGACCGGAATCGCCACAACCGCAGATTTTTTGCGCTCCAGCCGGGCCAACAGCGTCGAGTTGGCGCGTTTGAGAATGCGCACGATTATGCCCTTACGCCTTCCCCGGAAGCCCCGCCGACGCAGCAATTCCACCTCCACGGTGTCGCCGTCCATCGCACCGTTCTGCTCGTCCTCACCGATGAAGAGGTCTGGCTCGCCATCGCCAACCATCACGAATCCGAAACCCCGGCGGTTACGGTCGAAGCGTCCTTGCAGGCTACGGGCGGGCTTTCGGTTTTCGGTTCTCGGCTCTCGGTTCTCGGCTGTCGGTTCTCGGCTGTCGGTTTTTGACTGTCGGTTCTCGGTCTGCGAAAAATCACCTCGGCTGCGTCTCCCCCCTTTGGCAAAGGGGGGTTGGGGGGGATTTTGACCATCGGAAGCATGTTCCAACAACCGTGTACTGCCGAAACGCACCCCCTGCTGGACCAGTGCTCCCTTCTCGACTTGCTTGCGCAGCCATGCCTTGAGCTTGGGGCTTTGTGATTTTTTGAGGCCAAGCAGCCCTCGGAGTTGTTTTGCGGTGAGCAGAGTGCCCTGCGCTTCCATCAACCGCAGAACTGCGCCCTTGTTGAGTTTCATGAAAGGTGTTTAGGGGGTGAGGCTGTAGCGGTTAAAGTTGTAGCGTGAGGTCATTACCGAACTCCCAGAATCACACCCGCCCCTCTTGGCGGAGTTTGGCGAGGTGCGATTCGATGTTGCGCATCGCGTAGGGCAGCAGGCGTTCGTCCACCCCCTTGTACACGGTTTCCAAAATCGCCGGATTGAGGAGTCCGGACTGGTGCAGTTCAAGGATGCGCGACTCGCGCTCGCGGCGGTGCTGAAGCGTGGCGGACAAGCGATGAACACTGCGCATCGGAATACCGTGGGAGGGGAGGATTACAGCCGGATTGAGGTCAATCACACGCTCTAGAGTGCGGAAATATTTGGCCATGTCGCCTTCCGGAGCAGAGATGACCACCGTACCGACGCCTTGAATGAGGTCGCCCACGATGAACCAGCGCAACGATTCGGGGGCGAGCGCAAGCTGTCCTTCGTCGTGTCCCGGAACCGCGTAAACGCGCACATCTTCCCCGTGCCAGCGTGTCATCACCTCGCCTTCGCCGACCAAGCGCACCTCGATGCCATCAAAGTAATCGGACCCATGCTTGGCCCGGATGCGCCCGTGGCTGTCTTCACTGATGCAGACCGGAAGTCCAAGTTTGCGGGCCAACACGTTGGCAAACTGATGGTGATCCGGATGATGATGCGTGAGAAACACAAACTCCGGCGGGTCCGCTTCCAGCGTCTTCAGCACTCGTGTCAATTCGGCTTCGGATTCCGGAGACGGGTCCAGCAGCAGTTGCGGCGCGCCGTCATCTCCAATCCGGAAAGCATTGGTGCGGCTGGCAGGCGGGAGAGTTTGGGAAGGGACATACAGGGTACGGAGACCGTGCAACACCTCCATACATGGCACCTCACGGTCGTAGTCGAACTTGGGCGAAAGGTCGCCAAGGTGGCCGCAGTCCATGTTGTCCGCCAGCCCTTCCAGTACCCAGCGGGTGGGAGGCACCATCAGAGCATCCCCCGCCCGAAATTGTTCAAGCAACTCGTTGGGTGTGTTCCACATCAACTTGGTGATCTCCCCGGAATCGGGAGTCAGGTGCGGCTTGTTGGTCAAGTCAATGCGGTAGAACTGGGAGCGGAAACGCACAAAGTCAAACGGTGGAGCCAACGCCAACGCCAACGGCTGCACCCGCAGTACCGTGCCGTTGCGCAACCCGGCAATGAGGTCAAAGCAAAGTTCCTCCTGCAACTCCCGGCAGAGCGCGTTGAGCTGTTGCGGTTCCAACCCCTCCAGCCCGGGAGCGTCCGGAAGCGTGTCCGCGTCCGTGCGGTCCACCTTGCCTCCAGGAAAGGAGTGGTACCCCGGAAAGGCACGCAGGTGCGGCTGGCGCACGATTGCGCAAATTTGATCGTTGACCCGCAAAACAGCGGTGGCGGCATCACGGATTTTGGACATTGGGTTTGGCTTGGTACAAGAAGGAGTCAGGAGTCAGGAGTGGGCACGACGGATAGATTGGGAGTACGATTCCAATAGTCTGCTGACTTCTTCAAGTTTGGTCATCCCTTCCTCCGAGCTTCCATAGGTCAAATCCTCTGCAAGAATCAGATAGTAACGAGACTCTTCGAGAGAGCCTTGTGCAATGTTGAGAAAACGGAGTTTATCCGCATGGCCTCGCTTCTTGAAACCTTCCGCAATGTTTGCCGGAACCGAAACCGCCGCTCGCCGGAGTTGAGAGGTCAGAAAATACCGTTCCTGTTTGGGAAAATCTTCGCTGTAGCGATAAACTCACAACACCCATTGATGCGCTTTTTGCCAGACGATCAAGTCCCGAAATATCTTCGCTGGTTCTCGGTGCATTCTGACTTCTGGCTCCTGACTCCTTTAAAACTGATAGCGCAACGACTGCCCCGTTTCCAGTCCCAACGCCTCAGCCTGTCCGGCAGCGAGTTCAAGGACCAAGTTTGCGGAAACCGGGGGCGCGAGCGTTTCAGGTTTTTTACCGGATACGGGCGGCAGAACGTTATGGGCGATGTGGACGATGCGGTGGTTCCGGAGCCAGAGGATGTCAATGGCAAAGTGCATGTCTTTCATCCAGAACGGGTGGCTCCCGGTTTTCTTGAAAACAAAGAGCATGCCCCAGCCTGCACGCAAGCCGCCGCGCTTGCCCAAGCCAAGTGTGCGCTTGGCGGGTGTGTCCGAGATTTCCACAGGAATGGTGGTTCCGGACGGCAGTGTGACCGTGCCGTGTTGGTAGGTCGGTTCGGCTTGAATCGTCGTGCAGCCACCGAGTAGAACTCCTAGCGCCACAATTAAAAAACACGAACGGTTCATGCGGACAGCCGCGCCTGCTTGGCCAGCCGTCGCTTCACCATCTTCTGTTTGAGCGGAGGGAGGTGATCAATGAAGAGAACACCCCGCAGGTGATCCAGTTCGTGCTGAATGCAGATCGCCATCAAACCTTCCACCGCCAGAGTGTGCGGCTGTCCTACCACATCCTGATACTCCAGCGTGATGCGTTCGGCGCGTTTCACCTCCGCCCGGAATTCCTCCACACTCAGGCAGCCTTCTTCTGAAATCGTTTCTCCGGATTGCTCGATGATGTTGGGATTAACAAAAATGTGGGGGTCGCGCTCTGATTCGTCCTCCGCACCGCTCTTAATATCTATGACGACGAGCCATTTGAGGATTGCCACCTGATTCGCCGCAAGGCCGATGCCGGCGGAAGCGTACATCGTCTCCAGCATATTCTCGGCGGTCTTGCGCAAAGCTGCGTCAAACACCTCAACGGGTTTGGCGACTTGCTTGAGGATCGGGTCTGGAAAAGTGCGGACTTGCAGAAGAGCCATAATGCATATTCAGTTGCCTTATTGTAACGGCTTTTCAGGAAAAGTTGCAACTTCTGAGAAGATGAAGGGGTTTATTACTTGACTTCTGACTCACCGAGGCGTAGATATCAACCAAGTCTCACTGGTGTAGTCCTCAACGGGAGGACAGTAATCTGCTGAGAGTGTATCCCTTTTTTCCTAATCTAAGGAGGCCCAATGGCTCTTTATATGTTTCAGGCATCGTACACGGATGCCTCGATCAAGGCCATGATTGCGAACAAGGACAACCGCAAGGAAGCCGCGGGCAAAGCAATTGCTGCCGGCGGTGGCAAAATGCTGTCACTGTATTTCTGCTTTGGCGATTACGACATTATTGCAATCGCCGAGATGCCAGACAATACATCCATGGCAGGTGCTTCGCTTGGAATCAGCTCAACCGGAGCCTTTACCAGCGTTAAATCCACCGTGTTGTTGTCTCCAGAGGAGATGAGCGAATCGCTTGAAAAAGCAGAAGCGTTTTTGCCCAGCTACCGTCCTGCGACGGGCTGAGGTTCCGCCTCGCAAGCTTGCCGGACTCTCCAGAGTCCGGCTCTTCCTTCTTCCGCTCTCCATTTTGTACGCCCCTTGCAGAGAGAATCCCGTTATTGCCGGGACGGGGTTTGATTTTGCCCCGGCACCTGCGCTAGACTTCAGAAGCCTCACGGACGGGGCGCACATCCCACGATGGACGTTCCGGAAGGGACACCGGAAAACGCATGGCCACAGTCATTTCATTCTCCAGCCAAAAGGGCGGGGTCGGCAAAACCACCTCGGCCATCCATCTCGCCACCGCCTTTGCGCTCGGCGGTTACAAGACGCTGCTGGTGGACCTTGACCCACAGGGTTCCGTACAGTCCGCGCTCGGCATCCGGGAACGCCCCGCTCAGGGCACACGGGAGTTGTTCTGCGACCCCAATTTTGAGTTCGACGCCGTGCGCGTTGGTAGCGAACACAAGAATCTCGACTACATCCTCTCCAACATGATCCGCCTCACGGAGGAGCAAGAGGTGGTGCGTGTGGCTGCAGACTACCACTTCCTGCGCGAGCGCGTGGAGGAACACCTGGATGAGCGTTACGATTTTGTGCTGATCGACGTGCCGCCCGCGACCAACCCGGTTTCAATCAACGCGATGATCGCTTCAGACTTAGTGATGGTGCCGCTCCAGTGCGAGGCGCTGGCGATCAAGTCCCTTAAGCGTTTCCTGCTCGCCTTCCGGGATTTGCAGAACAACATCGACCCCAATCTGCGCATCGCCGGGGTGCTGCTGACGATGTTCAACCGCAACATCCGGGCGCACCAGCAGGTTTGCAAGCAAGTCTACCAGGCGCTGGGAGAGTCGGTGTTCCAGACCATCATTCCGGAATGTTCGTATATTTTGGAAGCGAGTGCGATTGGGATGGACGTGATCAAACGTCGCCTGAACTCGGTGGGGGCGACCGGCTACATCCGGCTCGCCAATGAGGTGCTGGACCGCTTCGAGCTGCGCTAAAGCAGACCGAGTTGCCGCAAGGCTTTGCGGTAGGCTTTGCGTTTGAAGGGCACCACCTGCCGCAGTCCCTCGCGTGGACGCATCCACCTCCACGCATCAAACTCCGGAGTGTCGTGCTGCTGGAAATCCAGTTTGTCCGTCCCGCATTCCAGCTTCACCAGAAACCAACGCTGCTGCTGTCCGCGAAAGGAGCGCCACTTTTTGCGGGACTTCAGTTGTTTGCGAATTCCTCTGGGGTAGTGGTAGCGAATGCGGCGGGCGGGCGCTTTGAGGATCGTCACCGCGTCTGTGCCGATTTCCTCGCGCAATTCTCGGTGAAGTGCCACCTCTTCCGATTCTCCGGGATCAACGCCCCCCTGTGGAAACTGCCACGCCTGATAGGAATGCCCCGCTCGCCGGAACATGAGGACGCAGCGGCTACGCGCATCCCAAATCACTGCTGCCACATTGGCGCGAAAGGCTTGGCTCACGATTGCTGCTGGTCGATTGTGAACAGCCGTCCCCGGACTTCTCCAAGCAGTTCGTGAATGGGCAAATCCGGGATGTCCTTCCACTTCATGAGATCAAGCAGGTGACGCTTGATCCGCCCCCGCGACAATCCGCGCTCCGTCCACTGCTCGTGGACCGCCTCGAACTCCGAGGGCAGGGGCCGTCCGTCAAGATTGTGGCGCAGCAGATAGCGCAGGGCACTGTCCGGATAAGCCTCCACGAACGTGCCGATGGCCTTGCGGGTAATCTGCGCGGCTCCGAAAACCACGTCCGTCTCGTCGGTGGGAACGTCCTTCAGTCCGTCCTCGAAATCATCCTCGTCGTCAACCTCCTCATCCTCCATTGTGTCCAGCAACGCCGCCGTCGAGGGGGCGACCACCACCGGTTCGGGTTCCGGAACTGCGGCCTCAGCCGCAGACGGTTCAGCTTCCGCCTCAACTTCCGTAATTTCTGGAGGGGCTTCGGCCTCTGTCGGTTTTGCTTCCGCTGCCACGGTCGCTTCGCCAGCAGACGCTTGCTTGCGCTCGTCGGCGAACATGGCATCCGCCGCCGAAAGTTCGGGGATCTCAAGTTCCGGAGTGAGCAGGTCCAAACCATGCTCCGCTCCCAACGACAAGTCCGGTTCCAGTACCAGTTTCAAAGGCTCCTCCGGGTCTGCGGCGGGAGTGCCCGATTCCGGTGCCACAGTAGGCGTTGGCGTAGTTTCGGCTGTCACCGCTTCCTCTTCCGGAACCTTGATGCTTTTGCGGTAGGTGCCGACGTGATCCTGCACTTGGGGGAATGGATTTGCTTCGGGAAGCGGAGGAATGATGACGGGCACCAGAAAACGCCCAAAGCGGCGTTGCTGCTCGTACTCGACTTCCGGGCTCAGCTCGGAACTGTCCGCGATGCGGGCGAGGACGTTGGTGGGTTGCGCCCATCCGGAGGGTGATGCTTGCCGACCGTTGCTGCGCTCACGTCCAAGCTGAAAGCCTTCTTCCGAAATCCGCAGCCGGTCGTCCGGATTGCCAAAGCCCGGCATCCGCTGACGCCAGAACTCCGCCAGCACGTTTTCCACCTGATACCCCGATCCTGACATTGCTTCGATTTGGTTAAACGATAGTGTGCGCGGTCACCGTTATCGGTTAGCAGTTATTTACTGTTTACTGTTCAGTAGGTTGGTTTTCGTCGCAGTCCCAGCAGTTGTCCCACTCGTGATGGCTTGGGTTGCAGGTAACGGGTTTGGGTTTGCAGTTGCCCCAGTTCCCGTGAAACCTGTTGCTTCTCGGTTTGCAGCCGCTGCACGAAGGCGTTTTCGGATTCCTGCAAGGCGTCCAGTGTGGTCTGCAACTCGCGCAGTGTCTTTCGTTCCTCCTGCGTTGGCGAACGCTGATGCTCCTGCCACCAACGCTCGATGAGGGCATCAAGACGGCGCACCTCCTCCACAACGGTTTCCTTCTCCTGAACGAGCAAGTCCAACCCGTTCAATTCAATCAGCGCGAATTGCTGCTGCGACAACTCCAACCAGCGCTGAACCTGCCCCAACTTGCGCGTCACTAGCACTAACAAATCGCTATCGTGCAACCGCGTTCCGGAGGCTTCCAAAGGAGTTTGCTCATCATTTTCCAATGCAGAACTCCGAAAAAATCCGTGCCAATAGGTCATCCGCCGTGGTTTCCCCCACCACTGCACCAAGGGCGTTGAGGGCGTGGCGGAGGTCGAGCGCGAGGTACTCCTCGCCCGCATCTTGTTCCAGAGTCGTCTGAGCTTGCCGCAGGGCATCGAGTGCCTGCTGCGCCGCTTGCTGTTGGCGCAAGTTCGTGATCCACACCTCTTCAGCACGAGGAAGCTCTCCGCCCATCGCCCGCCGCACCATGCGGGCTTTCAGCAACTCCAGCCCCTCGCCGGTGGTCGCGGACATGCGCACCGCCTCAAAGTCCTGCAACACGGTTTGCCATGCGTCCTGCACCTCGTTTCCGGAAGGCAGATCTGCCTTGTTCTGCGCCACCAGCGTCCGGGCAGGATCAGCTTCTGCAAGCAGGCGTTGGTCTTCCGCATCCGGAGGCTGGTTTTGATCGACAACCAGCACCACCAATTCCGCAGCGCTCCAAGTGTTCCGGGTGCGTCGGATACCCTCGGATTCCACCTCGTCGGAACTCTCCCGGAGTCCGGCGGTGTCGGTGAGCCGAAACGCCAACCCGTGGAGTTGTACCGTCTCTTCAATCAAGTCACGAGTTGTGCCCGGAACCGCCGTGACAATCGCCCGTGACTCGCGTAGTAGGGCGTTCAGTAGGGAGGATTTCCCAACATTAGGACGCCCGATGAGTGCAGTCGCCACGCCCTCCCGGAGTCGTCGCCCTTGGTCGGCATGAGCGAGCAAACGCTCCAGCTCACAACTTGCGTCTTCGATGCGACGGAGGCAGTCCTCGCGATGCGTGAAAGTCTCGCCTTCTTCCGGAAACTCGATGGACGCTTCCACCAGCGACGCGACCTGAATCAACTGCTCCTGCACTGCCGAAATCGCCTCGAACAGTTGCCCCCGGAGTTGCTGTGCCGCCACCCGCATCCCGCCTTTGGAACGAGCGTGGATGAGGTCACTGATCGCCTCCACACGAGTGAGGTCGAGCCGCCCCTTGAGAAACGCCCGGCGCGTGAACTCTCCGGGTTCGGCGAGTCGGACCCCTTGCTCAATCAGCAGACCGAGGATTGTTTGTTGGACCAACACACTGCCGTGGCAATGCAGTTCCACCACATCTTCGGTCGTGAAAGAACGCGGTTCACGCATGACGACCGCCAGCACTTCGTCCACCCAGCCCTCCGCATCCGCAATCCAGCCATGCCGGAACTGATGCGAGGGGGCTTCGGAAAGTGCTACTGCACCGCTGCTCCGGAAGATCAACTCTGCCGCTGCAAGTGCCTGTGGGCCGCTGATGCGGATCACCCCTAATCCGGAAGGCTGCTGGGCGGTGGCAATGGCAGCGATGGTGTCGTCAAGACGCACGGGATGGCAGTGTTAGGAAACGAGGTCACGCAGGTATTTTCTTACCATTCGGGCGAGTCCTTCGACAAACTCAGGGCGAGCGGTGTGCGTCGTGGAGCAGTGAAATCCTTCGTTATTCCGGATCGCGGAGCAGCGTGCGGACCACCGATTCTCGGACTCGGTTGGCTTGCGCGACCGTTGCTGCGGCGACTTCCAACATGATCTTACCCTTAGTGAACTGTGCGAGTTCCAAAGCAAGGTCGGTGTCACGCAGACTGGATTCCGCCGCGGTCAGGTTCTCCTCAGCCACACGCAGGTTCGAGGTGCTGCTCTCTAAGGTGTTGCGCTGGATCACTCCGAGGTGCGCACGCATTGAGGATACCTGATTGACCGCCTCGTCAACAAGGCGAACCGTGTCCGTTGCCGCTCTGGGTGTATACACGTTCACTTCCGAGAGATTCCGGAACCCACTCTCGTTGGGAACCCCCTGCGAGAGAGAGCCTGAAGCCGTACTGCGGATTGCCACGTCCACACTGTTGGTCGGGGCGGGTCCGATTTGAAACCGCATTGCATTCTGGAAGACTGTCACCGTGCCGACCTCTCCAAGCTGATCGCCTGTGTAGGACAGGTGCAGTCCGGCAGTTTGCGCGTTGTGATCGTACCCCGTGAGGTGCACTCCGTCCCCCTCCATTGCCTCCCCCGCGACGCTCGCTTCCACGTCTTGTCCATAAAAAAGCTTTGGTGCATAGGATTCTGAACCCAGCACTCCCTCCTTTGAAGTGGTGAGCATGAAACCCTTGGCCAGTCCGTACTCCTGGTGGGTGATGGTCAGTTCGCTTTCCTCCTCGTCATAATGGATGATGAGGTCGAGGTTCACGCCCTCAGCGGCTCGCTGCAAACGGCTCACAAAAGTTGGAGCCCCGGCTCCAGGAGCGTTGGAGACATCCACCAGTCCCCCGTCTTCCTCCTCCAAGATCACCCGTAAACCATCAGCATCGGAGTCGGTCAAATCTCCCACTAACTTTGCTTGCAACGGTAGCTGTGTGACCACCACAGGATAACCCTCAACCGGCGAGGAGCGCGTTTGCTCGGTTGCGCTGACAAATGTCAGGTCATCCGAATTGCCCACCCCAGTCACCCCCTGACTGCCATCAAGCAAGGGTCGATTGCCAAAGCGTGTGAACCGGGAAACTCGGTCGATGCCCTCCAAGGCGTAGCGTAGTTCGGACTGCAAGCCCGACAATTCCACGAAATCTCCTGCCCCGGAATTGGCGGCAGCCAGCGCGGTTTGGCGGATTTCGATGAGCAAGTTGTTCACCTCCGCAAGCGCGCCTTCGGCGGTTTGAATCGTTGAGATCGAAACCTCGGTGTTCCGCACCGCTTGCCTGATGCTGGCGATTTCTGCCCGTAGGGTTTCCGAAGTGACCAGTGCTCCGGGATCATCTGCCGCCCGGTTGACTCGCTGCCCGGAGGCAAGACGCTCCAGGGACCGAGCTGTCGCCTGATGCGCTTCCGAGAGCCTCCGGACTGGAGCGGAAGCTGCCGGATCCTCGTTGATTCTCAGGTTCATGCGTCCTTTCCGTATCGCTCGGCGGTCTGCTTCCGGAACTCAGTTGCCCCGGAAGCCGACCGAGCCAAGTCGCTCCTACTGGCTGGCCAGCAGGCGCACAACATTTTGCGGCACTGCATTGGCTTGTGCAAGCTGTGCGGTGGAGGACTGCACCATGATTTGGTTCCGGGTGAACCGGGCCAGTTCCTCGGCCATGTCGGTGTCGCGAATCACCGACTCTGCTGCAGTCAAGTTCTCCCGAGCGATCCGCAGAGTGGTGATTGCCGAACCGAACGTGTGGCGCTGGAATGCCCCAAGCTCGCCCCTCGTTGACGAAATCTCCTCGATCGCCTGATCCACCACGTTCATCGCATCCTGTGCGCCTTGCACGTCGCGCACGTCGATATCAGCAAGAGAGAGGAATTTACTATCGTTGTCGACTCCCCGTCCAAGTCGGCTGGTGTGCGTATCCGAGATACTGATTCCAGCGGACTGGTTAGGATCCGAGCCAATCTGGAATCGCAGTCCCCCTTCGACATTGACAGTGCCCACGGTCGTGCCGTTCTTGGCATCGTAGGACATCCCTGTTTTAGGGGCGTAGCGTAGTGCCAGTCCCGCCGTCGTGCTATTTACGCCGAGGCCAATCAGCAATTGCCCATTGCCATCGGTGCCCTCACCATTGATTGTCCCCTTAACGTCACTTCCAACAAAGCTCTTCGGCGCGCCGCTTTGCTCGCTGAGTACTCCGGCGGTCGTACTCATGACGGTGAACTTGTGGTCTTCTCCATACTTGTTGTGCGTGACCGTAATCGCACCTTCCGATCCGGACACCGTCACGTCCAACCCGTTCTTCTCGGCAATGGAGCCGAGCTGTCGAACCGCACCCTCAACCGTCATATTCTTATTGAGCTTGAGGAAGGCGGTGCGCCCGTTCTCCATGATCGTGAGTTCTTCCCCGGAATCCAACATACTCTCGTTGATCGCCTTGTCCCCGTTCAGAGTAGCTTTGGTGGCCGCCTGCTTGATGTTAACGACATAGCCCTTCTCGTCCGAGGCAACGACATCGCCGCTTCCCTTCACAAACTCCAGTCCGGCACCCGTGACTGTCCCGCTAACGGAACCGCTACCGTCAAGCAGTTTGCGCCGGCCAAACTGGGTGTTGGAGGCCACACGGTCAATGGCCGCGAGGGCATTCTCGATCTCAGCTTGAGAGGCCTCGACCATTGCCTCGTCATTTGCGCCCTCGTTGGCTGCTGCAACAGCCCGTTGCCGCACGTCGATGAGCAACCGGGCCACTTCACCCAACGAACCCTCGGCGGTCTGCACCATTGAGACACCGGATTCATTGTTGCGGATCGCCTGCTCCAGACCTCCAAGCTGTGCCCGGAGTTTTTCCGAGACCATGAGGGTTGCAGGTCCGTCAGCGGCGGAATTGATCCGCTGTCCTGATGACAGTTTTTCCAAGCTCTTGCTGAGCTTCGTGTTGTTGCTCTCCAGATGGCGATACGCGATCATGGAGTCAACGTTAGTGTTGATTCGGAGACTCATAGCCACTCCTTGTGCTAATGGATTAAATGGATCCTCAATGGAACAGATGCATCCCTCCATGGGATACGATTTCGGGTTCTGGCATCCGTTCGCCGCTTCCGGGAATTTCCTGAAAACATTGACCAGCCTTGCCAGCCTCCAGATAAAACGACCTGCATGAGGCCGAGCAATAAAGGGACGTTGCGACTCGCCCCCGCAAATTCAACAGTGACGCGTCCCCAGCAGCACCCGGAGCCGTTGCTCCGCACGGGCCAGCCGGTTTGCGTCTTCCTCCCCAAGCCGAGGAGAGGCGTGATTCAGTTGATTCCAAACGTAAGTGAACGGGGCCTTCTCAGAAGATTGCGGCCCCTCCCCGGGTGCCATGTTCTCACGCAGGGAACGGACAGAGTCCTCAGATAACGCCGGCAAACGAATCCGTCTACCAAACCGAGAGGACTGCTCCACTCGATCCAACAGTGACCATGCCTGCTCCGTCTCGTTAACGGACGGTTGGACTGCTCTCGAACTGCGAAACCCCGCAGAATCCTTGAGTTCGCCTACTACTGAGGCTTTACTCCACCACATAATTCACTCCTCTTGTGGGTGATCAAAATTAACAATTCCTGACAAAACAGCTCTGGAAAATCGACGGAAGTTTTAATCATGAAAAAAATATTTTCCAGACAGATTTTCCTGAACCTCAAGGATCATTTTCCCAAAACGCCTAAGTCTCTTTCCACACCAGGAAAAATTTGGCGGACACGGAGGTTGACCTTCCCTTACAGTGAGACTCCGACCCTGTTGGGTCAAGTCCCCCCGAGTGGGTGGTTCTGTCAGTTTGCCAAAGAACACTTTTGCTGCCGCTCACCTTCCGGACTCATCCCGTCCAGAAGGAATCAGCAGTTCGTCAGCACCCGCAGTGGCGGGTGAGTTGGTTGCTCAAAGGCTGTGTTTTCTTTGCAGCCTTCGTACAGTAATCTGTGCAGGGCGTCATGGCCCCGCAACTCGCGAGCAGCAATGTGAGTGCAACCACCCCTGTTTTCATTCGTCGCTGAGTCATTTTTTCGTTGCGGTTCGTGGTGAAAACTCTCAGCGCACCACCAATTCCAGCGGATGCCGCGTGAGCCGTTCGCATCCGGATTCCGTGACCACGTTAGTGTGCCCGAAGCACATCGCGTGTCCGGAGTCGCTGTCCATCAAGATCATGTGGAGGAAGAACACCATGTTCGGTTCGGCAATCACGGGGTTGCCGTGGTAGAACATGGGCCAGTCCATCCAGTTTGGGGCGAAGGTCGTGCCCAAGCTGTAGCCGGTCGCGTTCATGCGATGCTCGCGCATTCCGGCCTTGTCGCAGGTTTGAGCGTAGGCGTCGAAGACCTCGCCGATGGGTCGCCCTGGACGCAACGCTGCTTCGCAGGCCGCCATCGCCTCCACACAAACCCGGTGCAGTTCCTCGTGCCGTGGAGCCATGCGCCCCACTGGCACGGTGCGCATCATCGCCGCGTGGTAATGCCGATAGGTGCCCGCCCACTCCAGCGTGATCTGATCCTCTGCATCGAGGCACCGCCGTCCCGTGTAGTAGCGACAGAGCAACGCGTTTTCGCCGGAGCCGATAATGTAATCGTTGCCCGGATAATCTCCACCTCCCCGGAACACGGCCCCCTGCATTGCCGCCAAGATTTCACCTTCGTCTGCGTTCGGACCAATCAGCTTGTGCGCCTCGTCAAGCGCGTCATCCGCAAGTTCCGCCGCTTTCCGGACATATTCCAATTCCGCCGGACTTTTGACCACGCGCAACTGGCTGACAAGTAGCGAAGCCTCAGTGCATTCGCAAAAACCGTCCAAGGCGGCATCAAGTTTCTTTCCGTTGGCGGCAGTCAACCCGTAGGCTTCATACTCCACGCCCAGCCGCTTGCCAGCCAACCCATGTTCCCGCAGAAGTTCGCGCAACTCTAGCGCGGGATTTGCGTCTGGAGCATCGACCCAGATGCGAATGTCCTCGATCATCGAGGTCTGCCGTGCTTGTCGTAAATCCGGAGTGCGCGTCAGCAGCGTCAGGCACCCGTCTGCCGTCAGGACAAGACACTGGAAAAAGACGTAGCCGAAGCTGTCATAGCCCGTTAGGTAGAACATGCTCTCCTGCCGGAACAGCAGCATCCCGTCCAGTCCGTCCTCGGCCATCAGGTGACAAGCATGATCCCGGCGGTCTTGCAGTTCTTCCTCAGTAAAGTGCAACGCCATAATTCCTCTTAGCGGGCGAATTTCGCCACGCAATGCAATCCGAATTCTGACTGCTGGGCGCATTTCACCCCAACACCAAAACGCATTTCCGGCAAATGGGCACACCTCGCCACCTCACCGAATTGGATTGCTAACCAGTGGGCACACGTTTTCACGATGCCAAAACGCATTTCCGGCAAATGGACACACCTCGCCACCCCACCGAGTTTCGTGATTGCTGCAAGCGCAAATTTCGCCATGCTCGATTCTCCTTTTGGTTAGAGAGAGTCGCGGCTCCAATCTGTTGTCATGGTCATCCCCAGTTCTCCAGATTCAGCAATTCGAGAAGAGCCTCCTCCTGCCTTTTGCAGGACAAACCCCTCCCCAGAACCGAGTCCTCTGGTTGTCCGGAGGTTAAACCACTCCACCCTGGCCGTGTCATCGGAATGGGGAACCCCCTTGAGTCCGGCAGACCGCCTCCAATGCAATCCTACACCGGAGAGAGTTCCCCAAAATTTCACGGCATCCGTCCTTGGAACGATTGAGCCTCTCCGTCAGCCTGTTTCGGCGAAACAAACCTCCGGGGCACCCGGAGTGGACACGGCTTGTCCAATCAACCTTCTCCTTTCTGTACCAAAGGATTCCGTCAATCGGAGTGCCCGCACCGCTCCGGATGCACCCACACCATCGTGGACCGATGGGTCCATGCCGAACCAGCTGGGAAGCTTCCTTCCTCGCACTGATATGTGCCTTCCCCCCTGGTCCAACGGGGTCTCGGGTGCCCTTCGCTCAGGATAGCGCACTTGTCATGTTGTCAAAGATCAGTCCCTTGCGGGACATGCGGATTCCGGCTTGTGGGGTCTACTCCCCCTCGGCCTTTACGAACCCGCTGGTTTTGCTCAGCGAACCTTGCGGCCCGCCGTCAAGTCCGCACTGCCTCTTCCCTCCCAAGATTTGGCAGGCGGTTTTCCGGAACGCTTCAGTCGGTACCGAAACGTTCCAAGATCGTCAGTTCTTCAATCAAAATCAGTCGTTCAGTCCGGATGCAATCGCATGCTCAAACATCTGCGACTTCGTCTTCAATTCCTTCCATTTAGCTCGAATGGTGCCGCCAGAGGTACCAGCTCGCCACGCTGCGCCACGGTCGCCACGGTTCGGCGATTTCCAACGCTTGCGATTCCCATTGCTTTTCCGGCAGCGGATAGAGCGTCCGTAGCGCCGCAACCACAGCGGCATCCCCAAGCGGCAACACATCCGGACGGTTGAGCGCGAAAATCAGGTACATCTCCGCCGTCCAGCGTCCGATCCCCGGCAGTTCCGTGAGTGTCTGCACCACGGTTTCGTCATCCGTTTGGTGCAGTGCGTCAAAGTTCAGCTTCCCGGATGCAACCGCTTCGGCCAACGCCCGGACGTAGCGCGTCTTGGCGCGGGAAAACCCGCACCCACGCAGGGTTTCGTCGTCAAACGTCAGCAACTGCTGCGGCTCCGGATTTTCGTCCGCGAACAAGGTCCGGAACCGCGCGCGCAGCACCTTTACGACCTTGTTCGAGAGCTGCTGTCCGATGATCGAATCTGCGACCGTCACAAACCCGCCCTCCTGCGCGGAAAGCTCACACGGCCCGATTCGTTCAACGACCGTTTTCAAAACAGGATCGGTGGCGCACAAATGTGCTTCGGCTTCCGACCAATCTGGAGTCATCTCGTTATTCCAAGTCCAAGGGTTCCAGCAGGTTACGGTCTCGCTCCAAGTTGAAGCGCACCCAGTCGTCTTCCTGTGCCACGGGCGACAGGGCTTCCGGACGAGGGATGCCCGTCTCGCCGATCACCAGCCGCTGCTGTTTGCGCACCAGCACCACCCACGCCTCACGGGAAACCTCCTGCGGCGGCGCGACTTCTTGCGGTCCCGGGACTTGCTTTGGCCCAGTAACTTCAACGGGCGGTTGCACCTCGACCTCTCCCCGGAAGACAGACACCTCTGTCCGCGAAAGTTGGGGTTCCAGCAACACATCGAACTGTGTTCCTTTCACCGCAATCACGGCCTGGGGGGTGCGGATTCGCAGAGCATCCGGTCGGTCCCTCGCTCCAAAAACGCTTCCCCACGCCTGTCCCGCCTGCAAGCCAATCACCACCGGATCAGCAGCGCTCCGGGCCTCTGAGCGCAACTGTGCCTCCGTGCCCGAATTGAGCCGTACAAAGCGCTGGCCCGCAAAACGCAATTCCACCCGGCCCAGCCCTAGGATGCGGAGACGATCCCCCGCACCTAAACGCTGCCGGAGTTGCAACGGCGCCCATTGCGATTGGGTCGTGTCAAAGAACTCGGCGTTGCCGACCGCATAGCCGACCTCGCCCGCATTCAAAATCAAACTGCTTTCTGCGAGCAGGAGCAGCCAAAGTCCCCATATCCTCAAGGCACTCGGAATCTGCCTCACTTCAAGCGGTCGCGGGATGCCTGATATTAGCCCGCTTGTTCTTGCGCAACATGGCACGAGCCGCCTCTTGATACTGCTTGGCCTCCTGCTCAAACTCCGGAATGCGCGTCCATTCCACCCGCTCCACGGAGTCGAGCAGCTCTTGTTCTGCTTTCGTCAGCTTCATGCTCCATTCTCTCTGAGGTACTGTTTTGTCATCTTGCGACTCGGCCTTCGCTCAAAGCCGTCAAATAGAAACATCTTCATCTTCTGATTCTGCTATAAATTTCTATTCCTCCCCCCGTAAAAGAAATAGTTTATGTCACTAGTGTCCCAACGTTGGATCATGAAATCTAAGTATGCCATTGATGTTATTAAATATTTAGATTTTTCCATTCATCGACTTGAGCTTGGTTTTACGGACCGGAGATGTTGCAGTTCCCCATTTATTCGGATTGCACCATGTATTCTGGCAAACTCGTTTTCCCCCAGCTGTTCGACCACCTGCCCCTGCACTCCTTCCGGCATTGCGTGCGCCGCTATCGCGGCAATCACAAGCTCAAGTCCTTCCACTGCCTCGAGCAGTACCTTTGCATGGCCTTTGGCCAACTGACCTGTTGGGAGAGCCTGCGCAACATCGAGGCCTGCCTCCGGGCGCAAGGTTCCAAGCTCTACCACATGGGCATCCGGGGCGGGGTTTCCCGCAACACACTCTCCAACGCCAACAAGGTGCGCGACTGGCGCATCCACGCGGACTTCGCCCAAGCCCTGATCCGGATTGCACGGCCGCTGTTATGCCAAAGAGGACTTGGGACTGGTACTGGACAACACCGTGTACGCTCTGGATTCCTCAACGATCGACCTGTGCCTGTCGGTCTTCCCGTGGGCACTGTTTCGTTCAACCAAATCCGCCATCAAGTTGCACACCCTGCTGGACTTGCGCGGAAGCATCCCGGCCTTCATCCACATCTCGGTCGGGAAACTGCACGACGTG
>CAJWCD010000068.1:0-19289 GCA_913020725.1 uncultured Pseudomonadota bacterium
AACCGAAACGGAAAAATTCCGCGCCGACTCACGCGCTTATTTGCGATAAGGTCTAGTAAAGGAGGAGGAAAGTCTGACCGAACATGAGCGGGAGCGTCGCGCCATCCTCAAAAGGTATGCGGATGTGAAAGCCGAGATTCAGAAAGTTTTAGCAGTGCGCGGGGCAAATGCAAATTATGTCGGGGAATACAAGGACGACAAGATGCACGGACAGGGAACCTACAGTTCATCGAACCCCTTCATCCCATTCCTCTCATCACTCGAAGTGTGATGAAAAGTGTGACCTTGGGTTCCAACAAAGGGGAGAAGAGAGATGAAAACCGTTAGGGAATATCAGATAATCTACTATGATTACAGATATTTATAGATAGAATGTGTTCTAACAGGTGGTCGGGGTGAGAGGATTTGAACCTCCGACATCCAGCTCCCAAAGCTGGCGCGCTACCGGACTGCGCTACACCCCGAAGGAAGAAGGTTTCAGTTTAACAAAGCCAAGCAGACCCGCAAGCGGGATTCGCAGGATTCCGGAAAATCTTGCTCACAGCGAGTCGTAGTCGAGTCGGTTGAGTCCGTTGAAAGCGGCAACGCGGTAGGCTTCATCCAAGGTGGGGGAATTGAAGACGGCGTTGATGAAGTAGCGGATGGTGCCTTCAAAGTGCATCACGGAGTGTCCAAGGTGGATGAGTTCGGTGGCGCGGGGGCCAATGATGTGAATGCCCAAAATCTTGAGAGTCTCAGGATCGAAGAGCAGTTTGAGGATGCCGTCCTTCTCAGCCATGATGTGCGCCCGTGTGATTTCTTTGAAGTGTGCGATCCCGACTTCATAGGGAATGCACGCTTTGGTCAGTTCCTCTTCGGTTTGTCCAACCATCGCCACGGGAGGGATGGTCCAGATGCCGAAAGGAAATTCTCGGGGCATGGACTCGTTCTGCAACCCTCCAAAGGCGTGCAACACAGCGATACGGGCTTGGATCACTGAAGTCGAGGCGAGTCCGGGAAAGCCAATGGCATCCCCTGCGGCATAAAAGTTCGGCAGGGTGGCTTGGTAGTGTTCGTTGGTGACGATCAGGTCGTTGTGCCCAAGCTCCACTCCAATGTCTTCAAGGCCGAGATTCCGGGAATTCGCCAGCCGTCCAGCCGCCACCAAAACGGTGGAACAGGGCAGCACTTTTTGACTCTCCAATTCAACGTGCATCTCTTGGGGCCCGACCTTGCGGATGGCCTTAACATTCTCGCCCAAGCGCAGAGTAATGCGTTGGTTGCGCATGCTGAAGACGAGGTTTTCGGAAATCTCCCGGTCAAGGAAGGGCAGGATATCGCGGTCGCGGGCAATGAGGTTCACGCGAATGCCCATCTTGGCGAAGATGCAGGCGTACTCGCAGCCGATCACCCCTGCTCCAATGATCGTGATTTTGCGCGGAAGCTGCTCGATTTCGAGAATGGTGTCCGAGTCAAACACACACTCATGGTCGAAGGGAGCCCAGTCCGGACGCCTTGGAGAGGATCCTGTGGCGATCACGGCATAATCCAGCGAGATTTGATACGGTTCGTCACTCTCGTTAGGTGTGATCTCCAGTAAATTCGGACTGAGAAACCGAGGAGTGCCGTGCAGCACCGCCACCCGGTTTTTGTCGAGGTTGCGCCGCAGGGAATTTTCCTGCTCCTGGATGACATGCTGTTTGCGGAACATCAACTCAGCGGTTGTGAGGTTCTCCTTGAAAGCGATCTGAATGCCGTGGGATTGCTGGCGGATCATCGCCAGATTAACCACCGTCTCGCGGAGAGATTTCGAGGGTACCGTTCCGGTGTGTAGCGAGGCGCCCCCCAAACGATCCAAGCGTTCAACGAGCGCTACGCGTTTCTTGAGCTTGCTGGCCTGCATGGCTGCGGTTTCCCCGGCTGGACCAGAGCCGATGACCACGAGGTCGAAGTGTCGAACTTCCTGCATTTTGTCTAAATTTCTGAAATCTGAATCCCGCTCATCCTAGCGGTTGTGCCCACGAGGGTCAATCCGGATACACCCCGTTGCAGGGACGACTTGGCGTTGATGGGTTGATCTTTTATGATGACAGAGTGAGGCAGAAGGGACAAAGTTCTAAAGGGCTAGAATCAGCAACGGGTTGGAGCAGGTTTCAAACCTGCCCCAACCAGCAACCAGCAACGGGTTGGGGCAGGTTTCAAACCTGCCCCAACCACCCATCTCCATGAGCTTGACAACAGGACTCGTCATTGGCACCAGCGGGCACATCGACCACGGCAAGACCACGCTCGTCAAGGCACTGACCGGAATCGACACGGATCAACTCGCGGAGGAAAAACGCCGGGGCATCACCATTGACCTCGGCTTTGCGCACGACACCGATGCTCAGGGGCGGCTGCTGGCTTTTGTGGACGTACCCGGGCATGAACGTTTCATTCACAACATGCTCGCCGGAGTTGCAGGCATTGACGCCGTCTTGCTCGTGGTGGCGGCGGATGAAGGCGTGATGCCACAAACTCGCGAACACCTCCACATCTGCAACCTGTTGCATGTGCCTGCTGGACTCGTTGCCCTCACACGCACCGATCTGGTGGACGATCCGGAGATGATCGAACTCTGCATCGAGGAAATTCAGGAACTGACCGCAAGTACTTTTCTGGCAGGTTGTCCGGTGATTCCTGTCTCAGCGGTGACGGGCGTAGGGCTTCCAGACCTTCGGGCCGCACTGGGCAAGCTGCCGGAACGCAGGACTGCGAAAGTGGAAGAATTACCCTTTCGGTTGCCTGTGGATCGGGCGTTCACGGTCAAGGGTTTTGGCACCGTGGTGACGGGCACGGTACTGTCCGGAACGCTTGCAACCGAGGATGAGGTCTGGCAGTACCCCGAGAAAAAACTGGTGCGGATTCGCGGGTTGCAAGCACAGAACGAAACCGTTTCGCAGGCGCGTTCCGGACAGCGAGCCGCCCTTAATCTCGCAGGAATCGCCCGCGAGGACATTCAGCGAGGCCATCAGCTTGCGGCTCCGGATTCGCTGGCAACGAGTTACATGCTCAACGTGGAATTGCAACTGCTCGCCACTGAGGATGACCCGCTCATGACGCGCCGCCGCATCCGGTTGCACCTTGGCACGCAGGAGGTGATGGGGCGGATGGTGCTGTTGGGGCAGAACGCCTTGGCTCCGGGAGAAACCGGACTCGCCCAACTGCGGCTCGAAGCTCCGGTGAGCAGCCGTTTTGGCGACCGCTTCATCCTGCGAAACTTCTCGCCCCTCACCACTTTGGGTGGTGGTCGAGTGTTAGACCCGTTGCCTGCAAAATCGCGGCGCACCCGCTCAGAATTGCCTGCACGTTTGCAGCGCATTTGCAGCGGTGATGAGGCCACGCAGTTAGAGGAAATCGTTTTTTTGCAGGGGGTCCAAGGGTTGAGGCAAGCGGAACTTCCCGTGCGCACAGGCTTGTCTGCTAAACAGGTGCAGCGCAACCTCCAACCCCTGCAAAGCCGACAGCACTTGATCTGCCTGGATTCCGTGGAAAAACGCTGGTTGCACGCCGATCATTTGGAGCGCATTGCTCGTTTTGTGCTGCGCTTGGTGGCTGCGCACCACCAGCGCTTTCCGGAACGACAGGGCATGACCCGCCCGGAAATTGCAGGGAAACTCAATCTGTTGTTCGCCCACGAGCGCGAGGTTGAAACCCTGCTCAAGCTGCTCGTCAAACAGGAAAAGCTTGTGCAAGCGGATGGTGCCTTTGCGCTGCCGAGCTACGTTCCGGAAGTGTCTGGAGCGCGCGAGGTGCTGTTGGAGCAGTGCCTTGGAATTATCCGCAAGGGGGGCTTCCAGCCTGTACGGCGTACCCACTTGCTGGAGCAGCTTGGGGTGGACGAAAAAGCTGGACTCACCCTGCTCAAGTCGGCTGCGCACCACAAGCAGCTCGTCCGGGTGAGTGAGGATTTGCACTACACTCCGGAGCAGCTTGAAGAAATCCGTTCGCGGCTGGAAACGCATTTTGTGAAAAACCCTACCGTGACCGTGATCGAATTCAAGGAACTGCTCGGCATCACCCGGAAGTCCGCAGTGGAACTGCTGGAGCATTTTGACACCCAACGCCTCACCGTCCGACAAGACAACCTGCGGGTTCCCGGACTCCTCAAACCTCAAACTCAGGAAACCTGATGCACCGGCTCGCTCCACAATCCCGATTCATCCTCAAAACTGTCTTCAAACGCAACTACGACGTGCTTTCCGCGAGCGGCCAAACAGCGGTCAACCGCGTGATGCTCGGAGTGGACATCGCCGCTTTGATTGCCCTGTTTGCGTGGTTGTGATGCGAAGCTCGCTGCTGTGGTTGACTCGAGTGCTAGTTGTGTTGGCTGCTGGCATTTTGCTGGCACCAAACCTCTCTGCGCAAAGTTTGCTCAACGATCCGGACTGGGTGGAACTGCACCTGCAAACGGAGGCCACCGGGGAGGAAGCAGTCGCTTCCGAATTCAGCGTTTTTTCGGAACAGGGGACTTCAGCATCGCCTGATTTTCTGACTCCACTGCATCCGGAGTTTGAGCAGCCCGTTGCTTCCACCAATCCCCGCTTGCAGTTGACTCCCCAAGTCCGGGAACTGCTGATGCTGATGGAGGACGATCCTGTTGAGGCACAGCAGCAGTTGGGGTTGCTGGAATCGCGTCTGAAAATGGAGGATCGTGCCCTACTGCGCATTGTCCTGCTGCTGAATCTACAGCGTCCACGCACAGCCAAAGTGCTGGCCGAATCGTTTCTGCGGGAACTCCCGGATGATCCCCGCACCCCATTGGTTCACCTACTCCGCAACCGGGCACACCTCGCTCTGGGCAAAGCGATTGCGCTGGACGGACGGTTGGAAGAACAGGTGCTGCGCACCCTGCCTGCCCGCTATCAACAGGAACTGCTGGAAGCACTGAGCGTCGACGCCGACGCCCGCAAACTCCCACTGGCTTCACTGAGTTACCGCCTCGATCTGCTGGCCAATCCGGAAACCGCCTCCGCCTCCACTGAGCAGCAGGTGCTGGAACAACTTCGGCAAATCAACTCGCTCACGCAGTTGGAGGTGATTTCAGAACTCCACGGCACCGTTTCTGTGGTGCGGGCGTGGGTCCCGGAACTCTATGTGGAATTGCTGCGGAAGCAAGGCCAACACGCTCGTGCCCTAGAACTGCTCAGCCAGTTTCTCGCATCCGCCCGTGAGCACGAAGATGCCGAACAGGTGCGTCGGCTGGAGGGTTTGCAGATTCGGATGCAATCCGCCACCCGGACGCGTCCTTACCGCATTGGGGTGATCCTTCCACTCAGCACCACGAATCGCCGGGTGGTGCAGTTGGTCCGCGAGACGATTGACGGGTTGCGCCTCGCCCTGATTGCCGAACAGGAGGGACGGCTGCCGCGTGTGCGCATGGCGCAACCGGAGTTGCTGGATTTTGAGGAACTTGAGAGGTCGGGTGCTTTGGCTACGCTCACCGAGGTTACGCCAGCAGACAATGCTTCTCTCCCGTGGCAACTGGTGTTCCGCGACTCCAAGCTCAATCCGGATCACACGCGCAAGATGATTCAAGAACTCGTGGAGCAGGAACAGGTTGCCGCCATCATCGGGCCACTCACGCGCCGCACTTCCGAAGCCGCTGCCGAAGAAGCCCAGCGCTTTGGGGTGCCTCTGATCTCGCTCTCGCTCACGCGGTCGGTTCCCGATATCGGCGAGTTTGTGTTCCGCAACAACCTGAGTTGGGAGCAGGAAATCCAGACGCTGCTGCAACATGCGGTGGACTACCATCAGGCGCGACGTTTCTTGATCCTTTATGCGGACAACCGCCAAGGGCGTGAAAAGATGCGGCTGTTCTGGGAAGAAGCCGATCGCTTAGGGCTGGAGATTCACGGAGCGGAACCCTTTTCCTCCCAGCAGAAGAGTTTCGTTTCCAGCTTTGACGCCTTCACCCGCAAGCTACGTCCACTCACGCCGGAGCAGGAGGAAACGCTCAAGGAACTGGATGAGGATTTAGAACCGGAGCATCCGTTCGACGCACTGTTTGTTGCCTCCGGATCGCTCAGCATCCGCAGCTTGCAAATCGTTTTTCCCTACCTCGAAGTGTACGGCATGCAGGACACGCTGCTGCTCGGTGACAGCGGCTGGCACGATTACGCGCTACTGTTCGCCACAGGTCGTCGGGGGTTGCGCAAGCTGGTGATTGCCGCTGATTTCCACAGAGAGAGCGAACGCCCGGAGGTCAGGGAGTTCATGGCACTTTACGAACGTATGTTCTTTTTTGCAGCGACCAAACAGCGTCCGGGCAACTACACCACCTACGCCTACGACACGGCAGGTTTGTTGATGAACCTGCTGCGGGTGGAACTGAATCAGAATCCCGCTGCGCTCAAGGAGGCGCTGCTGAGTTTGTCCGGATATCCGGGGGTGACGGGCGAGTTTCGCTTTGCGGAAAATGGTGAGGTGCAGCGCAAAATGCGACTGCTGCGCCCACGCGGCGTGAGCTTCCAAGCCTTGAATTAGGGTTTTCAGTGGTCGGTTATCGGTGGTCAGGTTCCTCTCGATTCACGGAACACTCCCTAACTCTGCCCCTCTGGAACTCTGGATTTGCCCCTCAAATCACCATTCCCCGGTCTGCTGCACCCGAGCCGCTTGGTCGAGGAGTGCTTCCACCATCGGAGTCAGCCCGGCAAAACGTGAGTCCTGAGTTTGCCCGTGGTAGTAGCGGTAGTAGATTTGCTGCATCACCACTGCAAGCCGGAAGAGGCCAAAGGTGTAGTAGAAGGTGAACTCCGCAATGGGAACTCCGGAACACTCCTCGTAAATGCGCACCGCTTCCTGGCGTGTCGGAAAGCCGTTCAGGTGCATTGGGGCCATGCGGAATTGTTGCAGGGCTTCCGGGTCGTCCTCCTGAATCCAGTACGCGATGGAGCCACCCAAGTCCATCAGTGGATCACCCAAGGTCGCCATTTCCCAATCGAGGACGCCGATGATCCGCAGCGGGTTTTCGGGAGCAAGCACGAGGTTGTCGAGCTTGTAGTCGTTGTGAATGAGCGCGGGACGCGAGGTTTCCGGAATGCGCCCATGCAGCCATGCCATCACCGCATCGCAGTTTGAAGCGTCGGCAGTGTGGGCGTTGCTCCAGCGTCGGCTCCAGCCCTCCACCTGCCGCCGCACATAGCCTTGCGGACGTCCTAATTCTCCGAGCCCGATTGCTGCAAAATCCACCGTGTGCAGTTCAGCCAACAGTTCAAACATCGAGTGGGCGAGTCCGGCGTGTTGCTGCGAGGAAAGCGTATACTCCTCCGGAAATTGCTTGCGGACGATCACGCCTGCAATGCGCTCCATGACATAAAACGGCGCACCGAGCAGGGCCGGGTCTTCTTCGTACAGCAGCGGCTTGGGAGCTTGCTGGAAATGCGGATGCAAGGCGCTCAGCACCCGGAACTCGCGGCCCATGTCGTGGGCGGATTTTGCTTTGGTGCCAAACGGAGGACGCCGTAAAACGAACTCGCGTTCCCCAAAGCGCAGCAGGTAGGTGAGGTTGGAATAGCCGGACGGAAACTGCTGAATTGTAAGCGGCCCAGCGCAACCCGGAATGTTGGCCTGCAGGTGTGCTGCGAGTGTGACGCAGTCCAGTTCCTCCCCAGCCCGGATGGCTTCAGGCGTGTTCAGTGCGGACATCAGCGGGCGAGCATGGCTTCCAGTTCCTGTAGCGAGGCTTGCTCCCCGTCGGTCACCAACGGCTTGTCCGGAAGTGCGGTTCCGTTCTCCACGACGGATTCCTTGGGTTGGACCTTGGGTTTCTGTTCCAGCGGTTCCTCCACAAGATCAGCCACCGTCCGCAGAGTATAGCTGAACTGGCGGCTCACTTGCAGCAAGCGCCCCCCTTCCACAAAATCCGAGTGGCTTTGGAAGGTTTCAAAATCATCAACCACCAGTGCGTGCTTGAGTGCCTCCGGCTTGAGGTAGAGCAACATGCCTTCCTGAGATGCGTCCGCCGAGTATTCAGTCTCCCGGGCTTCAAATTTGAACCAATTTTTCATGGGTTTTCCTTCTATCAGATAGTGAAAATGATTCTCAACACATGAGTGAGAACCAGAGAAAACGATGCTGGAGACGACTCTCCAACTTCTGAATTTGCTGCTAGAAACATGCCAGTCTCCTAGACTCTCATTCTCCGGAAAGATTGTGCCTCCCTCCCCGCAGATTCGAGTGACGGCGTCCTGAATCTTGCGCTTCATACGGGTAATTCCGTATGGGAATTTTACTGCATTCCTCCCCGCTTTTCCTATAATGTTCGTTTTGCTCCAAATCGTTTCCGGCGTGGAGTTAACTCACACCCAATACACGAAAGAGATTTTGATGCCAACCTCCTACAACACCCTGATTATGGGTGCTTCCTATGGTTCATTGTTAGCGACCAAACTCTTGCTCGCAGGACACACCGTCAAGCTGGTGTGCCTACCAACCGAGGCCAAGTTGATCAACAAGGAGGGCACCCGGGTGCGTTTGCCGGTCAAGGGCCGGGACGGCCTCGTTGAGGTGGATTCCCGGAAGCTGCCGGGTGCCTTGTCCGCCGCCACTCCGGATGCGGTCAGCCCGTCTGATTACGACCTGATCGTGCTAGCCATGCAGGAGCCTCAGTACCGTTCCCCCGGCGTGCGCGAGTTGCTGGCAGCGGTCGCGCAGGCCAAAGTTCCCTGCATGTCGCTCATGAACATGCCCCCGCTGCCTTACTTGGCGCGCATTCCCGGACTCGATGTCGAAGGCTTGAAGCAGTGCTACACGGACCCCACTGTTTGGGACGGTTTCGATCCGAAACTGATGACCCTGTGCAGCCCGGACCCGCAAGCGTTTCGCCCTCCGGACGAAGAACTCAATGTGCTGCAAGTCAGCCTGCCAACCAATTTCAAGGTGGCCCGTTTCGATGCAGATGAACACACCGCAATCTTGCGTCAGATGCAGGCAGACATTGCAGCGGTCCGGTACAATGACGGTAGCGGCGCGGTCGAATTGCCCGTCAAGCTCAAGGTGCATGACTCGGTCTTTGTGCCGCTGGCGAAGTGGAGCATGTTGCTGACAGGCAACTATCGCTGTGTGCAGCAGGACGAGATGCGCGCCATCCGGGACGCAGTCCACAGCGATCTTGACCGTTCACGGTCGGTCTATGACTGGGTGGGTGAGGTGTGCCGAAAATTGGGGGCGTCCGGGGAGGATCAGGTCCCGTTTGAAAAATACGCCAACGCCGCTAACGGGCTGCTGAAACCCTCCTCGGCGGCGCGGGCCTTACTCGCCGGGGTGCCAAACATCGAGCGGGCAGACTGGCTGGTGAAAACCATCGCGGCCCAGCAAGGGATGGAGTCTGAGTTCGTTGATGAAACGGTGGCTCTGGTGGATGCTTGGCTCGAACGTAATCGCCAAGCCGCTTGATGCGCAGAATTTCAGTAAAATTGCAAAACTGCTGGCCGACAAAAGCGGAGTGTGTCGGCTTTTTTGTTTTGGGCAAAGTCTTTGAGTCATGAGCCTTTTTCCTTTCAATGAGACCGGAAGGGGGGTAGATTCCAAACCCTTCCGGACGGGAAAGCTCTTTACCTTCTGAACCGAATCAGGAAAACTGCGGGGTGGCCTGATGTCTGATGGAATAACCCTGCTGACCACTGATTCCGGATTTGGGTTGATTTCCTCGGACGCTGCTAGTATTTTCCAAGATCACTTGCAACCGCAGACTGCTTCCATGGACACCAATACCTACCTGAGCAACGCTGAAATCAGCGCGTTTGATGATCTTTACCAGCAATACCAAGAAAACCCGGACTCAGTGGATCCGACTTGGCGGAAGTTCTTTGAGGGCTTCGAGTTCTCCCGGACCAGCTACACGGGGAAATCTTCCATCGGGGAGTCCACAAAAACCGTGACCCCCAAGCCAGCCGCTCCAATTCAGGTGGTTGCAGAAGCGGCTCCTGCTCAATTCCAAAAGGAAGTCAACGTCCTCAACCTCATCGGGGCCTATCGACAGCGCGGACACCTGTTTGCCAGCACCAATCCGGTGCGCCCGCGCCGCAAGTACGATGCCCCCATTGAATTGTCGAGCTTCGACCTCGGAGAAGCGGACATGGACACGGTCTTTCAGGCCGGGATGCGTATGAGCCTTGGTCCCACAACGCTGCGGCAGATTGTGGACCACCTGCGGCAAACCTACTGTGGCAGCATCGGGGTCGAGTATAAATTTGTGCGTTCCCGGGATGCGCTCGAGTGGCTAGAGGGGCGCATGGAGGAATGCCGCAACACCCCGAATTTGACTCCGGACCAGCGACTTCAAATGCTCCGCAAGATCAACGAGGCGGTCGCGTTTGAAAACTTCCTCCAAACCAAGTTCGTGGGCCAGAAACGCTTTTCGTTGGAAGGCAGTGAATCCATCATCCCGGCGCTGGACACTATCGTCGAGCGTGGCGCGGAACTGGGGGTGCAGGAATTTGTCATTGGCATGGCGCACCGCGGACGGCTCAATGTGCTGGCCAACATTCTTGGCAAGACCTACCGCGACATCTTCACTGAGTTTGAAGGCAAGGTGTTTGGACTGGACGGCTTTGCTGGAGACGTGAAATATCACCTTGGATTCTCCAGCGACAAGGAAGCCCGCAATGGCCGTCGGGTGCATCTGAGCCTCACTCCCAACCCATCACACTTGGAGGCTGTCAACCCTGTTGTCGAGGGCATCTCCCGCGCCAAGATCGAGCATCGCTACGAGGGCAATTCCAGCCAGCTTGTGCCCATTCTCATTCACGGAGACGCCTCCATCGCCGGACAGGGCATCATCTATGAGGTGTTGCAGATGTCTCAACTCCGGGGCTACGGTACCGGCGGAACCGTGCATTTGGTCATCAACAATCAAGTCGGCTTCACCACTGACTACATTGACGGACGTTCCAGCACCTATTGCACGGACGTCGCCAAAACCACCCTCTCTCCGGTCTTCCATGTCAACGCAGACGATATTGAGGCGGTGGTTTATGTGACACAACTCGCCCTTGAGTTTCGGCAGCAGTTCAAGCGGGACGTTTTTGTGGACATCCTCGGCTATCGTCGACACGGGCACAACGAGGCGGACGAGCCGCGCTTCACTCAGCCCACGCTCTACAAGGCGATTGCCAACCACCCCAACCCCTTGGAGGTGTACAGCAAGGAAGTCATTGAAAGCGGGCGTTTGCAGGCCACACAGGTCAAGGAGGTTGAAGTCGAGTTCAAGCAGTTCCTCAACGACCGCTTTCAGGAATCGCTCCAGCAAACCAACGCCAATGTCACCTCTTTCCTTGAAGGCGAGTGGTCCGGAATCCGGCTGGCGCTACCCGAAGATTTTGACGAATCTCCCGAAACCGGAGTGACCCGTGAAACCCTCCATCGTCTCACTGATCGAATTTGCGACCTTCCGGAAGAGCTGGCCTTCTTCCCGAAAATCCGCAAGCTCTATGCAGATCGTCACAAGATGATTTATGACAACGACCGGATTGACTGGGGGATGGCCGAAACCCTCGCTTACGCAACCATGCTGGACGAGGGCAAGCCTGTGCGGCTCAGCGGGCAGGATGTCGCACGCGGCACGTTTTCCCATCGGCACTCCGTCATCGCTGCGGAGGACGACACCAAATACACGCCCCTCAACAACCTCTCCAAGGAACAGGCGCCGTTCTCCGTCTACAACTCCCTGCTCTCAGAATACGGAGTGCTGGGCTTCGAGTTCGGCTATGCTTTCGCCACTTCTTTCGGACTCACCATCTGGGAAGCACAGTTCGGCGATTTCGCCAACGGGGCGCAAATCATCATTGACCAGTTCATCTGTTGCGCCGAAACCAAGTGGCAGCGCATGAACGGGCTGACCCTGCTGCTGCCTCACGGTTTTGAGGGCCAGGGTTCAGAACACAGTTCCGCCCGCATCGAGCGTTTTCTGGAACTCTGTGCGGACTACAACATCCAAGTCGTCAACTGCACCACCCCTGCCAATCTCTTCCACGCCCTCCGCCGCCAGCTTGACCGCGAGTTCCGGAAACCGCTGATCATCTTCACGCCTAAGAGTCTGCTGCGCCATCCAAAATGCGTCAGTTCGCTGAGCGAGTTTGAGGAGGGCAACACTTTCCAGGAAGTCATTGACGACACCGTTGACGACCCCACGGCAGTGACCAAGGTGCTGCTCTGCTCTGGAAAGATTTTCTACGAACTCGCAGCACGCAAGCAGGAAGAGACCCACAACGATGTCGCAGTGGTTCGGGTGGAGCAGCTCTATCCGCTTCCGGAGCTTGCCCTCAACAAGCTCAAGGAGCGTTACTCCAGTGTTGAGCGTTGGATCTGGGTGCAGGAGGAACCAGAAAACATGGGGTCGCTTGCCTACCTCAAACGGAAAAGTAAGCGCATCCCGTTCCCGCTCCATATGATCGCCCGACGCGAGAGCAGTTCTCCGGCCACCGGATTCGCCAAGCTCCACAAAATAGAGCAGAAAGGCCTCATTGACAAGGCTTTCGGCCCCTGATTTCACCCCACTCCCACACAAACTCATGGCTGTTGACATCAAGATTCCAAGTCCTGGAGAATCTATCACCGAGGTTGAGATCGGCAACTGGATGAAGGCCGATGGCGATTTTGTGCAAATGGATGAACCGCTTTGCGAGATTGAAACCGACAAGGCGACCCTGCCGTTGCCTGCGGAAACCTCCGGCATTCTGAAGATCGTCCTGCAAACAGGCGAAACCGCCCAAGTCGGCGATGTCCTTTGCAGCATCGAACCCAGCGCCGCTCCGGCAGTGGCTTCCAAACCCGCAGCGGCGGAACCTGCGCCCACTCCGGCTCCGGAACCCGCAACCGCTCCTGCCCCCCAACCGGAATCCTATGCCGCCGGACACCCCTCGCCCGCCGCAAACAAGCTGATGGCTGAACAAGGCGTTGCCGCTGCTGCCGTTTCCGGAACGGGTCCGGGAGGCAGGATCACCAAGCAGGATGTGCTGGAGGAGTCCGCATCCTCCACTCCGGCTCCGGAAGTCCCATCGCCGCCGCCAGCCTCTGCTCCAGAGACTCCCGATCCGCAGGCACCTCCGGCACCACCTGTCGTCGCTGCTGTTTCCGGAGCCCGGCAAGCGCGTTGGGAACGCATGTCGCGCTTGCGACGCAAACTCTCGGAACGGCTGGTTGCGGTCAAGAACGAAACCGCCATGCTCACCACTTTCAACGAGGTGGACATGCAGGCGATCTTTGACCTGCGCAGTGCCTACAAGGATCACTTTGAGAAAAAACATGGAGTGCGCCTTGGCTTCATGAGTTTCTTCGTCAAAGCCTGCTGTGAGGCGCTGCTGGAATTTCCGGCAGTCAACGCCCAGATTGACGGCGAGGAGATGGTTTCGCACGATTATGTGGACATGGGCATCGCCGTCAGCGCCCCCAAGGGTCTGATGGTTCCGGTGGTCCGCAACGCCGAAACCCTCAGCCTCGCACAGCTCGAATCCGAAATCCGCCGACTCGCCAAGCGGGCGCGGGACAATGCGATCACGCCCGATGAAATGAATGGCGGCACCTTCTCAATCACCAACGGTGGGGTCTTCGGTTCGATGCTCTCAACGCCAATCCTCAACCCTCCGCAGAGCGCGATTCTTGGGATGCACAACATTGTCGAACGTCCGATTGCAGTGAACGGCACCGTTGTCGTCCGACCCATCATGTATCTCGCCCTCTCCTACGACCATCGCATCATCGACGGGCAGCAGTCCGTCCGCTTCCTCGTGCGGGTGAAAGAGTATCTGGAAACTCCGGCGCGGTTGTTGTTGGGGGTTTAGTGTTTTGAAAGTCCCCGCGAAGTAAAACAAGAAGTTTTTTGAATGTTAGGCATACCATCAAGAACAAAGCAACCCCAACACCCGAAACACCATGTCTCACTACGATGTCACCGTGATCGGCTCCGGCCCCGGCGGTTATGTGGCTGCGATCCGCTGTGCACAGCTTGGCCTGAAGACCGCTCTGGTTGAACGCTATTCCATGCTAGGGGGCACCTGTCTCAATGTCGGCTGCATCCCGTCGAAGGCGTTGCTCGACTCCAGCGAGCATTTCCACACGGCTCAAGTTGATTTCGCCAAGCACGGTATCGAGGTTTCCGGACTTGGGGTCAACTGGGAGCAGATGCGTAGCCGCAAGGACGAGGTGGTTTCGCAGACCTGCGCCGGGGTCAAGTACCTGATGGACAAGAACCAGATCACGGTCATCCACGGCCACGGCAGTTTCCGGGATGCGAAAACTGTGGAGGTCGCCAAGGGCGACGGCAGCACCGAGGTGCTGGAGACCACAAACACGATCATCGCCACCGGCTCCAAACCCTCCAGTTTGCCCGGAGTCGAAATTGACAAACAGCGCATCATCACCTCAACCGAGGCCCTGCAACTTCCGGAAGTGCCCCAGAGCATGGTCGTGATTGGTGGCGGCATCATCGGGCTGGAATTGGGGTCGGTCTATGCACGACTTGGCACGAAGGTGCAGGTGGTCGAGTACTTGGATCGCTTGATTCCGGGCATGGACTTTACCCTTGCCAAGGAAATCCTGCGCTGCCTCAAGAAGCTCGGCATCGAGTTCAAGCTCAGCCACGCCGTGCAAAGCGTTAAAGTCGAAGACGGGCAAGTTGCCGTGCTGGCGAAAACTCGGAAAGGTGAGCAGGTCACATTCACCGGAGACTACTGCCTTGTTGCTGTGGGACGCCACCCGTACACCGCTGGACTCAAGCTGGAGAACGCTGGACTCAGCACCGACGAGCGTGGACGGCTTGCGGTGGACGACCACCTGCAAACCTCGGTTCCGGGAATCTACGCGATCGGCGACGTGGTGCGTGGCGCCATGTTGGCACACAAGGCCGAGGAGGAAGGCGTGTTCGTCGCAGAACGGATTGTGGGGCAGCAACCGCACATCAATTACCGCAACATCCCCGGAGTCCTCTACACATGGCCGGAAGTCGCCGGAGTTGGCTGGACCGAGGACGAACTGAAGGAGCAGAACCGCCCGTGTCGTGTGGGCACGTTCCCGTTCAAGGCACTGGGTCGCGCACGTGCGGCCATGGAAACTGACGGACTCGTCAAGGTCATCGTGGCTCCGGAAACGGATGAAATCCTTGGCCTCCACATGATCGGCGCGCGCGTTGCCGATCTCATCGCGGAAGCTGTGGTTGCGCTCGAATACCGCGCCAGCGCCGAGGATATCTCCCGCATGTCGCACGCGCACCCGACTTTTGCTGAAGCGGTCAAGGAAGCGGCACTTGACGCCACAGGCAAACGTGCGATCCACCTCTGATTCAGTGAACAGTTAGCAGTGATCCGCAATGGCCCAGCGTGACCGTGTTCTGATCATCGACGATCAGGAAAACAACCGGCTGGTGATCGAAGATTTTCTCCGCCGCTTGCGTTGCGAAATGCGCGGGGTGGATTCTGGAGAAGACGGGCTGCTGCTGCTCAAGGAATGGACTCCGGACCTGATCATTGTTGATCAGATGATGCCCGGGCTGAGTGGAGTGGAGACGACAGAACGTATCAAGGCGCTCCCGGAGTTTTCGCAGGTGCCCGTCCTGATGGTCACGGCAAAAAACGACACGGAAACGTTGCGGGACGCTTTTGACGCCGGAGCCGTGGACTACATCCTCAAGCCCGTGGATCAGGTCACACTGACGGCCCGGGTGCGGTCTGCCTTGCGCACCAAGCACGCTTTTGACGAAATCAGCCGCCTGAGCCGCGACCTGATGGCACAGAAACAGGAACTCAGCAACTTCACCCACATGGTCAGCCACGACCTCAAATCGCCCATCGCTGGAGCCGCCAGCCTTTACGATCTCTTCCTCTATCGTCTCAAGGACGAGTATCCAGGCGTTTGGGGCGAGGAGGGTTTCCGGGAACTGCTTGAGCGCATTCCCGCGACGTTCCGCAAGATGCTGCGCTTCATTGACACCCTGCTGGGCTATGCTGAAGCTGGCAAGGTGATTGGGGAATTGGAGCGCGTTTCGATGGGGAATGTCGCCCAGCTGGTCGCCGCGAATTTTGAGTATGCTGCTAACGAGGGGCTGGCCGTGATCAACTGTGCCCCAGATCTGCCGCAGGTGTCGTGTGATCCCGTGCGCTTCGCACAGGTCTGGCAAAACCTGATCGCCAACGCGATCAAACACCGAGGCGCACGCACTCCGGTTCATATCAAATTGGGCTGGAAATCCGCTACGCCGAACCTACAATTCTGGGTGCAGGACAACGGACCCGGTATTGCTGCCGAGGATCAGGAGCGCGTCTTCCAACCATTTGCACGGGGTGAAAGTTCCGAGGGTGGAAACGGCATTGGCCTCGCCACCGTGCAGCGCATCCTCAACGCACACCGGGGCCGCGTCTGGGTGGCTCCCGATTTCACCGCTGGCACTCGCATTTGCTTCGAGATTCCCGACCATGTGGGCTGATCTGCTCAAAAAAATCCCTGGCTGGCAACGTCCGGAACCCCCCGTGTACGACCTGCGTACGATCCGGGCACCGAGGCTGGCAGGACGTGCCCTCAAGTTGATGGCGGTGTTGTTGGAACTTCCGGGCTTCCGGGGTTGGTTGCGTCCCGTTTTGCTCGCACAAGTTGGACTGCGGGCTTTCCGGAAATACCGCCCCAACGCGGGTCTCACGCCCCTGCCGCTGCACTCTCCGGAACCTCCGGTTTTGTTGCTCCCAAGTTGCTCGCTGACTGAGTACGAAACGGCTTTGCTCCAAGCCGAAAACCGAAAACCGAAAACCGAAAACGGCTTCCAGCCCGAATCCGCTCTGGATTTTCACCGCGCCTACCTTGCAGGGGAGACCACGCCACTCAAGGTCGCACAACGACTGCTGGACGTGATCCGGAACTTGGAAGCGAGCGCCGTGCCGTTGCGTCCGCTCATCGAGTGGGACGGCGAAAACCTGCTGCGGCAGGCGCAGGAATCCACGGAACGCTATCAGCAGGGTCGCCCTGCCGGATTGCTCGATGGCGTTCCCGTGGCCATCAAGGATGAGTTCGATTTAGTGCCCTACCCCACCCGTGTCGGCACCCAAGTGCTGGGCACGAACGTGGCAACGCGGGACGCCACTGCCGTGTCCCGCCTTCGCAAAGCCGGGGCACTGCTGTTCGGCAAGGCGAACATGCACGAACTCGGCATGGGGGTCACGGGCTTCAATCCGCACCACGGCAGCGCCCGCAACCCCTACGATCCGGAACGCTATCCCGGCGGTTCTTCCAGTGGACCAGCAGTGGCAGTGGCAGTGGGGCTGTGTCCGGTTGCGCTCGGATCCGACGGTGGAGGCTCCATCCGCATTCCCGCCGCACTCTGTGGCATTTCCGGACTGAAAGCAACGTGGAGCCGGGTTAGCAGTGCCGGGCAGTTTCCGCTCGCGTGGAGCATTGGGCACGCTGGACCGCTTGCTGCGACCCTCTCCGACCTTACCCTTGCCTATGGTGTGCTTGCCGGAGCCGACGAGAACGATCCGTGGACCCAACGCCAGCCGGAGGTGAACCTGCCGAATCCGGAGTCCAAACTTCCCGATGGGCTGCGCATCGGCGTGTTTGTGCCGTGGTTTGAACACGCGAAACCAGAGGTGTTCCGGGTTTGCCTTGACGCAGTGGAGACCTTGCAGAAATTGGGATTGGAACGCAAGGCGGTGGAATTCAGGGGGTTGGAAGCGGCCCGCTTGGCGCATTTGGTTGCCATTGCCTCCGAAATGTTGAGCGCCAACGCGCCGCATTTCCGCCGAAAATCTCGGTTTGGCCGTGACATCCGCATCAACCTCTCGCTTGCGGAACACCTCAGTGCGACTGACTACGTCAAAGCTCAGCGAGTGCGCACCGAACTGATGGCCGCGCTCTCCAAAGTGTTTGAAGAGGTGGACATCCTCATCACGCCCACCACCGCCCGCACGGCCCCACCGATTCTTCCGGACGTGACGACGGCAGGTGAGTCGGATTTGACGGTGCAGGACGAGTTGATGCGCTTTGTCGTGCCATTCAATCTCACGGGGCATCCGGCCCTTTCGGTGCCGTGCGGTTACGACCCACAGGGGTTGCCCGTCGGACTGCAACTCGTCGGACGCCCGTGGGAGGAAGCCTTGCTCCTGCGTGTGGGTGCGGCGTTGGAGGCAAAGGTTGCTCGCACCTCCCCGATGCTGCACCACACGCTGCTTTCCGGGTAAGCCTATTCGATCTCGAGTTTCCGCAGTTTGGGTCGGATCACAATTTGGCAGTAGGAGGCTTCGCGGTTGCGCTGGTAGTAGCCCTGATGGTAGGTTTCGGCGGGATAGAATTTGCTGAGTGGAGAAATCTCCGTGACCAGCCGATCGGCAAAATCGGAGGCGACAGCGGCCTTCGAGCGCATGGCTTCGGCCTGCTGTTCGGCGTCGTGGTAGAGGATGACGGAGCGGTACTGTGTGCCCACGTCTCCGCCCTGACGATTGAGCGTTGTGGGGTCGTGGCAGCCCCAGAAGAGGTCGAGCAGTTCGGCGTAGGAGATTGTTTCCGGATCGTACTCGACCTGAATCACCTCGGCGTGGCCGGTGTTTCCAGTGCAGACCGCCTCGTAACTGGGGTTAGGCTCCGCCCCTCCCGCATAGCCCGAGGTGACGGATTTTACTCCGGATTGGCGCTCAAAAATTGCCTCTAGGCACCAGAAACACCCCCCACCCAAGGTTGCTTGTTCATTTTGCATCACTCTTCTCTTGCATAAAAGTTCAAATCCCGTTAGAGAATACTAGCGGGTTTTTTGGCGAAACTCCAAGTTCATCCGAGCCTAAATCCTCAAACATCACCAGAGCGGCAGACCATGAAAGTCATCAAAGGCTACCTTGCACCAGACCTCCTCATCGAGGGCAACATCCACACCACCGACAGCGCCCGCATTGACTGCACCTGTGTGGGCAAGGTCACGGGCGACCAGGAGGTGGACTTTGGCGAGTCCGCTCAGGTGGTGGGGGAGGTCTCCGCGAAGGTGGTGCGGATGAGCGGGAAGATGGAGGGAAACTTGACCGTCGAGCAGAAAGTCAGCCTGCTGGGTTCCTCCCGCGTCAAGGGAAATCTGATCACGCCTCCCGGAGAGTTCAGCATGGACTTGGGCAGTGAGTTTGAGGGGAATTTCCAAATCGTGACTCCCGAAACGACCGCCACTGCGAAAGCTGCAGAGGGCAAATCCGCAGCTCAGTCCAAGCACACAGCAGCAGCCTCAAAATCCAGATAATCCGCCCTTCTGAACTGCTTGATCCGATTGAAGAAACGTTCGACGAGGTTGCGGTTCTTGTACCAGTGGCGAT
>CAJWCD010000069.1:0-19223 GCA_913020725.1 uncultured Pseudomonadota bacterium
CCCTTTTCGTTCAACCTGCGGCGTTCTGAGTATCCGAATTTTTTCAGAAGTCGGTACCATTGGGTTCTTGCGAGACCATCATATATTCTGCAAGGGATTTTCTTTGCTTCACCCTTCTTCTCTGCTCCGCTTCAGTATATTTTCTCCAGCAATCGAAGCAAGGTTTGAATCTCCTGAGAGGTGAGGCGCTGGCAGACTTCGGCCTCGTGCTGGAGGATTTTCGGCCAGAGTTGCTTCAGCAAGGTCTTGCCTTGCGGGGTGAGGTCAATCTGGTGCCGCCGTCGATCCTCGCGGGAACGTTGGCGTTTCACCCAGCCTTTGGCCTCCAGCTTGTCGAGAATGGCGACCATTGAGGTACGGTCGATTCCGGTGGCACTGGCGAGGTCGGTTTGGCTGAGTCCGGCGTTTTGGCCGATGAGCATCAGCAGTCCGTGCCGTCCGGGAGTGAGCCCGTCCTCGGCGATCTTCTCAAAGAAATCTTGAAAAATCGCGCTCTGTGCTCGCCGTAGCTGATAACCGATCAGTTGCGAGAGCTCGCCAAATTCGATTCCGGATGGGATCATGGGGGCGTTTATTTTTTGATTATATGGACAAATTGTTTGACATACAAATAATTTGTGATGTCATTGATGTCAAGAGGTTTCTGGATAAGCAAAATTTTGCGCAGGTTGCCTCTGCCTATTTATCAGGAGAATTGTGCCGTTTTTTGATCAAGCCACCGAAACCTTGTCTCGCGCAGAATTGCAGGCATTGCAAGAGCGCAAGCTACGGTCGCTGCTGGAGCAGCTTGCCGGACGCAACCGTTTCTACACTGAAAAGCTGAAAGCAGCGGGTGTGGCCTTTACGGAAATCCAAGCGCTGGACGATCTCTCCCGCCTGCCGTTGACGACCAAGTCCGAGTTGGTGGAAGCACAACACGTCGCTCCCCCCTTTGGCACGAATGCAACCTTTCCGGAAACGGCGTACACGCGCTTTCACCAAACCTCCGGGACGACAGGAACACCATTGCGCGTTTTGGACACTCCAGAAAGCTGGCATTGGTGGGGAAAGTGCTGGGGGCATGTGCTGGCAGGTGCGGGGTTGACGGCGGAAGATCGGCTCTTCCTGCCGTTTTCGTTTGGCCCGTTCATCGGTTTCTGGGCAACGGTCGAGGGTTCCCGGCAGTTGGGCACCCTGATGATTCCGGGGGGTGGGCGCGATTCCTTGCAGCGTTTGCAGTTGATGAAGGAACTGGGCGCCACGGCGATCTGCTGCACCCCAACTTATGCGCTGCGGCTCGCCGAGGTGGCACGGGAATCCGGCTTCGACCTTGGCGACATTCCGATCCGCGTCACGGTTCATGCCGGAGAACCGGGCGCAAACCTGCCCGCGACCAAAGCCCGCATTGAAGAAACGTGGGGCGCCAAGTGCTTCGACCACGCCGGAGCCTCGGAAGTCGGAGCGCACAGCTTTGAGTGCGAGGCACAACCCGGCGGGACACACGTCATCGAAAGTGAGTTCATCATCGAAGTGCTGGACCCGGAAACCGGCAAAGTGTGCACTCCGGGAGAGACCGGGGAACTGATCATCACCAATCTGGGGCGGATCGGCTACCCCATCCTGCGTTACCGCACAGGCGACTTGGTGCGTCTCAATCCAGAACCATGCGCATGTGGGCGCACCTGGACACGCTTCGAGGGCGGGGTGTTGGGTCGTGCCGATGACATGGTGATCGTGCGTGGGGTCAACGTCTTTCCCAGCGCGATTGAAAACTTGGTGCGCCGCTTCGAGGAAGTGGACGAGTATCGCGTCACCGTTTCCAAAAGAGGGGAGTTGGGAGAACTGAGCATCGAGGTGGAACTAGCCAAAAACACGGATTCCGAAAATACCCGGCAGGCGATTGCGCACACCCTCCAGGACAAACTGGGGCTGCGGCCCTCCGTCACAGTGGCGCCGCACGGCACCCTGCCGCGTTTCGAGATGAAGGCCAAACGGTTTCATGCAAGTGGCCGATGAAGTTTGAGTTTGACGCGCAAAAGAGTAAAGTGAACAAAACCAAGCACGGTGTTGATTTTGTCGAAGCCCAAACTCTGTGGAAAGACTTTGACCGTCTGGAAATCCGGGCAAGAACTGAGGATGAACCGAGGTCTTTGGTGGTTGGAAAAATTGGGACAAACATTGGTCTGCCATTATCACTTATCGCAACAAGAGTGTGCGGATTATCTCCGTTAGGCGTTCACGCAAAGAAGAAAGCAGGCTGTATGAAAGCTAAAGAGTTAGACCAAACCTTTGATGAAGGAAAAGACATTTCTGGTTTTTTGGATTTATCCACGGCAGCAAGACCAGGACAAGCAAAAAAACGCATCAACTTGAATGCCCCCGTATGGATGGTGCAGTCCTTGGACAAACTAGCGACGTGCAGGAGGATTTCTCGACAGGCGTTGATTAAAATTTGGTTGAGCGAAAAAATTAAGCAAGCAGAAATATAACCCCGTTACGAAAGTCACTCCGGTATCCCATGAAACAACTGCTGACCCTGAGCGTCAACGGCGAGACTCACGAGGTCTGGGTCTCGGTGCATAAGACGTTGCTGGAGGTGCTGCGCGAGGACTTGCACTTGACCGGAACCAAGCATGGCTGCGAGTTGGGCGAGTGCGGCGCGTGTTCGGTTTTGGTGGATGGCGAATCTGCGCTTGCCTGCCTGCTGCTGCCGATTGAGGCACAAGGCAGAGAAATCATCACTGTGGAGGGACTTGCCGAAAACGGGAAGCCGCATCCTTTGCAGACGGCCTTTGCGGAACTGGAGGCCTCGCAGTGCGGGTATTGTACTCCAGCGATGCTGGTCACCGCCAAGGCGTTGCTCGACCGAAATCCGCATCCGGACCGTGCAACCATCCGGGAAGCCTTGGCGGGCAACCTCTGCCGCTGCACCGGATACGGGAAAATCGTGGATGCCGTGCAGCAGGCCGCAGGGCAACTCAACTCTGCAACGGAGGCGCCCCATGCCTGAGGCACAAACCTTCCAGACGGTCGGGAAGTTCCGTCCTAAGTTTGACTCGCATAGCAAAGTGCAGGGTGAGACCGTTTATGCGGACGACCTCTTTCTGCCAAGAATGCTCTATGCAAAATTGTTGCGCAGTCCACATCCGCACGCTCGTATTACGCGCATTGACACCACGGCGGCCTTGCAGCGTCCGGGCGTGGTCTCGGTGATCACGGGCAAGGATGTGCCAATTCCCTACGGCATCCTGCCCGTCAGTCAGGACGAGGAAGCACTTTGCGGCGAAAAGGTGCGGATGGTCGGCGATCCGGTGGCGGCGGTGGCGGCGCTTGACGAGGAAACTGCTGAGGCCGCGCTGGAAGACATCATGGTCGAGTACGATCTGCTGCCCTCGATCATGTCCATCGAGGAGGGTTTAAGGCAGGATGAGGTGCAAATCCATGAATACGCTGATCGTGGCAACATCCACAAGCAGGTGGCGCTGGAATTCGGCAATGTCGAATCCGGATTCGCAGAGGCGGATCATATTCGCGAGGATATTTTCTACTACGAGGGCAACACCCACATGCCGATGGAGCAACACGCTGCGGTGGCGCAGTGTGGCGCCGACGGGCGCGTGACGCTGTGGTCCTCCACGCAGACTCCGCACTATGTGCATCGGGTGTTGGCGAAGGTCCTAGAACTACCTGCGAGCCGCATCCGGGTGATTGCCACACCGGTTGGAGGAGGTTTTGGCGGCAAGACCGATCCCTTCAGCCACGAGGTCGTCGTCTGCAAACTGGCGATGCTCACGGGTCGTCCGGTGAAGCTCACGCTCAACCGCGAGGAAGTGTTCTACTGCCACCGGGGGCGACATCCGGTGTTGATGTGGGTCAAGACGGGCATGAAGCGCGACGGTTCGATCACGGCGATGCACTTCCGCTCACACCTCGATGGTGGGGCTTACGGCAGCTACGGCGTGGCCAGCACCTACTACACCGGTGCCTTGCAGACCATCACCTATCCGATTGCGAACTACAAGTTCGAGGGCATGCGGGTCTTCACGAACAAGCCACCCTGCGGCCCCAAGCGTGGGCACGGCACGCCCCAGCCGAGATTTGCCCTTGAGGTTCAACTCGACAAGTTCGCAGAAGACCTTGGACTTGACCCGGTCGAGTTGCGCCTCAAGCACCTGATGCCCCCCAACACGAAGGCAATCAACCACCTCACAGTCACGACCATCGGGTTGAAGGAGTGCATCGAGAAAGTTGTGGAGGCATCAGGCTTTCAGGAACGGCGCAAGTCGTTGCCGTTAGGCAAGGGACTGGGGCTGGCCTGTGGCGCGTATCTCACTGGAGCCGGACTGCCGATTTACTGGAACAAGATGCCGCATTCCGGAGTGCAGCTTAAGGTGGATCGTGGGGGCGGCGTCACGGTGTTCTGCGGTAGCACCGATATTGGACAAGGTTCGAATTTCATCCTTGCAACCATCGTTGCAGAGGAATTCGGGATTGATCCGGAACACGTTATCGTTGTGACAGCGGATACGGATTTGACACCTGTGGACCTTGGCAGCTATTCCAGCCGTGTGACGCTGATGACTGGAAATGCGGTGATTGCCGCCGTCCGTCCACTCCGGAAGCAAATCCTCGTCGCTGCCGCCGAGGTGCTGGATAAAACTTCCGATGAGTTGACGATTGCAAACGGCGAGGTTGTTGCCCTAAATGGTTCTGGCGATCCGGTTCCGTTTGCGGAAGCGGTGCAGTGGGCCGAGGTGAAGTACGGCACCCTTGGCTCCGTGGGCAGCTACAAACCACCACGCCGGGGCGGACGTTTCAAAGGTGCTGGAGTGGGACCGTCTCCGAACTACAGCTACTCCGCTTGCATTGCCGAAGTCACCTGCGATCCGGACACGGGGTTGTACTCCGTGGACAAACTCTGGCTCGCTCACGATGTGGGCCGAGCTATCAATCCCACGCAGGTGCTAGGGCAGGTCGAGGGCAGCGCCTACATGGGTTTGGGCGAGGTGATGATGGAAGAGCAGGTCTTCCGGCGTGGACTGCACAAAGGCCCCTCGCTGCTCGACTACAAAAGCCCAACTTTTCTGGAAACCCCGGAAATGGAAGTTTTCCTGATTGAGACCAACGATCCGGAAGGTCCGTATGGTGCGAAGGAAGCCGGACAGGGGCCGTTGTTGCCGATCATGCCTGCAGTCGCCAATGCGCTCTACAACGCGGTTGGAGTGCGTGTTGACGAAATTCCAGTTGCACCTGAAAAAGTGTTCCGAGGCTTACAAGCCTTGTCTGCGGGCAAGGACGGGCGTGTTGGTCCCACGAAAGTTCCGGACGTGGAATTCCCCGAGCCGATTCGGGTCGATCCTCCGGACGATTTGCCGTACCCGAACTGAGCCGAAACCATGCTGCGTTTGCCGCCCTTTGAATTCCTTGCGCCGCAGTCCGTGGCCGAGGCTGTTGCGCTGAAAGCCGAGCATGGCACGGATGCGATGTTTGTGGCCGGAGGCACGGACCTTTACCCAAACATGAAGCGCCGCCAGTTTGAGCCGCCCAAGCTGATCGGCCTGAGTGCGCTGCAGGAACTCCACACCCTTGAGTTTGACGAGGGACTGACCCTTGGCGCAGGAGTCTCCCTCAGCAAAATTGCGTCCCATCCGGAACTCCAGAAACACTACCCCGCCTTGGCAGACGCGGCAGCCTTAGTGTCCTCGCCGCAGTTGCGGAGCATGGGCACCATCGGCGGCAACCTCTGTGTGGACACGCGCTGCACCTACTACGACCAGACTTTTGCCTGGCGCAAGGCGCTGGGCTTCTGCATGAAAAAGGATGGCGACATTTGCTGGGTCGCCCGCAGCAGCCCTAAGTGCCTCGCAGTGTCCTCGTCCGATTGCGCGCCGCTGGTGATTGCGCTGGATGCAGAATTCCGGCTGCTGGGATCGGCAGGCGAGCGCACGGTTCCGGCGTCTGCGTTCTACCAAAACGATGGCATGGCTTACCTCCAAAAACACGAGGACGAGCTGCTGGTTTCGCTGAAATTTCCGCCCCGCAACGGCTGGCGCATGAGCTACCAGAAACTGCGACGACGTGGTTCAATTGACTTCCCGCTGCTTGGCGTGGCAACGGCTTTGCGCTTGTCCGAGGACGACATCTGTGCGGAAGCGCGGATCGTGCTGGGTGCGGTGGCCTCGTGTCCACTCCAAGCAGAGGATGCAGAAGCCGCGCTCGTCGGGAAGGCGATTACGCCGGAGCGTATTCAGCAAGCCGCGCAACTTGCCGCCAGACTCGCCAAGCCGATGGACAACACCGACATGAGCTTGGGCTATCGCAAGAAAGTGACGACTGTGTTTGTGGCGAAGGCACTACAAGCGGCACTAGAGGGATAATGCCCTTCATCCAATCCCGGATTGTCCGTTGGGGCGACTGCGATCCTGCGGGCATCATCTATACCCCCCGGATTCTCGACTATGCCATTGAGACGGTCGAGACGTGTTTGCGCGAAGTGATGGGTGCATCGTGGAATGTCATGCGGGAGCAGCACAACATTGGCGGACCGACCGTGCATTTCGAGTGCGACATTCGCAAGCCGCTCGCTCCGGACATGGCGGTGGACTTGGTGTTGACGCTCGAAAAGCTCGGCAGGAGTTCCATGACCTCCCGGATTGTTTGTGTTGATGCCGAGGGCGTGGAATACTTCCGGGTTCTGCTGGTGAATTGTTTCGTCACCGGTGATTCCCCAACGGACATCCGGGCGCTTCCGATTTCGGAGACATGGCGGGAGCGGCTGAAAACCTTGATTACGGAAAACGCTACAGAGGATGGTTGACTTTTCCTATGGTGATAGGTATACTCCATCGCTTTCCAGCAGACCTAAAAGTTAGGTTCGCATTTTCTTGACTTCTCTCAGAAAGATGACTATGAAAAAAATCGCTGCGATTCTGGCAAGCTTCGCCTTGCTGGCCACCTCCACCGCGTTGGCGGACACCGTGAAGATCGGCTTTGTCACCACCCTCACGGGCGGGGCCGGGGCGATGGGCAACGACATGCGGGACGCTGCGGAACTCGCACTTGACCACTTGGATCGCAAGATGGGCGGCTTGGATGTGCAAATGATCTACGAGGACGATGGCTTCAAGCCGGAAGTCGGCAAACAGAAGACCGAAAAACTTGTCAAAAAGGACCGGGTTCACTTCGTGGGTGGTTACATTTGGAGTCATGTTTTGCTCGCCTCGCGAGGTTCTGTGGTTGGCAAGGGGCCGTTCATGATCAGTTCCAACGCTGGACCTTCCCCCGTCGCGGGCAAGCTCTGTCACGAGGATTTCTTCTCGACCTCTTGGCAGAATGACCAGACCCCGATGGCGATGGGCGAGGTCTTGAACCAGATGGGTATCAAAAACCTCTACATCATGGCTCCGAACTATGCTGCCGGAAAGAACATGGTTTCGGGTGTGGAGCGCACCTTCAAAGGCAAGATCGTTGGCAAAGACATGACTAAGTTCCCCGCCCAGCTAGATTTCTCGGCGGAACTGGCCAAGGTCCGCTCAGTTAAACCTGATGCAGTGTTCATTTTCTATCCGGGCAAGCACGGAGTTCAATTCTTCAAACAGTACGCGCAGTCCGGCCTGAAGGGAAACATCCCGCTCTACTCGGTGTTTGCAATCGATGCGCTCAGCTTGCCGCGCATTGGAGATCTGGTCGAAGGCACCCTAATGACCCAGTTCTGGGCACCGGATTTGGCAACACCTGTCTCTAAAATCTTTGTACAGGACTACCGCAAAAAGTATGGGCGCTACCCTACTTTCTACGCGGCCCAGTCCTATGACACGATCATGTTGATCGACAGCGCGGTGCGGGCGGTCAACGGAGACCTCAGCAACAAAGATGGCATGCGGGCAGCCATGCGCCGGGCGGCTTTCCCCTCGGTGCGGGGACCGTTCCGCTACGGCAACAACCACATGCCCATCCAGAATTTTTACTTGCGCAAGGTGGTCAAGGATGCTGAGGGCAACTACACGACAAGCATCGTGAAGACGGTTTACACCAACCACCAAGATCCTTACGCGAAGGACTGCAAGATGTCTTGGTAAGCTCATCTGACCAGATGGAGGAGCCCCGCTCCTCCATCTTTTTTGTTTTCACATTCCTCAGTCCCATCCCCCACACTCACCGAGAAATAGGTTTAAGTGAGCTGGACCCTGCTCTTGGAGCAAATGCTCAACGGTTTCCAGTTGGGCTTCTTGCTGTTCCTGATCGCCGCCGGACTCACGCTGGTGTTTGGGATCATGGACTTCATCAACCTTGCGCACGGCTCGCTCTACATGGTGGGAGCGTACTTCGCGGCGACCTTCACCGAGTGGACGGGATCGTATTATTGGGGGGTGTTGTTGTCGTTGCCCGCTGCGTTGCTCGTTGGGGTCATCGTTGAAATCGTGGCGTTGCGAACGCTCTACGCCCGCGATCACCTCGATCAGGTGCTGGCGACCTTTGGATTAATTCTTTTCTTTGACGAAGGAGTGCGCTTGATCTGGGGGCCAATCGGACTCGACATTCCTCTCCCAGAAGCACTGAATCACAGCGTTGAGCTGATTCCGGACATTCCTTACCACACGCATCGTCTGGCGATCATTGCGGTGGGGATTGCTGTGGCGATCCTGCTCTGGGCACTTGTGACCAAAACGCGCATCGGTATGCTCATCCGTGCCGGAGCGAGCAACCGCCGCATGGTGAGTGCCCTAGGCGTGAACATCAAACTGCTCTACACGCTCGTTTTCGGACTGGGTGCGGTTCTGGCAGCGCTAGCGGGCGCGATGGATGGTCCCTTGCGCACCGCAGAGGTCGGCATGGGCAACGACATCCTCATCCTCGCTTTCGTGGTCACGGTCATCGGCGGAGTCGGCTCGATTCAGGGAGCCTTGATCGCAGCCCTGCTCGTCGGTTTGATTGACACAGTGGGACGCTCCTTCCTTCCGGATTTGCTGGGTTTCTTCGTTTCTAATAACTTTGCAGACACCGCAGGTCCGGCACTTTCCTCGATGCTGATTTACCTGCTGATGGCCGTGATTCTCGCCATCCGCCCGCAGGGCTTGTTCCCGCCGCGAGGAGCGCAATGATGCCCCGGAGTCCCAAGCAGATCGCCTATGCCTTGCTGCTCTTGGCTCTCGGATTGGTTCCGGTGATTGCCGGATGGCTCGACGAGCCATTCTACACGGTCCTCTTCTCCCGGATGGTGATTCTCTCGATTGGTGCCCTGAGCCTCAACCTCATCCTTGGCTATGGGGGCATGGTGAGTTTTGGCCACGCAGTCTATCTTGGAGTGGGGGCGTATGTGGTCGGCATCGGCACCGTTCACGCCGTCGAGGACGGGATTGAATGGTTGGGTTCTGGACTTGTCCACTTCGCCATCGCCATCGCAGGTTCGGCGGCATTGGCTCTGATCTTCGGGTTGATCGCGCTACGCACACGAGGGGTGTACTTCATCATGCTCACCCTTGCGCTTGCACAAATGGTCTACTTTGTCATGGTCGGCAACGATCGCTACTACGGCGATGACGGGCTTCCCCTCTACATGCGCAGTGAACTTCTGGGACTGGATCTCTCCAACGATAACACGCTGTATTATCTCAATTTCGCCTGTCTGCTTGCTTGTCTGTTCCTGATGCACCGCATTGTGCGTTCGCGCTTTGGCATGGTGATCCGGGGCACGAAATCGAATGAGACGCGCATGCAGTCCATCGGCTTCCCAGTCTTCCGCTACCGTCTCACCGCCTTTGTGATTTCCGGAGCGATGGCGGGACTCGCAGGGGTGCTGCTCGCCAACCAGACGGATTTTGTGAGTCCGGCCATGATGCATTGGACACGTTCGGGTGAACTCATCTTCATGGTTGTGCTTGGTGGCATGGGCACCTTGTTCGGACCCGTGCTTGGCTCGGTTGGTTTTCTGCTGCTTGAAGAAATCCTCTCCGAATATACAGAGCATTGGCAGGTGATTTTCGGACCACTGCTTGTCCTCATCGTCCTCTTCGCCCGTGGTGGGCTGGACGCTTTTCTGGATCGGCTGGATGGATACCAAACTGAGCGTAAATAAATCAGAAACGGGGAAAGGGGGAAAACCGTGTTAAAACGGAAATCTGCAGACACCAATTCCGCAACAGCCAAGGAAGCAATCCTGAGCTATTGCCTGAAGAAGGGGGCGTTGGTCGCCGGGGTTGCCGATCTTGATGCGATTGAACGCATTGCACCACCGGGGCACAGACCTAGTGATCTGATGCCACGAGTGAAGTCGGTGATCTCGCTTGGAGTTGGAGGACAAACACAGGGAGCTTGGACCGTGCCGGCCAAGGCACTGGCCTACTTTGGCAGCACGGAGGTGCGTGCTTACACCATCGCTTACGGTTTGGCGTTCATGATCGAGAGCCGCTTCGGAACGCGCAGCGTCTATTGCCCGCCGGATTTGGATAACGAGGAAGGTCCCAGGGTGCCTCTGCAAAGCCTCAAACTGCATGCCGAACTCGCGGGGATTGGTGCGCGCTCACTTGCAGGCGACATCCTGCTCCATCCAGAGTTCGGTTATCTGTACTTTGCCTCGGTGTTCACCGAGTTGGCATTGCCGCCCGATCAACCGCTTACCGAGAACCCGTGTCCCGCTCCGTCTTGTGTGGACATGTACAACAAAATCGGCAAGACGCCGTGCATGAAGTTTTGCCCAGTGCAATGTTTGTCCGGTGAAATCGATGCCGACGGCAATCAGGTGGAGATGCGCTATGAGATGGCCAAATGTGCCGAAGTCTCGGAGCAGTACGAAGCCCTGCCACGGATTCTCGGCGATGCGATGGTGGCACAGAGCAACGGCCAGCGGGAAGAAATCCTCAATGACCTGGATCACTCCATGTACTGGTACAAGATGTCTGTGGGTTCAGGTGGATTATTAGGACAGTGCTTTGAATGCATGCGTGTCTGTCCCATCGCCACGCAAGCACCGAGCGCGGACCCACTGGTGCGCGGCGCAGCGAAGCGTGCAGAACAGGAAAAGCCATGACCCGTGGTTTGACACGTCGGCAAATCGGAGTCAGCGAGGCGCTGATTGAAAGCTTTGGAGATTTCATTTTCCAGCTCAGCCACAATCACCAAGTGCGGCATGGTGATCCAATCCGGATGAAGGACTTCGACGCCATTGAGGAACAGCGGGCTGCATTAGGGATGTCAGACATTGAAATCGCGGGTCGTCTTGGCCTGAGCAAGGATCAGGTGACGGCGGTGCGCAACATTGTTGAGCGGCGTAAATTACGGATCAACTCCCATTTGCGACTGAACGATTTGGGGGGCGGCCGACGCTTTCGTGCCGAGCGTTTCACGCCTCATGAGGAGAGACCGACCTACACGGAGGACGCAATGACCCTTAAAGATGCTATGATTTTTGACGCTGATCGGACTCAGAAGTACATCGAGCAGGGCTGGTGGAATGGCGAAACCTTGCGTAGCTTGCTGGAGCGTAATGCCGCAGAACGTCCGGAGGCTCCAGCCATCATCGTAGCAGAAAAAACATTTACTTACCCTGAATTGGTCGAGAAAGTACGGCGGCTGGCGGCGGGTCTGCATGGACTGGGTATCAGGCGTGGAGACGTGGTCGGGGTGCAGTTGCCAAACACCATGGATTATTTGGTCGCCTACTTCGCCATCACTTGGCTCGGAGGGGTCATGACCACGGTTTACCTGCCCTACCGTGAAAAGGAGACCGAAACCTTGCTTGACCACAGCCGTGCCCGTGCCTTCATCTGTCCGGCAGACATCAATGGCTACGGTGCAGCCGCTGCTGCGCAGGCCATGTGTACACGACTTTCTGAGCTGAAACATGTGATTGTCAGGGGGGCTGCGGTTCCGGGCTGTGTCTCGTTCTCAGAGATTGCAGCAAGCGCCCCTCTTGAGACGAACGTGGATGCTCCCGTTGGTGCAGACCCTTTCCTGCTGCTCTACACTTCAGGCACCACAGCAAACCCCAAAGGGGTTCCGCAGTCCTACCAAACCATGCTGAGCAACGCTCGTTTGGGTGCCCCGGAACATGGTTTTACCGCCAATGACTGCCTGATGTCTGCGGCACCGTTTGGCCACCTGTTTTCTCTCTACAGTGTCCACTTGGCCCTGACTGTGGGGGGCACGGTCGCGCTGTTGCCAATCTTCAGTCCTCCTGATCTGATGCAAGCCATCGAGAGGCTGAAACCAACCGGGCTGTTCGCGGCCCCGGCACACATCGCCGCTTGTCTTGGCGCGGGTCTGTTTGACCGCCATGACGCTTCATCATTAAGGATGGCCATCCTGTCGGGGAGTCCTGTGCAACCGAAGATGGCACAGGCGTTTGCCAAAAAACTTCCAGACACGGTGATCATCCAACTCTGGGGCATGACCGAAACTCAGGCGGGGCTCTACACTCGTCCGGATGACCCCATCGAGGTCGCGGCTCGTTGTGCCGGTCGTTCCAGTCCGGGGGCACAGGCGCGTATCTCAGATGCAGACGGCACCGAGTTACCTTGGGGAGAAGAAGGGGAATTGCAGGTGTGTGGTTGTCATTTGTTTCCGGGTTACTTCAAGAACGAGGAAGCCAACCACAACGCCTTCACCTCTGACGGCTGGTTCCGTACTGGAGATCTTGCGACCATGGACTCCGATGGCAACGTTTCCATCACCGGGAGAATCAAGGACATCATCAACCGGGGGGGGATTAAGTACAACCCCCGTGATGTTGAAGAACTGCTCGACCGCCATCCAAAGCTCGGACAATCGGCCATTGTTCCTGTCCCTGATGAGGTGTTGGGGGAGCGGGCCTGTGTTTTCGTGACGCTGGCTGGTGAGGAGGACGTCACGTTGCAGGAACTCTGTGACTACCTGCTGGAGAACAAGATCACAAAACTGAAACTGCCCGAACGTCTGGAGGTTATCGAGGAAATGCCACTGACCGCGACCCGCAAGATCATCAAGGGACGTTTGCAACCGAAAACGGCCGACTGATGCTGCAAGTCCGGGATCTCTACAAGCATTTTGGTGGCGTGGTCGCTATCGATCATCTTGATTTGGAGGTGACGCCGGGCGAGGTCCATGCGCTGATTGGCCCGAACGGTGCGGGCAAAACCACACTGATCGGCCAACTCACCGGGCTGGTGTCGCCGGATTCCGGAACCATCCGCTTTGCTGGCAAAGACCTCACCGCGCTCCCGGTGCATGTGCGTTCCGGACTGGGTTTGGCGCGTTCCTTTCAGGTCACAAGCCTCTTCCTCGACCTCACAGTTCTCGACAACGTTGCGCTCGCGGTGCAGGCCCATGCGGGGCACAGCTTCCGGTTTTGGAAGAATGCCCGCAGCGAAAGCGTCCTGCGCGATCCGGCCCGCAAGGTGCTGGCGCAGGTGGGGTTGTCTGAACTGAAAGACGAAATCGCCGGGGTGTTGGCCCACGGTCAGCAGCGGCAACTGGAAATCGCCATGGCCCTTGCGACCAATCCAAAACTGCTCCTGCTGGATGAACCGATGGCTGGAATGGGATCCGAAGAATCGGCGGCAATGGTGAACCTGCTGCGCAACCTCAAAGGCGGCGTGACCATGCTGTTGGTCGAACACGACATGGATGCTGTCTTTGCGCTCGCTGATCGCATCACCGTGCTGGTGTATGGACGCGCCATCGCCACCGGAACCCCTGACGCCATCCGCCAAAACCCGGAAGTCCGGGCGGCGTACCTTGGGGAGGATTCCGCAGCAGTGTAAACGAGAGATCACACAGCAAAATGCGTTTGACCCGTGTAACCTTTCAGGTTACATTCACCGTATGATTTGATCCTTCAGGCACAAAGGACTCGAAACCTTCTTCCGTTCCGGGAGCAAGAAAGGGATTCTCGCAGAACACGCCAACAGGCTTGCGAGAATTTTGGATCGCCTTGATGCCGCTCAGGAATTTCGAGACATGAGCTATCCCGGCTCCGGTCTTTACCCGCTAAGTGGAGACAAGAAAGGGCAGTATGCCGTCAAGATCTCCGGCAACTGGAGAGTATTCTTTGAGTTCAGTGACGGCGATGCCTTGCTGGTTGATTATGACGACGACCACTGAGAGTGACTGATGCAGCAACAAACGAGACAACCCACCCATCCGGGAACAATCCTCAAGGAGGATTACCTCCTCCCGCTTTCCCTGACGCTGACAGAGTTGTCGGGACGACTCAACGTTTCCCGCAAAACGCTCTCCAAGATCGTCAACCGGAAAGGCTCGGTGACTCCGGAAATGGCCCTACGTCTAGCCCGTGTTTTCGACACGACCCCTCAGCTTTGGATGAATTTGCAGGGCAAGTATGACTTGTGGCAGGCTGAGTATGGCTCAGAGGCTTGGCAGGTGGTAGAACGGCTTCCTGCTCGAATTCTGCACTCGGACGTGGTTGGAGCATGATTTTCGGCGAGACCGTTTTAGCAAGTAGCGGACATGCTTGAACTGTGCGGGCTGGAAGCGGCCTACGGGCGCAGTCAGGTGCTGTTTGGAGTGGACCTGCATGTTGGCACCGGGGAGGTGGTCACTTTGCTCGGACGCAACGGCATGGGCAAGACGACAACGATCCACACCCTGCTTGGGCTGGTTCCGGCCAAGTCCGGAACGGTGCGCTTCCGGGATCAGGACGTAAGCGGCTGGCCGGAGTATCGCATCGCGCAGGCTGGGATCGGTTTGGTTCCGGAAGGTCGACAGGTCTTCCCCAACCTCAGTGTGCGCGAAAACCTTGTGGCGACGGCGGCGAACCGCGCCGGGTTCGCGGATCCGTGGACCCTGAAACGTGTGCTGTCACTCTTTCCGCGACTGGCCGAGCGGGTGGAGAACATGGGCAACCAGCTTTCCGGAGGAGAGCAGCAGATGCTCGCCATTGGACGCGCCCTCATGACCAACCCCCGCCTGCTCATTCTTGACGAGGCCACCGAGGGTCTCGCCCCGCTCATCCGCGCCGAAATCTGGACCTGCCTCCAGCAACTCAAGACCTCCGGACTCTCGATCCTGCTTGTTGATAAAAATCTCGACACCCTCCTGCGCATCGCCGATCGGCACCACATCCTCGAAAAGGGGCGTGTCGTTTGGAATGGCGACTCCGACGCGCTCCGGGCCGACAAAGCCCTCCAGCATCGACACCTTGGGGTTTGACCTCTTTTCACGTTAGGGGTTGCTTTACGAGCAAGATGTCGCTAGGTTTTCCTGAAGAACACTAGCTGAGAAAAGTTCGAGTGCGAAATCTTCGCTTGACGGCGACTCGTCAGGAATCCGTGAACGACCGCAGGATGCGCTGAAGTTGGGCGGCGTCCTTGGCGACGGTGCAACTCTGGCGGTTGGAGGCGAGTTGGCAGAGGGTGTGGTAGAGCGGATCGCTCTTGCTGATGCCAAAGCCGATGGTGCGGATCAGCACCTGCGGGTGCTTGCGCTTGGCGGCAAGGACGTGAGGGAGTTTGATCGGCGAGAGGTCATCGTCCTGCCCATCGGCCAACACCACCACGAGCTTGCGGCGTTTTGCCCCCTTGGGCACTTGGTAGGCCGAACTGCGGAAGGAGCGGATGGCTTGGTGCAGGGCTTCGTAGAGATTGGTGCCGCCGCGGGTGTCGAGTTGGTCAATGACCTTGCTGAGGTGTCGGCGCACGGCAGAGCCGGAGGGGCCGATGGGTTCAAAGATCACCGTTGCTGAACGTGGTTTCAGAGCGGGTGAGTTCGGCTGCTGCTGGATGCGGGCGTTGAAAGTCCAGAACTGGATGCGGGTGCCCTCGCGCATGTGCTTGGCGAAATAGCGCAGCGCTTTTTTTGCGGAAGCAAGCTTGCTGAGACGCTCTCCCGGCGCGGGTGCGTCCATCGAACCGGAGGTGTCCATCACAAACAACACATCCGAAATCGAACGCTTGGGCTGCACCACAGGTTTGGGTTTTGGCTTTGGTTTTGGTTGCGGCGGTGCAGGTTTTGGTTGGAGTTTGAGTTTCGGCTGGGGTTTGGGTTGTGGCACAATGACCGCTGCGGGTGCTTGCTTTTTCGGTGGACTGCCAAAGAAATTGAAACCCTGCGCGGACACGGGTGTTTCCAAGCCGAGGATTCCCAGCAGAAATCCCAGCAGCAAAAAAAGTAAGCTGATCCGGATGTGCAATTCTAAACCTCAGTTAAAGTGATGTCGGCAACCCAATTGGTTTATCTTGACCACAACGCAACTGCGCCGCTGCTCCCGGAAGTTTGGGAGGCTCTGCAGGCGGTGGCGCCTCGTTGTCAGGGCAACCCTTCCAGTCCGCATCGCGCCGGACGCGAAGCACGGGCTGTGCTGGAGGACGCTCGTCGTCGCATTGCTGCGGAGGCCGGGGTGCCTCCCCAGAGTTTGTGCTTCACCAGCGGCGGCAGCGAGAGCAACAACGCGGTGCTCCGGCAGTTCGCTGAATCTGCAAATCCTGTGCATCTCGTGGTTTCGGCGGTTGAGCATCCCTCCGTGCTGGAAACCGCGCGCACCCTCGCACAACGTCCCAACCTTAGCATAACCGAACTGCCCGTCAATGCACAGGGGCTCGTGTCACCGGAATCGTTGTCTGCCGCTTTGCGTCCGGAAACCACGCTGGTCTCGGTGATGTCTGCGAACAACGAAACGGGGGCGTTGCAGCCACTTACCGAACTCGTCAGGATTTGCCAAGCACGCGGGGTGCGTTTTCATACCGATGCCACTCAAGTGTTTGGAAAACTCCCGGTGGACTGGTCCGGAGTCGATTTTGCCACAGCGACCGCGCACAAGCTCGGTGGCCCCCGTGGAATCGGGTTGCTCTATGTCCGGCCCGGAACCTCCTTCGTTCCACAGATCACAGGCGGACGACAGGAGCGGGTGCGCCGTGCTGGCACCGAGAACGACTGGCTGGCTCACGGATTTGCCGAGGCGGTGGCGTGGCATTCGCGGCATCGGGAGCAAATGCAGGCGCAGTGGGCGGGTTTCCGGAAACGGTTGCTCGACGGACTGCAAGACGTGGACGGTTTTTTTCTCAACAGCCCGGACGCGGGATTCTGCCTCGCCCACACCCTCAACTTCGGCTTCCGGGGTTTGAGCGGGGAAAGCCTTGTGATCGCGCTTGATCTTGAAGGAATCGCGGTCTCCACCGGCTCGGCATGTTCCTCCGGCGCCTTGGAAGCCAGTCCCGTGCTGCTCGCGCAAGGGCGCAACCGCAAGGATGCCAAGGCGTCACTGCGCATCAGCTTCGGAGCCGCCACGACCGCTGCGGACGTGGCGCTGCTGCTCGCACGCCTCCGGCATCACGTCCGGCGGCTGCACTCCAAACGGACTTCCAAACCCTGAAAAACCAAGGACAAATCCACTTGCGGTGTGATTTTGTTGTGGGTACGCTGGTCCATGGAGTATGAATGGGACAAAAGCAAACCGCGCATCAACAAAACGAAGCATGGTGTGGATTTTTCCAGCATTGCTGACTTTGACTGGACAACAGCGTTTGTCATGGAGGATCAACGACGTGATTATGGGGAAATTCTGAATATTGCGTTGGGGTTCATCAGGTCAAGGTTGCATGCGCTGGTGTTCACAAAACGAAATGAGAAAATCCGTCCTCAAGGAATGGGTCATCCAGCACTCAGGCTGAGGGATTCGTCTCGTTGAAAAAAGTTTCGTCAACCCCTTGCAGATAAGGCATCCCAATGCTCTACAAGATACCCTTGAAACTCATCCCTCAGCCGGAAGGGGGCTACACGGTTGTCTCCCCGTTGTTGCCGGAACTCATCACCGAAGGAGACACCGCCGAGGAAGCCTTGGAACATGCGCAAGATGCCTTGGCAGCGGTGCTGGAGGCTTATGAGGACTTGGGACACCCACTCCCTCCGGAACTTCATCCCGCAAACACCCGCCGTCCTGTGGAGTTGGAAACCCTGCTGACGGCATGACGTACCGTGAGGTCGTCCAGCGTTTGAGACAACTAGGCTGCACCGAGTTGCCGCGTCGTGGCGGAGGCTCCCATCGAAAATGGTATAATCCCGCCACTGAAAGAGTGACCGTGATCCCGGACTGGGAGGAAGTGATTTGCGGAACGGAACTCTCCGGGCAGTGGTCAAGCAACTTGGGTTGTCGTGGCAGGAATTTCTGGATGCCTAAAAAAAATGTTGCATCCTTTGACAAAGGGAGTAAAATATGAACGTTGTGTTTTCCGTAGGGTCAGGTTAATTTTTTCTTGACCTTTTCTTGAAGAGTGCGGACAATACAGAACTTTGAGTGCCTTGCTCGGGGCAAGGTGCGTGGACGAAACCCCTTGGCGGCTCGGCCTGAGCGTTGGTCGTCACGGGGGTCTCGGCTGCAAATCGCGGACGAGCGAAACGGCAATAGCGGCCGCTTCGAGGGTTTTCGTCCATGCATGCACCATCTTTAGGCTCTCCGAAGGAGTGCTGGCCGCACAGGACCAGCGCGGGTTCCTTCATGTTTTTCCGGTGCGGGCTCGATCCCGCCCAATGCCGCATTTGCGGCACCGTGGTCCGGAATCTGCACGATTCCGGGAAATAGTCCGTCTTCGTGCTGGAAATAGTTTCCGGCGTTAGAAACGGACGTGGGCAGTTGCACCTGTGCCTGCATCTGTACCGATTGAGACCCGCACCTCTGGATCGTCCGGGGGCTAAGGTGTTTGTAATCTCTTAAGGAGTATTATGCAAAAGCTCAGCAAATTGATGCTCGCTGCCGTTGCAGCGATCGCACTGGCGACTCCCGCAATGGCGTGGGATTTCGGCGTGACCGGGACTGCAACTGCAGGCTGGAACATGGCTACGGAAAAGGACAACAGCACTGATACCACTACCGCTTCCTCCATGCGGGTGAGTAGTGCTGGATCGAGCCTGAAGATTGCGTCTGGCAATACGGATGGAGACAAGACCGTGTCTTTCTCCTACACCCTTGACTGGGACGGCAACCTTGACGAAACGGTTGCGGCGTCCGGATCCACGAAAGTTGGGGATTGGACCGCATCCGGTGGTGTTTCCTACAACATGGATCGCAGAGGTTGCTCTGGGGACAATGACGACCACGGTCTTCATGTCCCAGGTTGTCACGACAGTTTTCGCTGGAAGTAGTTCCCCGTCAGGCCCGGGGAGCAAACAATCATGTCTAATTCTGATGAATAAAATTACAATTTCATGAATTTGTTTGTTGAACATTCTACCCCAAAAATAAACTATTACAAAAAAAACAACTTTTGTAACTTCCGGGTCCCAAAATGTGTTTTCAAGCAATAATTCCATAGGTGAAA
>CAJWCD010000070.1:0-19173 GCA_913020725.1 uncultured Pseudomonadota bacterium
CTGCTTTGCCGCCGAACATATACTTGAATTTTGCTGCTTGATTATATATTTGATCGAAACAGACTCCCATGAAGTCAACAAACATCATTTCTGCCACCGGTCTCATTCCGCAGGCAGCCGCTCCGATTGCCGCTCCGATATAAGCGGATTCCGAAAGCGGGGTGTCCATGATCTGGTTTCCATGTTTCCCGTAGAGTCCTTTAGTGACACCCATAGGTCCACCCCAAGCATCGTCTTCACCAGGACTTCCGGTGCCACCGATGCTATCCTCTCCCATTACAATAACTGACTTATCGCGTGTCATCTCCTGATCGAGGGCTTCGTTAATTGCGTCTTTGAATGAAATAGTTCTTGCCATTGTTCCTCTTTGTTTTTGGTGGTAGGCCGAGTAATATCACGGCCTTAATAGTTGACATAAACATCAGTGAGCAAATCAACCTCAGTCGGAAATTCAGCTTCCCGGGCCTCAGAAACAGCCTCGTCAATTAAACTCACGATCTCGGAATCACACGCTTCTAAATCGGCTTGGGACAGCACTCCGGCGGATGTAACAGATTTGCTGAAAGACTTAATGCAATCGCGGTTAGCGCGAATATCATCTACTTCTCCAGCTGCACGGTAGGTTTGCGCATCGCCTTCAAAGTGTCCAAAAAACCGGATCATTTTGCATTCAAGTAGTGACGGGCCGCCGCCTTCTCTGGCACGTCGGATGACTTCTCCGGCGGCTTCATAAACTGCAAAAATATCAGTACCGTCAACCGTCACTCCCGGCATTCCGAATCCGGTAGCACGATCCACATAACTGTCACCGGCCACCGCCCAATCCACCGAAGTAGATTCGGCATAACCGTTGTTTTCAACAACAAAAATTATCGGTAAATCCCAGATGGACGCAAGATTCAGGCTTTCCAAAAAAGTTCCTTGATTTGAGGCTCCGTCGCCAATGAAACTGATAGCGATATCTCCCTTGCCCCGATATTTTGCGGCTAGTGCGGCTCCGCAGGCTAAAGGTGCACCTGCGCCGAGAATTCCGTTTGCGCCCATCATGCCCTTGTCAAGATCGGCAATGTGCATCGAACCTCCTTTTCCTCCGCAAACTCCAAGTTTTTTACCGAAGATTTCAGCCATCATACCTTTTACGTCCACACCTTTTGCGATACAGTGACCGTGTCCCCGGTGTGTGCTGGCGATACGGTCTTCCTGACGCAAGTGAGTCATAATACCTGTAGCAGATGCTTCCTCTCCAGCGTATAGGTGGACGAATCCTGGGATATCTCCACGAGAAAATTCAACGTGTACACGCTCCTCAAATTCTCGGATTGTCCGCATGGTTTGATAAATTTGTAGTAGTTCTTCCCTGCTCAATGGGAATGGGTTATCACTCATGATATATCCATAATTTAGGTTGGTAACAAATCAAGGGGTGCTCCGACCAAAAGTCGATGCTTCCCAGTGTAGCGCATACATGCACCCACATCAACAGTCCGGAAGGCCTTTTCATGCAGTGTAACTTGCACCGTGTCTTCTGTACCAAATTCAAGTTCGCGCTCTCCGTCCAAAGCAATCGTTCCTGCGGATTGCCGTAAAGTAACCGGCATTCCGGCACCAAGTTTCTGCCAAGATTGCACTCCTACGGTGCGGATAAGTCCGGGAGCAATCGGAACTTGTAATGCGGTTATTGCTTGTTCCGGAACAGCCAGCGAAACATGCAAGCCCCCGGAATCATTGCGACCAATCGGTTCTAACAATCCAGCAATTGCTGACATACCAATCACTTCAGGGTCGGAAAATGTCACAAAGAGTTCACGCAGATTTTCGGTGCGCCAAAGCGCACGTGCTCCGATGTAGCGTTCGGTCGAAACCACAACGTCCACCAAGGCAATATCGCGGCGTTCTCCACCGTTGATCTCCACATATAACACCTTGTTCGGAGCAAAAGCAATACTTTCCGGAATGCGCCCGGTGGCTGCCAGCCCGACAGCCAATCCGGTAATCGTCGGTTCACGGTGTTCTGGAAAAGCGTTGTTCGTTCCGGTAGAAATCCCGGCAATCGGCACTTGTCCGCAAACTTTGACGACCGCCCGATGAGTGCCATCACCTCCGAGTACAACAATCGCTTTGACTCCAGAATCAGCCATGGCTTGGGTTGCTGCAAAAGTATCGTCAACAGTCCCGGAAATCGGAGTGTCCGTCATTTCAAGTTCAGGAAAACGATTATCGCCGAGCTTTTGCTCACGTTGCAAGCCGCGCTTGAGCAAACTACGGATACCGCCGTTTTCCGGCATCATCAACACCCGATTCACACCACAAGCCCGCATAGCAGCCAGAACGTGCATGACGATATTTGCACGATCCGCAACCTGTAAACTGGTAGCATTGGCAATCACACGGCGAATATCCCGTGCCGAAACCGGATTGGCCACGAGGCCAACGCTTATTGTGGAAGAATTTGTGTCCAAAGATTCCTGTTTTCTGCCGAGGTTTACAGTGGATTTCATGCTTTAAAGGCTCCCGATCCTGTTTTGATTAGATGGAACTCTCCCCCAAGAAGCTCACCAAGGCAAGCAAGGTGCAGACACCGACAAGGATGGCCAGCCAGAGCCGTTTGCCGAATCCGTAGAAGACGAGATATGCGCTGCCAATCGCAATGAGGCGATAGGCGATCGGAACTTCCGCGAGCATGCCGACCGGAAAGATCAGGGTTCGGGCGACCAAGCCTCCGATGATCGCATAGGCGACACATCCGAACCATTGAAAAACTGGACTATTGGGGTTGAGCCGATGTCCGATCAACACGGCGGCATAGCGCCAGCCATAAGTGGCAAGAGCGGCAACCGCCAGCATGGTCCAAGCGTAAAGTTCCTTTTCCATGCGCACTCCCCTTGCTACCGTTTGGAAAACTTCAGTCCGATGCCAAACGCGAACGTTCCAGCCAACAATCCGGTCACAACCATGCCCCATTCCGGTAACAGCAGATGCAATGGCGGTCCCAAGGCACAGCCCGCCACAAACGCGAAGAGGTTGCTGAACTGAGGCGTGTTGGACATGATCAACCCAAAGTAGATGGGAATCATGAACACCAGTCCTAAAGTCACGATGTGGGGCAGGATTCCGGCCAGCACATAACCCTGAAATGCCCCCAGCGTTCCGGCCACCATGCAGGTGGACGAAAAACCGATAAAATACGGGGCACGTTGCTCCGGAGGGATTTCAGGTCCGTGCTTCATGAAATCAACCCAAGTGTTGATGGAGATCAGATGCGCAAGGACATAGTGCCATTTGCGGTTGCGGGTGGCTCCGTGAAAGAGGGGCATGAGGGAGAGGGTCATCGGCAGAAAGCGGGCGTTGACGACAGCCACCGCGACAGCAATCGTGAAGACCGAAACCCCCAGGCCGAATAACTCGACAAACACGACTTGCCCCGGAAGCGCCCAGATGATTGCTGGCGCGAGGGTTGTGATCCAAAGGCTCAGTCCGCTCTCCCGTGCCAGCGATCCGAATCCCGTCTGCGCCGTGTAGAGGATCAAGGCCGGTGTGCCGAAGGCATTCACCACGCCCTGCCAAAACGCAGCTTTCCCGGAAGCGAAGCGAAGCCGAAACCGAGATTCCTGAAGGGTAGATTCGGTTTTAGGAAGTTCCAGATGCTCGGTGCCGGAGGCTCGTTTCATCCTTAAAGCTGAACCTTCCACGAATCCGGCACGTCCTTGCCCGGATGCTGCACTCCGCACTCTGGACAAGTGTGCAGCGCAGAGTTGCCGTAGAATTCCCGAAAAAGCGGGGGCAGGTCATCCACAATGCTATTTAATTGCACCTCGGCCCGATGCACCAACTGGTGGCATTCCAGACAATACCACTCGAAGCCGTCCTTCTCACCCGCAGGCCGTTTTGGTTCGATCACCAAACCGACGCTTCCGGGAACAGGACGCTGCGGAGAATGCCGAACATGCGCAGGGAGGAAGAAGATGTCGCCTTGCCGGATGGGGATGTCCTTGGACGGCTTGCCGGCTTCCTCCATGACGCGCAGCACCATGTCGCCCTCCAACTGATAGAAGAATTCCTCCATCGGGTCATCATGAAAATCGGTGCGGTGGTTCGGCCCTCCAACGACCGTGATCATCAATTCTCCGTCTTCCCAAATCTGGGCGTTGCCGACAGGCGGTTTGAGCCGGCTCCGGTTTTCCTCGATCCAGTTTTGAAAATTGAAGGCCCGCAGTTCATTTTTTGATGGCATGGGATTCTCCTTAATCCGATTTCTGCAAGGGAGTTTGAGTTGATTCTCAGCCTATCAGATTCCGGAGCGGGAGCAAAGGAACGTCCGCTTCTTATTCAGTCACAAATCCTGATCCACCTCCAAGGGCGCCGTGAGAGCCAGCCGCTGCAACGGTGCGCAAATGCGCTGATTGCACGACTGAAAATGCAGTTCCCCTTTCCAATCCTGCACTCCGGACTTGGTCCCTTCCGCAATTTTGAAACGCTGAGTCAGCACAAAGGCTTGCCGATGCACAGGCAGTTTCACTCCAAACGCTTCGTCCTCAACCCACTCCGGTTGCGTTTCCTGCAAGACGCCGACGGCGAGGTGCGTGGCCGTTGATGTCACGATCCGTGTGGGTTCCGGACCGTCTGCGGGTGACACCAAAATCGAATAGAGGTACCATCCTGTCACCGGAAAGACACGGACCGTGAGCGTCACGATTTCGCCTACTTTTGCGGTGTAGTGGTCGAACTCGACGTAGGTTTTTGGAGGTGGCGGGGTGGTGGCTTCAAGAAAGCCCGAAAACCCCTGACCCCAGAGCAGGGCAGGGGCCAGCAGGAAAGTTGCGGCGAGCCAGAGTCCGGAGTTCCGGAACATGGCTCAAGAGGCGCTGGGCAGCGTGAACAACGGGTTGATGACTTCGACCGTTGCGGACTTCCGGAGTTGCTGCACGCGCAGTGCCAGCATGGCTTGGTGCAGGGTTTGCTCCAGTCGTATCCGCACTTGATTGCGCTGAGTCGTGGCTTGCTCGGCGTCAAGCGTCCGACCCTTGATGAGCATCAGGTCGACACGTTCCGCAGTTTCGCTGAGGGCAAAAGGTTGCTCGACGGTGAGCCGCAGAGCAGCTTTGCGGAATTCTAGATTTTCGCCAAGTTTCGGCAGGAAACGTGTGGCGGCGGTGAACTTGGCGTTCTCCACTTCCAGTCCGTGCTGCTTTGCCAGCGTCTCCAGCGCAGCCCCAGAGTCCATGCCCTCCAGCGCCTGTTGCGCGGTTTGCTTGGCCAGCACAGAAGCTTTCTGCAAACGCACAGCGGCTGCCACTTGCTCCTTCGCCTCAAACAACGAAAGCGGCTTGGGTGTTTCGCGCTCTAGCAACTTGTAAAACAAATGCCCTTGCATGGGGTTGCGTTTCCACGCTCCAGAATCTCCGGGTTGCTTGCTCGCAAACTCAGGAACCAGCGAGAACGCGGAGCCAAAGCCCTCGACGACGGTGTTGCGTTCAAACCAGTCCGTGGACTTGAGTTCGCCGCCGTGGGTGGTAGCCAACTCGCTGGGGACGGGCGCGGCCCCCAAGCTGGAGTGATGCTCCAAAAGCTCTGCCAGCACCTTTTCGGCACGCCGATCAGCCAACTGCTCGGTGATCTCTGCCCGGACGTCCTCCAGAGCCTTCTCCGTGCCGTCCTTGCGCTCTTCCACCAGAATGAGATGCAGCCCAAAGGGCGAGGTCACGACTTCGCTGAGCTGGCCGGATTCCAGCAAAAACGCAGCGGTTTCAAAAGCCGGAACCATCTCTCCGGGCTTGAACCAACCCAAATCACCACCCTGAGACGCCGAAAAGTCTTCTGACAATTCCTTGGCCAGTTCCTCAAAGGACTCGCCTTGAGCGACACGTTCGCGGACGACATTGAGTTCGGCTTTGCGCTCGGCAATCTGGTCCTCGGTCGCACCAGATTCAACCTTGAAGAGGAGGTGCCGGGCACGCACTTCCGGAGGCGTGGTGTACTGTTCGCGGTTGCGCTCGAAGTAGCGGCGCATCTCGCGTTCCTTCACTTTGGCAGTGTCCCGGAACAGATCGAGCGGTAGCACAACATACTCGATCTTGAAGCGCTCCTGTGACTGAAAATCGTTGGGGTTGGCCTCGTGGTGTCTGGCGAGTTCGGCATCACTGACCTCCACCTTGTCAAGGAATTTTTTTGGATCAAAGTACAGATACGCCACCTCCACCTGCTCATGTTCGGCAAGGTAGGCCTGTTCCACCTCGGCAGCGCTCACGAACAGTCCGGCGCCTAACAAGGCCTGTTGCTTCTGCACCAGCAAATCATGTCGAGAACTGTCTTCGTAATCGTTGAGAGGAATCCGGTTCTGGTTGAGGATGGTGGTGTAGGTTTCGTAGTCGAACTGGCCGTCTTTTTGAAAAAATGGCTGCTGGCGAATGTACTCCTGCAACTCAAGATCAGTGACCAGCAATCCTTGGGTCTCCGCTGCCTGCACGAGCAAGGCCTGATCCACCAACTGTTGCAGCACCTGATTGCGGAGGCCAAGCTGTTCGGCAAGTTTATCCGCGCTGTCTCCAAAAGTGCGGCGCAGGTTTTCCATCTGATTCTGGTAGGCCCGTTGGAAGTCCTTGAGCAAAACATCCTGGCCGTTCACAGTGGCCAACACCTCCTTGCGCTCCCCAAAAAAGGAGCCGACCCCGAAAGAGATCACCAGGGTGACCGCAATAACGAGTAGGAGGAGCTTGAAGAAGAGGCTTTGCGAATACTCTCGCAGTTCTTGAATCATAGTGAGGTTGTGATCTGATTGTTATTCCAAAATAAATCAGTATTACGTTCCCACCGCAGGGGTGCAAGTCGAATGCGACTGAGGCTCAGGCGTGTCCGGATTCATCATCGGGATTTTCGAGCCAGATGTAATCCTGCACCTCAAAGCGGATGCGGTGCATGACGAGATAGGAGATGAAGAGTTCTAGGTCCAGCCCAGTGAACTCCAGTTTCTGTGCGCGGTTGTCCACCACCATGCTGTAAGCGTAATCGGTGCGCTGGAGCATTTGGCAGAGCATGTCCCACTCTCCGGACATCTCGATGACATGAATCACAATTTTGTACATGAAACCCCGTTGGAAATGAAGTGAGAACCATTGGATTGAAACGAATTGGACGGGCGATGTCAAGTGCGGCGCACCAACAATCCCGTGAGGTATTCGCCTTCCGGAAAGTGCAGCGCTCCAGCGTGGTCCGGAGCCGGACCCAGCACCTCAATCACGCGGCCCTCCACTCCGGCATCCAACGCGGCGGAGCCGATCACCTTGCGAAAAAGCGCAGGCCCCACACCTGCCGAGCAGGAGCAGGTGAGCAGTAACCCTCCAGGAGCCAGCAACCGGAATGCCCAGAGGTTGATGTCCTTGTAGGCCCGCGATGCCTTTTCAGCGTGTTTGGCGGTGGGGGCAAATTTTGGAGGATCAAGGATGATGAGATCAAACGTGGCCACCGCGTCCCGAAGTCGGCGCAAATGCTCAAACACATCCGCCTCGACCAGAGTGATGTCCCGGTCCTCAAATCCGTTCATGCGGCAGTGCTGCTCCACCAGCGCCAGTGCAGGTTTCGAGGACTCAATCGCCGTCACCGACTCCGCCCCACCCTGCAACGCAGCGAGCGTGAAACCGCCGGTGTAGCAGAAGGCATCCAGAACGCGCTTTCCGGAGGCAAGGGTTCGCACCCGCTCACGGTTGTCGCGCTGGTCAAGGTACAACCCGGTTTTCTGTCCCTTTTCGACATCCACCTCCAGCGTCAACCCCTGCTCCGTGATCTGGAGGGGTTCCGGGAGCGTTCCGGAAAGCAGACCCCGACGCCGCTCCAGCCCTTCCAATTTGCGTACTTCGGCATCGGAACGTTCGTAAATCGCAGTGCATTCCGTCAGTTCGTTCAGCAGACCCACCAAAGTGTCCCGCCACTGATCGGTTCCGACGCTTAGGCATTGCAACACCAACACCTCTCCGTACTGATCCACGATCAGCCCCGGCAGGCCATCCGCCTCGCCATGAACAAGTCGCCGTGCGTTGCTTTGGAAATCCGGAAGGACAGTCTGCCGAAACTGAAGGGCCGCCGAGAGCCGCTTCCGGAAGAACTCATCGTCTATGGATTCATCCTCCTGCCAGCTCCAAATCCGAACACGAATCTGCGAGCTAGGGCTCCATGCCCCCCACGCGAGAAAATGACCGTCTGCGTTTTCGACCCGCACGGTGGCTCCGGGATCTGGCGAGCCAGCGACCCGCTCCACGGCTCCGGAGAAAACCCAAGGGTGTCGACGCTGGAGAGATTTCTCCCGCCCTAGTTTCAGTGTGATTTTAGAATGGTTTGTCACTATGGAAGTTTTTCGAGAGCATGACCGTTGTGGATTTCGAGGTGCAGGTCCACCCTCCGGTTCTTCATGCGCATTGGAATGGAGGTGTTTTCTACAGTCGGTTTGAGATGGGCGCGGCCTGTGACATAAACTCGTTCCCGAGGAAAGTCGAGCTTTTCCGTGATGTACTGGCTGGCCACAAGGGCGCGGCGGTGTGAGAGAAAGAGATTCACTGCACTGTAGTTGCCTGTGCTGTCCGTGTGCCCGATGAGCTTGAGTTGCACCTCCAGCGGCTTCAATAGCGGGATCAGACGGTTCAGCAATTCCTTATGCCCCGGAAGCAGGATGGCCTCATTGAACTTGAAGCCCTCCAAGCTGGCGGCGAGCTTAAGTGAGGTGATCTTGAACACATCCGCATGGACAAGCGCATTTTCCTGCAACACTTGCAGCACCTCGGAGACCGACGAAGCCTCGCTGATTTTGACCGGTTGGGGCTGAGAAACCGGCTCGGTTTTCTCAGCTTGTGCGACTTGAGCGGCTTGTGCTGCTTGCGCCGTCCGAGTCGCTTGTTCCGCCTGAGTGACCTGCTCGAGCAGGGCTTGCGCCTTAGACTGCAAATCGGCGATTTCGGTGTCTGCGGACTCCAACCGGTTTTGTGTGGTGCTGAAACGCTTTTCCAGCTCTGAGTGATCACTTTCCGTTTTTGCAACCTGCTGGTTGAGGTCCGTGATCTGAGTTTGCAGAGCCGTTCGCTCGGCTTGCAAATCGGCAACCTGTTGCTCCAGTTGCTGGGTGTCCGGCGCCGTTGCCAGTTTTGCCTCCAAGCTGTTCACCTGCTCAGCGGCGCCTTGGTAGAAAATCACGCCAATGATGATGGAAGCGAGCAACAGCACTCCCCAGATCACATGCGGAATCGGGCTGTTTGATGAGGTCTCGGTCGCCGATGCCTCTTCTGGCCACGGTTGAGGTGCAGGAGGCAGTTGCTTGGGAGGTGGTGGCGGTGTCTGAGTCGGAGGCGGGGTCGGACGCGGCGGTTCGGGTTGAGCAAGCTGATCCGGATGCACAGCCTGTTCGATGGCCGGAAGTTGTCCGGCAAACCATGCGGCAGCTTTGGGGGTAAAGCGGTAATTTTCCCGGATGTGCTTGAGGGTCCGGAGTTCTGTCTCCGTGACGCGCCCGCCGTCCTTGGACAACTCGACAAGCTCTTTCGCATCCTGTTCAGAAATGCGGCCATCCCCCTGTCCAGCAATCCGTTCATCTGCCGCTTCCAGCAACGAACGGTCGTAGCGGACTCCGTGAATCGTCTTGTAATAACTCTGTGCCATACGTCTTTTTTGTTTCCGTTTGCTTCAAGAAGCAAAGGGTAGTCCAATTTGGCAGCCCGTACAAGTTCTTATGCTAAGAATCATGCGCTCAATAAATCGAGAAATACTCGCGCTGTTCCCAGTCGGTGACGGAGGCAAGAAAACGTGCAACTTCGGCTTCCTTGATCGTCAGTAAATAGTCGATAAACGGAGCACCCATCGTGCTGCGGTACAACTCACTACCCCGCAACGCTATGATCGCGTCCATCAGACTTTGGGGCAATCGCGGAGCAGCTTCTTCGTAAGGAGTATCGGTGGGTTCTCCCGGATCAAGCTGTCGTTGCATCCCGTCAAGGCCCGCATGGATTTGAGAGGCAAGGTAGAGGTACGGATTCGCCGCAGGCTCGCCCACACGGTTTTCAATGCGTGTGGCCGGATCACCAAACGAACCAAGCGCCCGGATCATCGCGCCCTTGTTGTCACGCCCCCATGTCAGGCGATCCGGAGCAAGTGTGTAGGGTCGGAAGCGTTTGTAGCCGTTGATCGTTGGTGTGGTGAACACTGAAGCCGCTGGAGCATGGGCCAGCAAGCCGCCGACAAACTGCCGCCCCGCTTCCGACAAGACCTTCCCCTCGCTCGTTGGCGTGAAGGCATTGCTTGCGGGTTGAGCCGCCGCCTTTGGACGAGTCCACAGCGACTGGTGCAGGTGCCAGCCGTTGGAAAAAACGTTGGGCAATGCCGGTCGGCACATGAAAGTGGCGTGATACCCCTGACGTCGGCAAACTTGCTTAACGGCACTACGGAGCAGCACCATCGTGTCTGCAGCTTCCAGTCCGGAACTCGGATGCAGGGTCAGTTCGAACTGACTAGGACCGAACTCCACCTCGATGGTGCGCAACGGCAACCCGAGTTCCACTAGGTTGCTGCGGATCACGGAAAGGATGCCTTCGGCCTCGTCGTAGCGTTGTTCGGTGAGGTACTGGAAGCCTTGGTTGAGCAAACCAACTTCTGGAGGGGTGCCCGGCTGTCCAGCGTCTGCGAGTCCTGTTTTCGCGTCCTCAAGCGTCAGCAAAGTGAATTCGACTTCCAGCCCAGCGAGGTAATCGTAGCCCGCTGCCCTCAGCGCTTCTAAGGCTTGCCGCAGAATCCCCCGCGTGGAGAAGGGAACCGGACGTCCGTTGGTGAAGTAAATGTCGCAGAGCAGCCAACCTGATTTTGGAGACCACGGAAGCAAGCGAAACGTTGCTGGGTCCGGAACCATGATGATGTCTCCTGCTCCCGCCATTTCAGCCATGCCGAAACCTCCTCCGGACGAGAAGACAGGAAACACTGAGCGATGCGATGTGTCCTTGGCTAGCAGGCTGGAGGTCATTGTGCACCCATTCCGGAAGCTCGATGCCAAATCCCGTGCTTCGATCACCTTGCCTCGCAACAACCCATGTTGATCAGCAAAGGACAAGCGGATGGTTTCCAGTCCGGATTCCTCGACCTTCCGCAAAACTGCTTCAGCAGCAGCAGATTCGGCCTCCCCCCAAATCTGCTGTTGTTTGACAAAATTGGAACGTCCTCCGTCTGCGATTGACGTGGGGGTAAACTGCATTTGCGGTTGGTTTGTGAGCAATGGAATGCTTCAGCTTCGGCGTAGTCTTCAAAACACTAGCCACAGATCACGCGGATCAAAACGGATGTGTGCTTTCAAAACATCCGTGAAATTCGTAGCGAAAAAACAGCTGCTGAAGCCGCCACATCAACGCTCAACAGCCTAGCTTGTGTGGAGGTGAGACTCCCGGGAAAAGTCAGGGAGTTCAGGTCGGAATCGGTGCTTCCTGAGTAACGACAGGTGGCGGGTCGCTGGAGGCTTCAATGACGCTGGAGGCTTCGCAGCCTGCGCTCCATGCAGAAAACCCGTCTTCAAAGTGTTCCTTCTTCCAAATGGGAACCGAACGTTTGATTGTGTCAATGATGTAACGACTGGACTCGTAGGCATCCGCACGGTGAGACGAGGAAACGGCGGTGGCAATGGAGCAATCCAGCACCGCCATCTTGCCGAAACGGTGGATGACCTCTACGTAGTGCAAGAGCCAGCGTTGCTGGGCTTCCTCAACAATGCGATCGATCTGCCGGAGCGCCATGCGCTCATGAGCTTCGTATTCCAAGATAGTCACGGAACGCCCAGCACTGTGGTTGCGGATGTCCCCGCAGAAAATCAACACGGCTCCAGCCTGCGGATGTTGGGCGCGACGACGCAGATTTTCCAGATCGATGGCTGCTCGGGTGACCGAATTGGGCATCGGCAGTGGCGGGCTAGTCCTTGCGAAAGGGTTCTTCGACCGCTTCGTAGGTGTTCCAATGCTCCTTGCCGCCAATCAGCGTGCGAGTTTTCACCTCCTGTGGAGGTAGCACCTCAATCTTTTTGCCGTTTTGCAAAAAATGATTAACCGCTTCCTGAAGGATACGTTGCTCCTCTTCCTTCCTGCGTTGCTCGACCTCCAAACCCTCACCAAAGTTGGCGGTGGCTTCGTCAGGCTTAACTCTGGCCATTTCTCACTCCACTTCATTGGGTCGCTTCATTGGGACTGCACGATCCTACTGCCTGCACCCGCGCACCCGGATTTCCTAGTCGAAACCAAGCACTCCGGAGCTAGCATCGTCAGCACTGCAATCAGTTTGATAATCATAGCTGATTCCAGCGGCGCATGCAAGTCCATCCTTTGACATGTTCTCTGTGAAATCCATTCAAACGATTGATTTTTATTAGATTTTCAAAAGACCGTTAATATATCAATCTGAAACAGTATTTTGCAAAACGATACCCGTTAAGCGTGAGAACTCAGGCCATGTAGGTCGCTCGCGGGCTGCGGTCCATCGAGTCCATCATTTCGTGCGCCAGTCGTGTGATGAGTTTGGCTTTGACGTTGGCAAAGTCGGGATCGTCCCAACGATTATAGGTTTCGTCAGGATCGTTAAGGAGATCATACAACTCACCCCACGGTTGTCCTTTGTAGAGCGTCAGGCGAAAGTCATCGGTCATCAAACTGCGGACTATAGCCGGTTCCTCAAAGCCAAGGCGAGCCAAGCCATCGTGGTATTCGATCAGGCAGGCATCACGCAGTTCGTCGCTGCCTTGCAGACAGCCGGACAAGTCCATGCCCTGAATCCCCCAGAAGGGCTTGAGTCCAGCACGGGCGATGATGCTGGGGGCAATGTCCAGCGTGGATGCAAGGGCGTTGCTTTGCCGCGCCTGCTGAGTTTCCGGATCGGACCAGATGAAAGGCACATTGGTAATCGATTTAAACGGCAGTGCCCCCTTGAGCATCAAATTGAAATCCCCCAGATAATCTCCATGATCGGAGGTGAACACGATGACAGTGTTGTCATATTGTCCGTTGTTCTTGAGCGTCTGGATGAGTTCACCCACGGCATCATCAATCATGGATATCATGCCACAAGTCAGGGCCATCGCCTCCTGAACCTGCCGTTGTTCTGCAATGAAGACCGTCTGCGGCGTTGCAGGTGTGGCACCTTGCTTGTACAACTCCAACGCCTTCTGCATCGGTGGAATGGGATTCTGGTGGGCCTCAAACGGCAGCGGCACTTCAAAGCTGTCCGGATCGTACAGTTCCCAGTATTTCCCCGGTGGGTTGAAGGGATGGTGCGGGTCCGGGAAGGAGACAAAAGCGAAAAACGGAGCCTCGGAGCTTTGCTGCGCATTCAGATAGTCAATGGCGCGATCGCGGATGTAAGAGGTGTGGTATAACTCTTCCGGAATCGGGGTGCGATATGCTTGCGGACAGGTGTAATCGTGCGGGAGTTCGTTGTTGCGGTCGCGGATGAAATCAATGTCCACTCCGGTTTTCCGTAACCATTGCAGGTAGTGCCCTCCGGCCAAATGCCCGTGGTTCAGCACCATGTCCACATGCTCAAAGCCGTAAAACGGCTCAGTGAATTCAAACCGCTTGTCGCCCTCATAGGTCTCCGGACGCTCCAAATCGTAAGGGTTGCCGTCCGGCCAACGGGCTTCCTTGATGGGACCAATGGTGTCAGGATTCACCCGTTCATAGGCGGGAACGGGGGTGAAGGGTTGCAGGTGCGACTTGCCGATGGCTGCAGTACGATAGCCCCCCTCACGCAAGACATCCACGAACGTCACCGTGTTGCCCGGCAACGGGTTGCCGTTGTGGCGCAACCCATGCGTGGACGGCAGACGTCCGGTCAAGAGGCTGGCGCGGTTGGGCATGCAGATCGGACTCGCCACCTGAAAGCGCTGGAAGTTGGTTCCTCTTGCTGCGAGCGTATCCAGATGCGGAGTTTTCAGTACCTTGTGGCCATTGACGCCCAAGTAATCTTTGCGCTGCTGGTCCGTGATCAGAAAAAGAAAATTTGGTTGACGAGCCATGTGTCGCTCCTTTAGGTTAAACGGATTCTTATCGTAAGTTTAACATTGGGATTTGGTTCCAAAGCATAGCCGATTTGGGCCTTAAAAGCCAAGATATTTTGGGTCCAGATTCACGCCAAAATCCCCGCAAGGAGCGAGTGAGGCAGCGAGACACAAGCTGCTGGTGTATTCTATGATTGCCTGTTGCTGCTGTTTATGGCAAGTTCTTGGGGCTGGGGCATATGCTGAGCCTCAAACTTTATTTTGACAAAACGGATGGACTCGAGCGAAACGGAAGAAGCAGCCCGTATGATTTGGGGTGCGTGGAGTGCCGGGGAGGTGATCCCGGAACTCCCGGAGGGCTGTCGTCCGCTGAATGAGCTGGAAGGACATCAGGTGCAGGCCGCACTGACCCGGATCGCCCGACAGGACACCGAAGGCTGGAAAATCGCGGCCACCAGCAAGGCGGGTCAGCAGCACATCAACGTGAGCGGGCCGCTGGCGGGGCGGATGTTGGCCAAGTTTGTTTGTCCGGACGGCGCTGAAGTGGACCTCTCGTCCAACCAGATGAGGGTGGCCGAGGCGGAGTTTGTGTTCCGTTTTTGGAAAAACCTTCCGGTGCAGAAGGACCCGTACTCGCTCGCCGAGGTGCTGGAGGCGGTCGATCAACTCCAACCGGGCATCGAGATTCCCGATTCACGTTACATTGATTTCACGCGGGTGGGCGCGGCCCAGCTTTTGGCCGATAACGCCTGCGCCAGTTGGATGATCCTAGGTCCGGAAGTAAAAGTAGCGTGGAAAGACCGCGACTTGGCCGAGCATGAGGTCCGGGTCTTGAAAAACGGCGCTGAGGTGGCCGTGGGTAGCGGACGCAACGTGCTGGAAAGCCCCCTGAAGGCGCTGACGTGGTTGGTGAACGACCTGCGTCGTCGCGGTCAGATGCTCTACCGACACCAGTTCGTCACCACCGGCACCTGCGTGACCCCCGTGCCCATTGCCCCTGGTGATGCCTTGGTCGCAGACTTTGGCGAGTTTGGACAGGCGCAGATGACGTTCTCTAGCAATTAAAGAATGGCGATGGAAAAGGAAACAAACACGGAGCAAGCAAACGAAACCACCACCCAAACGCCCGGTCCGGTGCTCATTCCGGTGGCCAGCGGCAAGGGTGGAGTGGGCAAGACCTTCATGGTTGCAAACCTCGCAATCGCCCTCGCGCAGTTGGGCAAGCGCGTGATTGCCGCCGACCTCGATTTCGGCGGATCAAACCTCTACACCCACCTCGGCTTCGATAACCGCCATCCCGGCATTGCCCACTTCATCAGTTCCGGGGATACTCGGCTGGATGAGTTGCTGGTGAAAACACGCTTTGACGGGCTCCATTTTTTGCCCGGAGAGGTCCGGATGCCCTTCCTCGCTAATATGGGGTACTCCCACAAGCAAAAGCTGCTGCTCAACCTCAGCAAGCTTGACACCGACTATGTCCTGCTCGATCTTGGAGCTGGGACGTCTTTCACCGTGCTGGATTTCTTCAGCATCTCCACGAAGGGCATGTTGGTGACAACGCTAGATTATCCCTCGTTGATGAACATGCTCCAGTTCCTCAAGAACTTCTCCTTGCGAGTGGTGGAACGCGCCTTGCCACCAAAATCGTACCTGCGTGCTATGGTGACCGAGTACATCAACGATGCCAACACCTCGGACAAATTCACCATTCGTGAGCTCTTCCAGCGGTTGGATGCGGAATATCCGGACGAGGCTCAGCGAGTGCAGGAACTCTGGGGAACTTTCCGTCCGCACATTGTCTTCAACCAAGGAAAACATCCGGACGAAATGATCGTGGTGGAAAACCTGCAAGAATCGCTGGCGGCCAACCTCTCCCTCAAGGTCGATTTCTTCGGCTATGTCTTTCACGATGATGCCGTGGAAACCGCCTTGCGGGACAAACATCCTTTCTTGGACATGAGTGCCGATTCTCCTGCCGCCGAAGACCTCTATCGGCTCGCCGACCGCGTCATGCGACTCTGGGACACGCCCATCCGCAACAGCGGCCAACTGCTGCGTAGCAACACCCTCAAGATCCACACCGACCGCCAAACGGGTTAGAGCATCCTCAGCAAATTAACACATTCCGGATTCATGAATTCTGTGCATGAATCGAATGAAGAAATATCATTTCTTCAACGGGAAAAATGCGGATATGCTTTATTATTTCGCATGAACGGAGGGAGGGTCATGAACCGCATGATTGATTCGCTGGGAATGTTGCTGTTGAGCTGCGCCTTGCTTGCGGTTGGCAATCACTTGCTTAATGTCCTAATCCCACTACGTCTTAATGAGGCGGAGGTGGAGACCCTGTTGATCGGGGTGGTGATGTCCGCTAACGCGGTGGGGATCGCGCTGGGGTGTTTTTACGGAAAGTTGTTGGTCATCCGGGTCGGCTATGTGCGCACTTTTGTGCTGTCCTGCACTCTTTTTACCGCCATTGTTCTGACCTATGCTCTCTTCACCAATGCTTACGCATGGCTGGTTCTACGAGTATTAGGCGGTTTTTTCACTGCAACAGCCTATGTGGTGGTGGAAAGTTGGCTGAACTCCAGTTCCAGCGTGGAGAACCGGGGGCAGGTTTTGGGGTGGTATCTTGTGGTGCATTACGCCGCCACCGCCACCGGACAGTTGCTGGTCAATGCGGATGGCCCGAACCCTTACTTCATCTTCATCATTGCCGCGCTGGCGATTGCGCTTGCCAGCGCCCCAGTGGCTTACAGCACCGCACCGGTTCCGGAATCGCAGGAAACCGAATTCCTCTCCTTCTCTGAACTCTTCCGCATTGCGCCTGTGGGTGTGGCCGGGGTGATCGCCGCAGGTTTCAGTTTCGGCTCGGTTCAGGCCATGACCCCAATCTACGGGGAAGCACTGGGTTGGTCGGTCGCCCAGATTTCCTTCTTCATGGCCACCGTGACAGGCGGGGCGCTCCTGTTCCAGTATCCGCTGGGGCGTTTGTCCGATTCCTGGGACCGCCGCAAAATACTCGGAGTTGTACAGGTGTTAGGGATTACCACACTGGTTTGGATGATCTGGGAGCCTGAAATGTCTGGAGTTTCATGAAAGGTTTTGGTGCTGGCGGTGTTGCTGGGAGGTGTGATTGGCAGTTCCTACCCACTCAGCAGTGCCGTGGTGTTCGACTGGCTGCGACCCTCCCAGATGGTTGCGGCCACAGGCAAGCTGATCTTCACCTACGCCATCGGGGCCATCACCGGACCTGCCCTCATCGCCTTGGTGATGGAAGGCATCGGCACCACCGGATTTCCACTCTTCCTGATTGTGGTCCACTCAAGCTTGCTGCTCTACATCCTCTACCGGGTGCAAGTCCGGAAAGCCTTGCCCGTGGAAGTGCAAGAGGATTTTGTGCTGGTGCCAAGAATGCCGCCCGGCTCCCCTCGATCCCCGCACCGACCCGGATTACGATGCCAACGACCCCGGCCCCCTGCTCGACATCGACTCCGATTATCTAACGGTGCCGTCCTCCTAATAACTGAAAACTGATAACTGAACCAATGCTTGAATCGGTCCTGATTGCCAATCGCGGGGAAATCGCCCGCCGCATCCTCCGCACCTGCCGCAAGCTCGGAGTCCGGACCATTGCGGTCTATTCCGAGGCGGATGCCAACGCGCTGCATGTTGAAGAGGCGGATGCTGCGTTTCAGCTAGGTGGGCTGACTCCGGCAGAATCCTACCTGCGCCTCGACAAGCTGCTGGACGTCGCCAAGCAATCCGGAGCGCAGTCGGTGCATCCGGGCTACGGGTTTCTCTCGGAAAACGCGGAATTTTCCAAGGCGTGTGTAGAGGCCGGGTTGGTGTTCATCGGGCCGACTCCGGAGGTGATCGCAGCGCTGGGCCGCAAGGACCAGGCCAAGCGCATCATGAGCGAGGCCGGGGTTCCGGTGGTTCCGGGTTATCACGAAGACGCACAGGAACCCGAAGCCTTGCTCGCTGAGGCCGAGCGCATCGGCTGGCCCATCTTGATCAAGGCGGTCGCGGGCGGCGGCGGCAAGGGTATGCGCGTGGTTACGTCTGCCGAGGCATTTGCAGATGCCCTGCAAGCAGCACAGCGCGAAGGTGCCGCCGCGTTTGGTGACGGACGGGTGCTGCTGGAACGCTATGTTGCCCATCCCCGGCACATCGAAGTGCAAATTCTCGCGGATCAGCACGGCAACACCCTGCACCTCTTCGAGCGTGAATGCTCCTTGCAGCGACGGCAGCAGAAGGTCTGGGAGGAAGCCCCCTCGGTTTTTGTGACCGACGACCTGCGCGAGCGCATCACTGCCGCCGCCGTGGCTGCCGGAAAGGCGGTCGGCTACACCAACGCCGGCACCGTGGAGTTTCTCGTTGGACCCGACCGCGAGTTCCATTTCATGGAAATGAACACGCGCCTGCAAGTCGAGCATCCTGTCACGGAACTGATCACCGGACTCGATCTCGTCGAGTGGCAACTCCGCATCGCCGACGGAGAGAAACTTCCGATCACGCAGGAGCAGGTGGGATGTTGTGGACACGCCATCGAAGTGCGGCTCTACGCGGAGCAACCCGAACAGGGTTTCCTGCCCAGCACCGGAATCTTGGAGCGACTGGAGTTCCCAGAAACCGAGGCCCGCATCGAATCCGGAGTGCGCGAGGGTGCTGCGGTTTCCGTCCACTACGACCCCATGCTGGCAAAGCTGATCGTGCTGGGAAGAAACCGTCCGGACGCCCTGCGGAAACTACGGGGGGCACTTCAGCACTGTGGGATTGCCGGACTCCACACGAACCTGCGTTTTCTGGAACAACTCGCACGGCATCCGGTCGTGGTCGCGGGTGCGGCGGACACGCTGTTTATCGAATCCCGGCTTGACGAACTGCTGAATTCGGGTTCTGGAGCGGTGGTTCATTGGTGCGCGGCTCTCCACCTGCTTCGTCGCCGCGCCGCACACGGAATGCGGAGCAAGCTCCAAGCCGCCGTCTCGCCGTGGGAGCGGTTCGACAACTGGCGCTTGTCCGGAACGGAAGCAGAAACCATTGAGTTGCAAACCATGTCCGGAGAAGTCTCGCTTGCCGTGAAGACCAGCGCACGGCAGGTTTCCGGTGGGGGCGGGGTTCAAACCCGCCCCCACCTCCCCCTGTGGTTCACGGTGGTTCAGAATGACGAA
>CAJWCD010000071.1:0-19104 GCA_913020725.1 uncultured Pseudomonadota bacterium
TTTACAGGGCGAATTTTGCTGAGGACAGGCACCAACACTCAAGAGGGGGACTATCGGGCCTTGTGATGGGAGTAATTTGGAATTTCCTTCATGAGGCGCAGGTGGTCGAGTACAGCACCAAAGCGCTTAGGATCCAGTTTTGGAAACGCCCTCGTGTAGGACTTCCCAAAATCACCCACCCGCTCCTTCATCCGCGTGAAGATGCCGGCTTGCTTGCGCCCCTTTGCCGCCTCCAGCCGCGCCTGCGCCTCTGAACTGATGCTCTTGCCAAACTCTGCAGTCTCCTCTGCAACCTGAACCGAGACAAGCCCCCGGCGTCCTGCCGTCATCTCTGCATCTGCCACATCCCCGTGAGGATCAGGGAACGAGCCAGTCGCACAGGGCGCGGGTGACGGCTTCGGGCTGCTCCAGTGTGGAGAGGTGCCCGCAGTGCTCCAGCACCGTGAGTGTGGCGTTGGGGATGCTTGCGGCCATTTCCTCATGAAGTTCCAGCGGCGTCAGGATGTCCTCACGTCCGCACAGCACGAGAGTAGGAACGGAGATGGTGGGCAAGGTGGAAACGCTGTTGCTCCTCGAAAGCACAGCGTTGATTTGGTTGCAAAATCCCGTGGGGCCAACGGAGAGGCCCATATCGAGAATCACCTGACCGAGCGCTTGATCGTGCAGGCGGTCGGGATGGACCAAGCGGGGCAGCAGTACATCAGTGGTGATTTCCGGGAAACGCCCGGATGCGACCATGCGAAGCTGACGGCGGCGGTCCTCTTGACGTTCCGGGGTGTCGAGCCGGGGATTGGTGTCGAGCAGGGCGAGTTGGGTGATGCACTCCGGGGCTTGCCGCCACAGTTCAAAGGAAAGCAAGCCGCCCATCGAAAGCCCGGCGAGGGCAAAGCGTTCCGGGGCCTCAGCCAGCACCTGCTGTGCCATTTCCGCCATTGTGTCGGCCTGGCTCAGGTCCGGAACCCAGCAATCGGCGATCTCCCACAGGGCTTCAATTTGCGGCTGCCACATGCGCTTGTTGAGGAGCAGTCCCGGCCAGCAGAACGAGGGGAACCCGGCTCATTCGGCAGCGTCCGGCTCGACCGGAGCGGGGCTAGGTGCAAGAGTGTGCCAGAGCGTGTGTTCGCCGAATTCCGTCCAGCCTTCGGTGAGGCGGCGGTTGCGGACGTAAAGCAGCGAAAGCCCGGAAACGCGCACCCGCCGACCCGTGGGCGCTCCCAGCCAGCCATGCCCGTCGTGTGTTCCCAGCCACGTCCAGCGCAGCATCGCTCGAAAGCCTTCCCGCGAGCCGCCCACCCAAATCAGATCGTCAATGTGATGCGCAAGGTCCGGGAACATCGCCAGCCAACCCAGTACGTCCTCCTGAAAATCCTGAGCGCCGTAGCGTTCGCCCCGTGAATTCCCGTGCCCCCGGAAGTAGTGGTCCACGCCCGCGTCGGAGCGTCCGACCATGCGGCGGTTCCAGAGCCGATGCAAGGTGGAGCGCAGGAAGGATCCGATCTCGAAATTTTCTCGCGCGTTGCCGGGGTCGGGCGGAAGCTGACCTTGCAGGCGTTCGATTTCGCCCTGCACTTCGGGGGCTTCCAGAGCGGAAAATCCCCAAGGCGGGGCTTGGCGAATGGCCTCATCGCTCCAGCCGAGTTGCCGAAGCAGCCCCACCTCGTCCACCGCTCGCCATTCCTCGGCAATGCACTCGTCCGCCACGCGCAGCAGCAGCAGCCACGGCTGCACTATGCGCTGCCCGGTGGGCGTTCCGTAAACGCCGTGTCCCAAGTGCGTGCCCACGAAGGTGCAGCGCAACGCGACCCGGAAGTTCCCGGACTCGTCTTCGCAGGCGAACACCTCGTCAATGAAAAGCCGAGCGTCCGGAAAGCAGGTGAGCTGTTGGGTGACGCGCTCCAGCCACGCATCCCGCCCGTAGGTCAGTTGGCCCCCCTGAATGATGTTGGCCCGGTGGGTGTAGTGGTCGTACATGCGACCCAGTTCCCGGAACTCCCAGACGTTGCGGAGGGTGTCGCAGGCAACACGCAGGGCATCACCGAGGTCGTTGCGGCGTGGATTGGAGTTCACCACAGGCGCTCCGTGGCAAGGGCGGCTCCGGCGGACAGCGAACCCAGCTTGGCCCAAGTGATGTCGGCGTCCACACTGCCAAAGCCCGCGAAGGTGGAGAATCCGCAATCACTGCCCGCCAGTACCCGCTCCCGTCCCACAATGTTGGCATAGCGGCAAATGCGTTCGGCAATCAGTTCGGGGTGTTCCACAAAATTCGTCGTCGAATCCAGCACTCCGGGAATCAGGACCTTGTCCTCGGGTAACTTAGCGTCCCGAAAGGCGGTCCACTCGTGGGAGTGGCGCGGATTGGACCCCTCAAAGGAAAGCGCCTGCGGCTTGGCTTTGAGAACGGTCGGTAAAATTTTGGCCATTTCGATGTCGCAGTGGTGCGGCCCCTGATAGTTTCCCCAACAAACGTGCAACCGCACCATTTCGGCAGGAATGTTTTCTAGCGCATGGTTGAGCGCCTCAATGTGCAGTTCCGCCATTTCAAGAAACTCTGCGTCCGACTTATCCTTGAACATCATGTGCCGACCCAGTGCCAAATCCGGGCTGTCAACCTGCAAAACCAGCCCTGTGTTGACAATGCCTTCGTATTCAACGCGCATGGCCTCGGCGAGGGCAAACAGGTAGCTGCGGTGGTCCGGATAGTGGTCGTTGGGCTGGAAGAGCGCGATGACTCCGGGCGAGGCTGCGTTCAGGAATGCTTCGGCGACTCCGGATGCGGCCAGTGCGGCCTGAAAGTTGTCGAGGTCGATTTGCAACGGCTGGAGGTCTTTCACACCCACGTCACCTGTGCAGCGCGGTCGGGTGTAGGACGGCACCCCTCCGCTTTTCGCAATGCGCTTGGAAAACTCCGGATATTCCTCCAAGTCCTTGGGGGTGCAGCGTGGGCTGTCGCCCTCGAATCCGGTGAGGCGATCCTTGATGTAGGTCGCATAGCTGATCTTGCTTTGCTCGCCATCGCTGACAATGTCCACCCCCGCGTCCTTTTGCTTGCGCACGGTTTCCTGCACCGCCTCGGCGATCACGCGGTCATACTCGGCAAGATCGTACTCCTTCTGCCCTTCCTTGGCGAAGACGAGTTCAAAGACGCGTTGTGAGCGCGGCAGGCTGCCAACGTGGGTGGTGAGAATGCGGTCGCTGCTCAGTTTCATGCGGTTCCTTTGAAGTGTTCTGGATTATACCCTAGGCTATTGCAGTTGCAAATCCGTTCAGGGACTCGGCAAAACTTAGGCTTGTTCTCTTCAGGACGGAGAGTCCGGATTGTGAAAAAACCTCTTGCATACGATTGCATACAGGAGTACAATACCACACCTTGTGGACGAAGCAAGTGAACTTCACGGTTGAGTCTGCAGAGCAAGCCGTTTGGTTGATTTACGGCAAACCCAGTGAACGATCCAACCCGGAAGCAGATGGACCGGAAGGCAAGTTTGCGCAATCCATAGCCGGGCGGAACGCCCCTAGGGGCGAGAAGTCCATTTTCCTCAAAGGAGAGTACGATGAAAATATTCAAACTGGTGCTGATTGCAGTGGCACTCGTAGCGTCTGGAACTGCTCAGGCGGCCTGCGGATTCAAGAACAGTGTGTCGCTGAAGTCGCTGACGGCGGGCTTTCAGGCGTGGAAATCCGTCACCAGCGCCATGGCCGAGTGCGGCAACTTTGAACCGGTGCTTGATCAGGAGTTCCGCAAGAAGCAGCCCGTCGCCTTTTCGGCAAATCCGGCGCTTTATCAAATTGGTGGCGTGTCCAACGGCACCATGGTTCCGCTCTTGAACGAGGGTACGATCCGTCCACTAGACAGCTTGGTCACCAAGCACGGACAGCATCTCAAGCCGAATCAGTTGATCAAGATTGACGGCAAGATCATGGCCGTGGCCATGATGGTCAATGCCCAGCACTTCATGTACCGCGAGGACATCCTCAACAATCTGGGCATTGCCGTGCCCGGTACCTACGGCGAAGTGCTGGCGGTGGCTGAGAAGATCAAGCAGGCGGGCGTTGTGGACTACCCGCTGGGCGGCACCTACAAGGCCGGATGGAATTTGGCGGAGGAATTCATCAACATGTACCTTGGCTTCGGCGGTGCGTTCTTTGGTTCCGGCAATTCCCCGACGGTCAACAACATCGAGGGTATCGTCACGCTGGAAACCATGAAGGAACTGACCATGTACATGGACCCGGAGTATCTGGTTTCGGACTCCACCTATGTGCAGAAGCAGTTCCAGCAGGGCAAGATCGCCATGGCGAACCTCTGGGCCACCCGTGCTGGTGCGATGGATGACGCCGCCGAATCTCAGGTGGTGGGCAAGGTGCAGTTCTCGTCGGCTCCGGCTCCGACGGCAGGCAACCGCCCGGCCTCGACGCTGTGGTGGGACGGCATCGTGATTGCCAAGAACATCTCGGACACTCAGGCCGAAGCCGCCTTCCGCGTCGCGATGGAAGGACTGGACAGTGAGATGGTGCAGGCCAACAATGCGGATGCCATTTGGCTGATTGACGGCTATGCGCCCGGAAAAGCCGCCAAAGGCGCGTCCGACACCGCCGCCAATGGCGCGGTTCCGTATCCAGCCAGCAAGCAGATGGGCATGATGCACACCGCCCTTGGCAATGGCATCGCCGACTTCCTGATCGGGAAGAAGGACGCCCGCACGGCACTCGCCGACATTGAGGCGGCCTACACGACCTCCGCCAAGGAAGCGGGGTTGCTCTAATCCTCACAATTGTTCCGGAAGGCTAAGCCCTTCCGGAACTTTCCGCCTTGTGGATCGGCAGTAATGAAATTCAAGACCTTCGCGCTGTTTGTTGGCCCGTCGGTCTTTCTCATGTTCCTGTTCATCGCCGCCCCCCTGTTCAGCGTTTTCTGGCAGAGCTTCCACCTCACCAAACCCGTGTTTGAAACTGTGGAGGTGGAAACCTGCACTCCGGGTTTCACGGGCCAGACCTGTGTGGTCGAAAAGAAAACGCGCCCGGTTTTTGACGCCCAAGGCAAGCCCAAGACGGAAACAACCTTCGTCGGCCTGCAAAGCTACCGCAACCTCATTGAACCGGATCGTGCCTTTCCGGCCATGGTGGACGGTGATTGGACCAAGCTGCTGACCATCGACTTCTGGAAGGCGCTGCGCTTCACGCTCACTTTCACCTTCATTACCCTTCCCCTTGTGATCGCAGTTGGGTTTGCCATTGCGCTCGCGGTCGACAACACCCTCCGCGCCCTGCGCGGCCCGGTGATCTTCCTTTCGCTGCTGCCCTTCATCATCACTCCGGTGATCGGAGCGCTGGCGATCCGCTGGCTCTTCATCGGCGACGGCATCATGACCGCATTGCTGGAGTGGTGGCTGGAGCGCGACATCGCCCTTTTTGCGCAGGGCTGGACGATTGAGCTGCTGATGCTCTTCTACCGCGTCTGGCACGCCGCGCCCTTCGCCTTTGTGGTGCTGTACGCGGGCCTCCAGACCGTGAACCAAGACGCGCTGGAGTCGGCCATCATTGATGGGGCGAACCGCTGGGAACGCCTGCGCTACATCGTTATCCCCCACCTGATGCCGCTGCTGATTTTCATTTCGCTGATTCACCTGATGGACACCTACCGGGTGTTCGAGGAGGTGGTGGGCTTCTCCAGCCAAGCGCACGTGATCTCGCTGCAATGGCTGACCTATGACTTCCTGACTCCGGACGACAGTGGCAGCCGTTCGATTGGCCGTGCTTCGGCCAGCGCGATGCTGACCATGATCGGCATTGCTATCATTCTGGTTCCACTGTTACGCCGCACCTGGCGTGATCACAAGGAGGGGTGACGATGGAAAACCTACCTCGCGCCCTGCGCCAGCCTTTTTTCCTGAAAGTAACCACCGGTATTTTCTTGGGTTTCTGGTGCTTGCTGGCCGTGTTTCCGATTTTCTGGATCGCGGTGATGAGTTTTAAGGTACCGGTCGAGGCATTTTCTTCAAATCCGTTAGCGGTGATTTTTGGTCCGCAAACCCGCGCCACCGGTAAAGGACTCTCGTTGTTGGACCTCATAGCTGGAATTGCGATGCTGGTGCTGGCAGTGCGGATGGCGATGCACTGGTTGCCGAATGCCGTCCGCCGTCATGCTCCTGCGAGCCAAGCGTGGCTGGGCTGGATTTTCGGGGTCGTACTCTTTGGAGCCGGAGTGGCGGTGGTTTTTCTTGAATGGCTGCCCGGATTACTCGGTGTGCTGAATCCTGCACTCGGTCCGCTCGGTGTCCCACTCATCGGCCTGACTCCGGAGCATTACATTGCCGTGTGGGTGGAGAACGAATTCTACCGCAATTTCATCAACTCGCTGATCGTGACCACCGGAGTGGTGACGATCTCGCTTTCCGTGGGGACTCTGGCAGGCTATGGCCTGGCGCGCTCCCACACGAGCTTGGCGTTCTGGATTCTCATCATCGCGCTCATTTTCCGGGCCTTGCCGCATTCGGTGCTGGTGGCAGGCTATTTGCCGGTATTCATACATTCGGCGGAAATCCTCCGTCCATTCTTGGGCGATGCCGCACCCACACTCTATGGCCAACCGTGGGCGGTGATCGCGGTACTGGTTTCCATCAACCAGCCCTTCACGATCTGGATGCTGCGCAGTTTCTTCCAGAACATCCCCTCCGAACTCGATGAAGCGGCCCGAGTGGACGGTTGTAACCACTTTCAGGCGTTTCGGCTGGTGATCATACCCGTGATGTGGCCCGGTGTGATCACAACGGGGCTGTTCAGCTTCCTGCTCGCCTACAACGACTTTCTGGTAACTTCGCTGTTGCTAGACGCGCAGAACCAAACGATGGTTCCGGCGATCAGCGGTTATTTCAACCGCGAGACCACCACCACCGATCAGGTGGAAGCCGTGGCCGCCGCGGTCTCCATTACCGCACCCCTGTTCGTGCTGGTGCTGTTCTTCCAGAAGCAGATCATCTCCGGGCTCGTACAGGGCGCGGTGAAAGGATAAGATCGCCATGACCCAGCAAACAAGGGCTCGTGACGGTTCCCACGCTCAACCTCTGAGGCGGGAACATATGCCTACAGGCTTCTCCTTCTCCCTTGGGAACTACTTGGGGGGGGACTCTCGCACCGCTCAGCGCATCCCGGACGATTTTGGCCCTCGTCAACCGATGCGAGGGTTTGAGGAGACCTACCACAACATCATCGACTACATTGTCCGCATCACGCACCGCATCTGGGAGGAGTGCAACGTCGAGTACATTCTCGACACCTACTCGGATCAATCCCATGTTTATGACGACTATGGGCTTCAGCTAGGCAACCAGAAAATCGTCAGTGACACGCACCACACCACGGGTGCGTTTTCCAACATTGAACTGATCGCGGATGAGGTCATCTGGGCCGGCAACGATGCAATCGGATTCCATACCTCGCACCGAACCCTGATCCGGGGGACCAATGACGGGGAGAGCAATTACGGTCCAGCCACCAACCGCAACATTGACATCTTGGTGATTGCCAACTGTGTTGCTCTGGAGAACGAAATCTTTCTGGAGCATGTCCTGTACAACACCTCCAGCATGCTTCAGCAACTGGGGCTTGACTTGAACGAGGTGGCCCAACGACTAGCGGCATCTCCACCTTCGGGATGGACAAGGAACGCTCAAACCTGGGAGAGGTTGCGCCAAGCGACTCGGCCTGAAACGCCGATTTGCATCAGTGAGCCGATTGACGGATTTGATGTAGACCATTTCATCCGCAAGCACTTTGATGAGGTCTGGAATCGAAAAAATCTGGAAGTTCTCACCGCCAGCAGCACCCCCGATTTTCAGTTTCAGGGACCAACCAACCGAGCTTTCTCTAGTGTTCAGCCCCACCAAAATTTTCTCCAGTCGATCTTCATAGCCTTTCCTGACCTTGACTTGCAGGTGGACGAAGTTTACTGGATGGGCAACGAATTGGAAGGCTTTCTAGTCTCTACTCGTTGGAGCGCCATAGGCACTCATCAGGGGGGTGGCCTCTATGGACCACCGACTGCCCGACAAGTGCAGTTGTGGGGCATCACCCAAAATCAAATCCTTGATAGCCGCATTTCCAGCGAATGGATGCTGTTCAACGAGTTGGACTTGATGATACAGGTTCAAGCCAGACGCTAGCTAGGTTCAAACAGTTTATCTCCGGATCATTTATGAAAGGCTCCCGTCCGCCACAAGCGGAACTGACGAAGGACAACGACCGCTCCAAAACCGAGGAGACCCGCCACGTCGTCGAGTCGATGGTGGACGGCCTCAACGACCACGAAATTGACGGTATAGGGGCGTTCTTCGCCGAGAGCTTCCGCTGGATGGGCAACGCCGGATGCGGCTTCAAGAACGGCCTCAAGGAGTTTCAGGACAACTGGCAGCGTCCCTTTCAGGCGGCGTTTTCCGACAAGGTGTGTATCGACGAGGCCCGCCTCGCCGAGGGCGAGTGGATGGCGGCTTTTGGCAGGCAGAGGGCCACGCACTCCGGAACCTTCATGGGCATCGCCCCCACTGGGAAGCGGGTGGAAATCCGCTACATGGACTTCTGGAAGGTACAGGACGGCAAGATCGTGGACAACTGGGTGATGGTCGATTTTCCGCATGTGCTACGCCAACTCGGAGTCGATCCTTTCGACGGCCATGGCTGGGAGGCTTATGAACAAGGCGAGCAAATCCTGCCTTGCCCACTGCACGAAGCGGAGGCCAAATGACACAGGATCGGCACACCCGGCACAAGGAACTGCTGGCCCCGTTGCGGGCGGCGATGTACGACTTCAGCGAACAGGGGATACGCTCGGCATTGGGAGCTTTACTGACTCCGGAAGCCGAGGTGAGGCTGTGCTTTCCGTTTGGGAAAATGGTCGGGGCGGCGGCGTTTTACGACTCCGTTTATGCGCCGTTGTTTGCAGCATGGCCGGACTTGGAGCGGCGCGATACCATCGTGATGGCCGGGGTCACTCCGGAAGGAGTTGATTGGGTCGGTTGCGGGGGCTACTATACCGGGACGTTCCAGCAACCATGGCTGGACATTCCCCCGACGGGGCATCAGGCCGCGATGCGCTTTCACGAATTCTACCGGATGAAGGAGAGACGGGTCACTGAAATTCAGGCGCTGTGGGATATCCCGGAGGTGATGATGCAGGCGAACGCCTGGCCGCTGGCCCCCAGTCTTGGCCGTGAATGGCAGGTACCGGGACCCGCCACGCAGGACGGCCTCGTGCCCGGCCCGCATGACGAAACACGAAGTCTGGCAACCTGCCAGCACATCATCGACATGCTGACAGCGATGAAGCGTCACCCCTCCGAAGGCGGGCCGGAAGTGATGGAAATGGAGAAATTCTGGTACCCTCGCATGAACTGGTACGGGCCTTCCGGCATTGGCACCGGGCGCGGCATCGCCGGTTTTCGATACTGGCACCAGATCCCCTTCCTCAACGGAATGCCCGATCGGGGGCAGTATGTGGACCAGATCACCTACCACTTCTTTGGCGACGGCGACTACGCTGCCGTGACGGGCTGGCCCAACATGGTCCAGACCCTCTCCCACGACGGCTGGATGGGCATCGCCCCTGTCGGCAAGCGCATCACCATGCGCAGCCTCGACTTCTGGCGGCTTGAACGGGGACTCATCCGGGAGAACTGGGTGCTGGTGGACCTGCTGGACGTGTACGACCAGGTTGGGGTGGACGTGTTCCGGCGGATGAGGGAAGTGACCGCCCATCGGCAGACAAAGCCGATCAACCCGGAAGGGTGACGCGATGTCGGATTACCACAGTCTGAAAGCGCTCGTTCTCGACTACTACCGGGAACTGGAAGCCGCCAATGCGGAAACGGTGGCCAGCGTCATCGGAAGGTTCACAGCCCCGGGCTTTCAGTGGTACGGGGTTCATCCGTTCGGCGAGCAATGCGGCGCGGAGGCCGTTGCGGAAGCGTTCTGGTGCCCGTTCCTGAGTGCCTGGTCCCATGTCCAGCGCCGTCAGGACGTCTTCATCGCGGGCACCAGCGAGATTGACCAGACGGACTGGACGATCAGCATGGGCCACCTGATGGGTCTGCGGGATCGTCCGTGGCTGGGCATTCCCGCCAGCCACAAGGTGGGCTTCCTGCGCTATGCGGACTTCAACTGCGTCCGGAACGGGAAAATCGTCCGCAGTGGTTTTTTCTGCGACCTCATTGGCGTGATGCACCAAGTGGGTATCCATCCCCTCCCGCCGCAGACCGGAGCCTCGTTCCTCTACCCCGGTCCCCGGACGCACGACGGCATCCAACTCGCCGCGCAGTCTCCGGAGGAATCCCAAAAAACGCTGGAACTGGTCAATCGTATGGTCGCCGACCTGACGGAACTCAACAAGAGTGGCAACGACTTCCCCCCTCCGGAGCTGCTGGCCCGAACGTGGCACGAGGACATGATTTGGTACGGCCCCACCGGGATTGGGGCTACCTACACCATCCCCCGCTATCAGGAGCAGCACCAGTACTCGTTCCGAGGCGGACTCAAGGGCAAGGTGTTCCACGGTCACGTCTGCCGCCTGGCCGAGGGCAATTACGCAGGGTTCTTCGGTTGGCCCAACCTGACCAACACGCCCACCGGAGGGTTTTTGGGACTCCCCGCCAGTGACACCGCCGCCGACATGCGGGTGGTGGACATCTACCGACGCGATGGCGACAAGCTGGCAGAAAACTGGGTGCTAATTGACCTGCCTTGGTGGCTCAAGCAGCAAGGGCTGGACGTGCTGGAGCGTACCCGGAGCATCGTTGGTTCGTAGGTATTTTGAATGTTTGTTCGCTATGCGGAAGACTTGGTGAGCGGAGCGCGGACGTAGGTTTCCAGCACAGCATTCATGCGGGTTTGGTAGCCCTTGCCTCCGTCCTTAAAGGCATCAACCACGAATTTCTTGACATGCAAGGTCACGGGCTGGGTTTTTTCAGGAAGGACGAGCATGGCGTTTTTCCAAAAGGCTTCGTCCAACTCTGGAACCTCGCTGAAGTCAATGTCCTGATCCTTGAGTTCGGCAAGCCTAGGGGCGCTCAGGGGTTGATCGTATGATTTCGGCAAACCGTTGCTTGTCTTCTTCATCAATCTTGGTGCGAGCCGTCGGTTTACTGGGGGTCTTTCAGGAGGGAGGCGAACTGGAGAGGGCGGACACTTCCGATTTGCTTGCGACCAGTGTTTCCATGAGCATCCGTTGGGTGTCTGGTCGAGTCACGCGCTTGGAAACACTGAGCATTTCAACGCCAACGATGTTGGTGTTGGCATCATAATCCAACACAACCCCGGGAGCGACGGTTTCGGAATCCACGATCTGAGCCTCTCCGAGTCTCAAATAAACGGCATCTGCGTCTGCATCGTAAGTGAGCTTCATAGTCGGCCCTTCATGTTGCGATCAAAATGCACGGTGATGACCCGTAACGGGTTTGTCTTTGGGGCACAAACCACACGCAACACACGATGATCACATTCCAGAATTACCACCAGCCGATGCTCCAAACCTGAATCGGTTGCGTCAGGTTCCACCAACTTGGGTGTCGTGAGTGCGGCTTCTAACTATTCTGAAAGGATGCTGCGTTCCTGCATCCGCATTTCAGTATGTTGGGTCAGTTCGTACTCTACCACATTTTTCATCTGCGTGTCATCCAATCGACACCAAACCTTTGTTTTGGCTGGCCCCTCCCTCGATGGGGGTTCCAGAAGTCACTCCAGCGCCACCAACTGCTTCATGAGGGCGATTTCACTGTAGAGGGTGTAGTCCTCGACAAGCGTTTCGTTGCGGACGTAGAGGTGACTGAGGCCCATCAGGGAGATGCGCCGTCCGGTGGGACTGCCAAACACGCCCCAGCCTTCGTGGGTGCCTTGCAGCGTCCAGCGCACTGCGAGCTTGAAGCCGCCCTTGGCTCGGTCCGGATTCCAGTAGAGGTCGTCCACGAGCAGTTGTGCGTCTGGAAACTGCGCAAGCAGGCCCGTGACGTGCGCAGTGTAGTCTCCAGTGCCGTACAGTTCGCGTTGCCCCGGAAGGTGCAGCAGTATGTTAGGAGCACAGCATTCGCGGACGCGGTTGAGAAGCCGCACATTCCAAGCATCGTGCAGGAAGCCTCGCACGAAATCCTCAACATCGAAATCCCCTGACTTGGGCATATGCACTTGAGGTGCGTTCTGCCCGCTGAGACGGTCCAAATCTCCGGAGGGGGAATCCTGCTTGCTCCATTCGGCCTCTTGACGCGCCATGGTGCGGGCCAACTCCCACGGATCCAGTCCAAGCTGCCGCACCACGGCGGTTTCGTCGCGGATGAGCCATTCCTCGGCAATGCGGTTTTCATGAGCGATACAGTTGCAGAGCGTACTCCAGTGGATGCGGCGTCCGGTGGGCGGTCCCAGTGGCCCATGCCCCCAGTGGTGGGCGAGGTTGGTGATGCGGGCGGAGAAATGGTAGGTCTGCTCCTCTTCATCAACGCGCCACATCACATCGTCCCCAAACGCCCGACGATCCGGGAAGGTGTGCTGCATCTGTAGGGTGTCGGAGATCACCTGGTCGCGTCCGTAGGAAACGCCGTGCGGGTGCCAAACCGGGGCGTTGTGGCGGTACTGGTTGTAGATGCGCCCCACGCCGCGCTCCTCCCAAATCCAGTGGGTTCCCCGGATGTGGTAGTCCACGATGTCCACGATGCGCTCGTCAAAGCCGCGCATCGTCTGCCGCTTTTCCGAACCCGGATTCATCAGCGTAGCGATGTCCTTCCAGCCGATTTCCGTGACAGGGGGAGCTTGAGCGGGTTTGGGTGGAGTTGAATCGTTTGCCATTTTGTCACTCAGAAAGCCATTGGGGATCAGCCAGAGCATCCCCGGAGATCACAGAAAACAGATAGCCCTTTTCAGAACCGACACACTCCAAGCGTCGGGACACCTTGCCGGGCAGGGAGAAGATATCCCCCGTTTTCAGCGTGAAACGGCCCGACTGTCCCTCGGTGCTCCAGTCCACCTGCCACTGGCCGCGATGGCAGATCAGCACCTCCTTTTCCGGGCGGGTGTGGGCTTGGTAACCACCACTGGGTTTGGCTTCGTGGAGCAGCAGCACAAAGCCGTCGCCTCCGGGAATGGCCGCGTTTTGCGAGGCAATCATTGCATAAAGCTGGATTGGACCGAAGTCTCCCGCTTGCAAGGGGTGTCCGGACGCTGGATGACGTTGCCCAGCGTAGCAGATTTGCCGTGCCATTTCCGCTTGGGAGTAGTTGTCGTAGCCGGCTTCTTCTTCATGGGTCAGCGTCTTCACCCGTTTGGCACCTTCAGGAAGCGGCTTCTGTTTCGTGTCCCACACACCATGTTCTTCGAGCAGCACTAGCCCGTGGGCCTCGGCGGCCTCGAACACCTGGGGGGCCCACTCCACCCCCCCGGTGTCGTCCCCGCCCAGCACAGTGAAGAGAAACCCGTAGTCCTCTCCAACGTTCTCAAATCCCCGGAAGCAGTGCGTGGGGATGGAAACGACATCGCCTTCGTGGAGCGTGACGCGATTTTCGCCCTGAAGCCCCCAGTAAATCTCGAAGGAGCCTTCGTGGATCATAAAGACTTCGGCGGTGAAGTGGTTGTGCAGTGAATTCTTGATCCTCGGCGGCTGCCCGGCTGCCCCGATATTGAAACCATGGGGCTCGCGGATGTTGACAACCTGCTCGGTGTTTTCGGTTACACCGGGGCCGATGATGCTGAAATTATCCTTGAGGTGGCTTCCGGGAGTGTGCGTGTCAATGAACGCGCTTTTGCACGGCACCATCTCGTTGCGGCGCACCAGCCGCTGGCGCATGGATTCCGGAGTGTGGATCGCAGGCATTGAAACCTTTGGGTGTGGAGTTGAGTGGCGGCGGGCTGGGTTGGGACTCAGACACGAAGCCGCTGCTTGGTGGCTGAGTCGAACAGGTAGCACTTTTCTGACACGAGCCGCACGCCAACCGCTTCATCAATGCCGATGCGGAATTCCTTGGGACCACGCACGGTCAGCAAATCGTCGCCAAGTTGCACCGTGACCAAGGTGGATTCGCCCGTCAACTCAAACGAATAAACCGATCCGGAGCAGGTGCCATTCTCCGACTGGGTGAGTTCCAAATCCTCCGGGCACACTCCCAAGGTGGCCTGCTGGCAGTCGCCCAGCCCTGTTAAGATGGAAAGACGCGGGTGCTGGAACTGGCCCTGCTGAAGCGTTCCCGGAATCAGGTTCATGGCCGGAGAGCCAATGAAGCCCGCGACAAACAGGTTGGTGGGATCGTTATAGATGTTCTCCGGCGTGTCGAGTTGGGAAATGATGCCGTGATCCATGACGGCCACGCGGTCGGCCAGCGTCATCGCTTCGATCTGGTCATGCGTGACGTAAACCGTGGTGATGCGCAGTTCGTGCTGGAGGTGCTTGAGTTCTGCTCGCATGCTCACGCGCAACTTGGCGTCAAGGTTGGAAAGCGGTTCGTCCATCAAAAACACGGTGGGAGTGCGGACGATGGCACGGGCAAGGGCCACGCGCTGGCGCTGGCCTCCAGAAAGCTCACGGCGGCGGCGGTCCAAGAGTTGTTCCAGCCGCACTTTTTCTGCCGCGCGGCGTACCTGCTCGGCGTGTTCGCTTTTGGGCACCCTGCGGACTTTCAGGGGGGTAGCGGATGTTTTCATAGACGGACATGTGCGGATAGAGGCCGTAGTTCTGGAAGACCATGGCCACGTCCCGGTCCTTGGGCAGTTCGTCGTTGACCCACATGCTCTGTATGAATACGTATGCAACGTATTTATACTGCAACTAAGCAGGAAAGGTCAAGGTTTTTTTCGAGTCAGTGGATTTCTGCGGAGTCCCCGATCGCCTGCTTGAGAACCTCAATAGTGAAATCCGGGCGTTTGCAGGCATCGAGGATGACGGCCTCGCGGCGGATGCAGAGGTCAATGTACTCCGGAAGCTTGGGGGTGGCCTCCAGTGGGATCACTACCGCTCCGTGACGGTCGGCGTGGATCAGGTCGCCGTGCTTGACGGCCATCCCGAAGATTTCCACGTCAATGCCAATGTCCTCGACACGCACATAGACATGGCTGGGCGAGATCTTGCCGCCGAGCAGTTGGAAACCGGGGGCCAGCACATCGAGGTCGCGGATTGCCCCGTTGGTGATGCCTCCGGGTAGGCCCAGCGCTTTGTGGATGTTGGAGTTGACCTCGCCCCAGTGGGCACCGATTCCCGGACGCGAATCCAGATCTTGAATGACCACGATGTTGGGGCCGGGATCGCTGGCGACGTACTCGTAGTAGCGCAGGGCATTTTCTCGCTTGCGTACCGGGTCAACTTTGTTGGCCGCCCGGATCGTTGCGGTGCGGGCGTAGCCCACGATAGGTGGCAACGCGGGGTCGGCGCAAACAAACGGCTCGGTGGTGAAGCCAACTGTGCGGCGCTCCGGAACTGCATGCTCCAGTGCGTTGCAGATCGTGGGGGTGTCAAACTGGCGGAGGTGTTCCAAGAGCGAGGGGTCCAAAGACGCGGCTGAAGAAGTCATGGTTTGGTCATGCGATGAGGGAGAAAACGTTGCCCGAGCCAAAACTTGACGTTTGGGGCAGTCTGCCAGTATCCTATTAGCAACAGCATACCTATGCAAAACTCATAACCCAGATTTTTTTACAGTAGATCACCATGATTCGGTACCTCAAAGACGGCATCAGCGCCGAGCAGGTCAAGGCGGAGGACGCGCAGGTGCGGCAGACAGTGGAGCAGATTCTTGCGGACATTGAAGCGCGGGGCGATTCCGCTGTGCAGGAACTGGCCAAGAAGTTTGACAACTGGGACCAACCCACCTTCCGGCTCAGCGAGGAAGAGGTCGCGGCGGCGGTTGCAGGGCTTCCGGAACAGACCATTGCGGACATCAAGTTCGCGCAGGAGCAGATCCGCAACTTTGCACAAGTGCAGCACGACTCCATGCAGGAGGTCGAAGTGGAAACGCTTCCGGGGGTCGTGCTGGGGCACAAGCACATTCCGGTCAACAGTGTGGGCTGCTACGTTCCCGCTGGCAAGTATCCGATGGTTGCCTCGGCCCACATGAGCGTAGTCACGGCGAAGGTCGCCGGAGTGCAGCGCATCATCGCCTGTGCCCCCCCGTATCAGGGACGACCCCACCCGGCGATTGTCACGGCCATGCACCTTGGGGGCGCAACCGAAATTTACTGCCTGGGCGGCATTCAGGCGGTGGGCGCGATGGCGCTGGGCACTGAAACCATCCAGTCGGTGGACATGCTGGTTGGCCCCGGAAACGCCTATGTCGCCGAGGCCAAGCGCCAGCTTTTTGGGCGAGTGGGCATTGACCTGTTCGCCGGACCCACCGAAACCCTTGTAATTGCCGACGACAGTTGTGATGCCGAACTCTGCGCGGTGGACTTGCTGGGTCAGGCAGAACACGGGCTGAACTCTCCGGCGGTACTGCTCACCAATTCCGAAACGTTGGCCCGCGACACCATGAGCGAGGTGGACCGGCAGCTCACAATTCTGCCAACTGCCGAAACTGCGGGGCAGGCGTGGCGAGACTACGGGCAGGTGATCGTTTGCGACACCGAGGAGGAGATGATCGTCAAGGCGGATGAGATTGCCTCCGAGCATGTGCAGGTCATGACCCGCAGTCCCCAAAATTTTTTGGAAGGCATGACCAACTACGGAGCACTCTTCTTGGGGCAAGAGACCAACGTTTCGTATGGTGATAAGGTGATTGGCACCAACCACACCCTGCCGACCAAAAAAGCGGCCCGCTACACTGGAGGTTTGTGGGTGGGCAAATTCCTCAAAACCTGCACCTACCAGCGTGTGCTGACCAAGGAGGCGAGTGTGCTGATTGGTGAATACTGCTCACGACTGTGCGCGTTGGAGAACTTTGCGGGGCACAAGGAGCAGGCGGACATCCGGGTGCGGCGCTACACGCAATGATTTTGTCGAGGTCTAATGGCAAACGACGGAGTTGAAGTAGGGCAGATGAAGCGTAGCACATCCGCGAGTTTCGGTAGCAGTATTGGCGGTTCCGCTCCGATTGAACCACCCTACGCGGTTGCGTAGCGCGAGATCACTTCCAACTCAAACACAAACGATGGCGGAGCAGCGGAAGAAGGCCACCTCGATGCAGGTAGCGCGGCTGGCGGGGGTGTCTCAGTCGGCGGTGTCCCGCGCCTTCACGCCGGGAGCCAGTGTTTCGGAGAAGATGCGCCGCCGTGTGCTGGAGGCCGCCCGCAAGCTCAGCTACCAGCCCAACGCCATCGCCCGCAGCCTGATCACGCGCCGCTCCAACATGATAGGTATCGTGATCGCTAACATCACCACCAACCCTTTCTATCCGGATGTGCTGGACGCCCTCAGCCGCCGCTTTCAGGAGCGCGGTCAGCGCGTCATGCTCTTCGTCGTTACCCGTGATCAAAGCCTGGACGACATCCTGCCGCAACTCTTTGAGTATCAGGTGGATGGTATCCTCATCACTGCAGCGACCCTCAGTTCCGAAATGGCACAGGAGTGCGAACGGCTGGGTACGCCTGTGACGCTTTTCAACCGCTACGTCCTTGGCACCAGCGCAAGCTGGGTTTGTTGCGACAACGAGGAAGGCGGACGGATGGTCGCACGGCTATTTCTGGATGCCGGACATGAGCGCCCCGCCTTTCTGACAGGATCGGAAGACACCTCAACTAGTGTGGACCGCGAACGCGGCTTTACGGACTACTTGCAGGAACACGGGGTGATGCCGCTCCGAGAGGTAGGGCACTATACCTATCGCTGGGCGTATGAGGCCACCCTGCGGCTGCTGGATTGCCCGGAGCGTCCCGACGCCATTTTCTGCGCGAACGACATCATGGCGATTGGCGCACTGGAGGCCATCCGGAGCGGACGGGGCTTGCGGGTTCCGGAGGACGTTTCTGTGATCGGCTTTGACGACATCTCGATGGCTGCGTGGCCGAGCTACAACCTCACGACCATCCGACAGCCCGTGGTGCCGATGATGGACGAGTCGGTGGAGGTTTTGCTCCGGCGTGTGGAGGATCCGGAAGCCCCCTTCGTCAATCGGCTGATTCCCGGCGATTTGGTAGTGCGTGGTTCAGCGCGACTCCCCAAGGGCGTGTCCTCTGGTTGGGTGATCACCAAGGAACAGGACCACGAATGACGACGATGCAGGAAAAAACGGTTCTCGTGACCGGAGGCGCAGGCGGAATCGGTACGGCGATCTGCCAGAGGGTAGCCGAATCCGGGGCTTCGGTGATTCTTACCTACCACAACAGCAAGCAGAGCGCAGAGACTTTGCTGGCGTCTCTTCCGGGAACAGGCCACCTTGCCCTCCAGACGCGAGTGGACGAAACTCCGGCGGTGCAGGAACTTGCCGAACGGGTACAGTCGCAGCACGGCAAGCTGGACGTGCTGGTCAACTGCGCAGGTACCACTCGCTTTGTACCGCACCACGACCTTGACGCACTTGACGACAACCTCATTGACGAAATCTTCCGCATCAACTGGCGGGGTGCGTTTGCCTGCGTCCGGGCCTTCCGAAGTTTGCTGGAACGCGGTAGCGATCCGTTGGTGATCAACATCTCCTCCATCGCAGCCGTCTCCGGGATGGGCAGCAACATCGCCTACTGCGCGTCCAAGGCGGCACTCGATTCGATGACCCGCTCGCTGGCCCGTGCGCTGGCTCCGACGATTCGGGTGGTTTCGCTCTCTCCGGGAGTGGTGGATACCGAGTTCATCCGGGGGCTTGACCCTTCATGGCGCGAGGATCAACTCCGCCACACCCCGCTTCAGCGTTTCCCCAGTCCGGAGGAAATCGGGGAGGCCGTCGTTGCACTGGTCACCACGCTGACCAGCATGACAGGCTGCATCCTTCCTCTCGATGGTGGGCGGCCTCTTGGCTGATCAAAATCGAGTTTAGATTCCACATTCTTTAGCTCCATAACCTCGCGGATTCAACTCGTAAGTGAAACTCCCCGTCTGGTGAAGAAGGGCTGGTGGGATGCCGCCGAGGGGAAGACGTGATTCGCTGGCATGCCCACCCCTACAGTGTCTTGAATCAGGAGGATTTTGCGTACTGCCCGATGCCGCAGGTCTGCATGGTCTCCCGG